>CAXNJA010000001.1:0-92452 GCA_964202555.1 Mycobacterium sp.
CGATGGTGAGCTGCGGTATCACCCGGCGGAGCAGCTTCACCGGCGGGTCGGTGACGGTCATGATCGCCTCCAGCACCACCACCGTGGCGCCACGCGGATGCCAGTCCCGACTGAACGACCGGATGAATTCCACGACGATCCGAGCGATAAGCAACAACCAGAAGATAAAGAGCGCGAAGCCGATGATCTCGAAGACAGGCTTCACCTCAAGGGAGTCCTTTGCATCGCGGCGCGGGTCGGGCGGTGGCGCCGATTAAACCAGCGCGAGATCAGCCTACCGACTCCGACTCCCGGCCCGGTGGTCACTGATAGCTGTAGAACCCGGCCTCAGCGATCCGGCGACGCTCCTCAGCGGTGACATCGACATCGGCCGGAGCCAGCAGGAACACCTTGGTGGCAACCTTGTCGAAGGACCCACGCAATGCGAACGCCAGGCCGGCGGCGAAATCCACCAGTCGTTTGGCGTCAGCGTTGTCCATCGACACCAGATCCATGATCACCGGCTGGCCATCGCGGAAGCGCTCACCGATGGTGCGTGCCTCGTTGTAGTCCTTGGGACGCAGCGTGGTGATCTTCGACAGCGGGCTGCCCTCTTCGAACAGCATGGCCATCCGGCGCGGGTCCATCGCCAGGGCCCCGCGGGTCGAGCCGCGCATCGCACCCAGACGGGAAGCTTGCGGGCGGTCGAATTCCCGCCCGCGGAAACGCGGTTCCTCTGCATAACCGGCTGCGCGGAATCCGCCGGTCGGCGGGTAATCGGCATCGCGGTCGTCGTAATCGTGGGCCACCCGGGGATCGTCATACCGGCCGGCCGAACGGACATCGCCGCGGACGTCGTCGTAGCGACCGGCACCGCGGGGGTCGTCGTAGCTCTCGTCGGCGAAACGGTCGGCGCGGCGGGAGAACCCGCGGCCGCGTCCGGTGTCGCGGTCGTCGTCCTCGTAGTACTCGTCCTCGTAGTCGTCCATCGGCGCCATGCCGAAGTAAGCCTTGACTTTGTGCAGAGTGCTCATCCTCGTGACCCTTCTAGAGCTGAGTAAGTGTCTGTGGTGCTAGATGTTCGTGATGAACCTGTGACTGGAGTGACTACTCAGGGAGACGCTAGAGGACGTTTGCCCATAAGCGCCGTACCGACACGCACACACGTTGAACCGTGTCGCACCGCAGCTTCGAGGTCTCCTGACATCCCGGCGGACAGCTCAGTGGCTTCCGGGTGGGCGTGCCGGATCCGGCGGTGTTCATCGCCCAGCGCCGCGAAGGCGGAATCGGCATCGGCACCCACCGGCGGGACAGCCATTAAGCCGACCAGATCCAACGCCCGGGAGTCGGCGATCTGCGCGCAGATCCGGTCCACCGCGGCATGGTCGGCGACGTCCACTCCACCGCGGGTGGTGTCGCCGTCGAGGCTGATCTGCACGAAAACCCGCAGTGGCCGGCTGCGACGGCCGGCGTCGAGGGCCTCTGCGGCCGCCCTGTCCAGGGCCTCGGCCACCCGGTCGGTGGACACCGAATGGACGGTATCGGCCCAGGCCGCAATGCTCTTGGCTTTGTTGCGCTGAATCTGGCCGACCATGTGCCAGCGGGCTGCATCGGGATCGGGATCGGGCCCCGGGCGACTTCGCTCTTGGCCTTCCCCGCCGACAAGCCGGGTGAACTCGCCGATTTTTGCCACGGCTTCCTGTTCCCGGGATTCTCCGAACGCCCGGCATCCCAGCCGCCACAGGATCGCGACGTCGGTGGCCGGAAAGAATTTGGTGATCGGGAGCAAGGTGATCTCCTCCACCGCCCGATCGGCCGACACCGCAGCAGCTGCCAAACGGGACCGCAACGCCACCAGAGCGGCGGTCAACTCCCCCACCCGGTCGGCTGCGCCGGCGCCCGTCACGGCCGTCACTCCATCCACACCAGCGATGCCAACCGACCGGTGGGGTTATCCCGGCGGTGGCTGAACAACGCGGGATCGGCCGCCGTACAGCGCGGTTCGATATCGATTGCGGTGACGCCGGCGTCGCGGAGTTGGCGTGCGATACCGGCTTTCAAATCCAGCCCCGGAGTCCCGCGACTCGTAGTTGTTCGACTGCCGGGCAGCCTGGCCTCGACCTCCGCGGCCATCTCCTCAGGCACCTCGTAGTTGGGCCCGCTCACCGAGGGGCCTAGTAGCACCGAGACGTCTTGGACGTGCGCGCCTTGAGTGATCATCTCCTCCAGTGTGCGCAGCACCACGCCGTTGGCCGCTCCCACCCGGCCGGCGTGGGCGGCGCCAATCACGCCGGCACGGGCGTCGGCCAAGAGCACCGGCACACAGTCGGCGGTGACCACGGCCAGCGCCAGCCGCGGCGTGCGGGTCACCAGAGCATCGGTGGCGTCAAGGGCCTGGTCGCGGGGAGAGTCGACGAACTCGACATGGGCGGAGTGGACCTGGTTCATCCACACCACATGATCGGCCGGTAGGCCGATGGCCGAGGCCAGCCGGGCGCGATTGGCTGCCACCGCCGCCGGATCGTCACCGACATGGTCGCCGAGATTGAACGAGTGGTACGGCGGCGCCGAAACTCCGCCGGAGCGGGTGGTGGTGACGCGGCGGACGCGGACAGTCACAGGCTCAGTGTCCTCCGGGGGCGCCGGCGGCCGCGGTCAGTGCCGCATGAACGGCGGCACGTCGACGTCGTCATCCTCGTCGCCGAAGGGTGAGGAGCCATTGGTGCGCGCCGAGACCGGGGTGAGCGGCTCGAACAGCGGCGAACCGGTGACCTGGCCTGCGCTGACCGGGGCGAAGGTGTGGGTGGTGGACACCGTCGGCGGGGGCGGCGCCGGGGCAGCCGGCACCGCCTGCGGCACCTCGACGGCCGGGGTGGCCGGGGCGGCGATGGCGGGACCGGTGGTGGCCTCACCGATGATGATCGGCTTGCGGTTACCGCTGTTGGCGTCGAAGCCCGCCGCGATCACCGTGACGCGCACCTCGTCGCCCAGGGAATCGTCGATGACGGTGCCGAAGATGATGTTGGCGTCGGAGTGAGCGGATTCCTGGACCAGCGAGGCGGCCTCGTTGATCTCGAAGAGTCCGAGGTCACTGCCGCCGGCGATGGACATCAGCACACCCTGGGCGCCTTCCATGGACGCTTCCAACAGCGGGGAGTTGATGGCCATCTCGGCGGCCTTCAGGGCGCGTCCCTCGCCGCGCGACGACCCGATACCCATCAGGGCGGTGCCCGCCCCGCTCATGACGCCCTTGACGTCTGCGAAGTCGACGTTGATCAGGCCCGGGGTGGTGATCAGGTCGGTGATGCCCTGCACACCGTTGAGCAGCACCTCGTCGGCGCTGCGGAAGGCGTCCATCAATGAGACTCCCGCGTCGCCCATCTGCAGCAGCCGGTCGTTGGGGATGACGATGAGGGTGTCGCAGCTTTCCCGCAGTGCGGTGATGCCGGCCTCCGCCTGCCCGGCCCGCCGCTTGCCCTCGAAGGAGAACGGGCGGGTCACCACACCGACGGTGAGCGCGCCGAGCTTGCGGGCGATGTTGGCCACCACCGGCGCGCCGCCGGTGCCGGTTCCGCCACCCTCGCCGGCCGTCACGAACACCATGTCGGCGCCGCGCAACAGTTCCTCGATATCATCCTTGGCGTCCTCGGCGGCCTTGCGGCCCACATCCGGATCGGCCCCGGCGCCGAGCCCCCGGGTGGAGTCGCGGCCGACGTCGAGTTTGACGTCGGCGTCGCTCATGAGCAGGGCCTGGGCGTCGGTGTTGATGGCGATGAACTCAACACCCTTGAGTCCCTGCTCGATCATCCGGTTGACGGCGTTGACGCCGCCACCGCCGATGCCAACGACCTTGATGACGGCGAGATAGTTATGCGGGGGGGTCATCGGTGTGGTCTTTCCTCCGGTGGTGGGACTGTGCCCGGTGGGTGGGTCTGTGACAAGCGGCGACTTCCCTGGTGAAACCCTCAACCTCAACCAGAGGCTTAGAGTTATGTCAAGTTGTTCGCTACCGAGAACCGTAGGACCGGCGGGCTACGGATGTGGGAGGCGCGCCCGCGTGTCGAAAGGAATTTTCGGCCCGGTCCGATTCCGCCGCAGCACTATCCGACGGTGGGCAGATCGGGGCTGGACACGTCGTAGACGCGACCGGGTTGGGTGAGCAGTGCCGTCAACTTCTCGGACTTTTCATCGGCGCGGTCGGTGGTCCCCCAGACCACCGTGCGCCCGTCGTGCAGGGACAGGGTGATCGACGCCACCGACGGCGCCGCCACCCGACTGACCTGAGCCAGCACCTCGGGACGCAGCGCCGTCATCACCTCAAGAGCGGATCGAGTCGGCGGGTCGGCCGGTCCCGGGTTGACGACATCGAGGTAGGCCAACCCCGGCGGCGGTGGCGCTGTGACGAAGTCCACCCCGTCCCGGTCGAACAGGTGCGGCCCGTCCGGGAAGTCTTTGAACGCCACCGGGATTCGCTCGGTGATGGTGACCCGCACCGCGGAGGGATACTCCCGCTGAACCCGGGCAGTGGCAACGCGCCGGATACCGGCGATCCGGTCGGCCACCTGATCGGTGTTGATCTGCAGCAGCGGAGTGCCCAACTTGACGGCGGCAGCCGCCACAACCTCCTCGCTCGGCACCGCACCGGTCCCGATGATGACCAGGGAGCGAGCCGACATCAGCGGGGTGAAATACAGCACCAGCCCCAACGCCACGCTGAGCAGAACCAACAGTGCCGTCCAGAGAAAAAGCTTGAGGCCCTTGATATTCCGGGCAGCTTCGCGTGGCGGCTCGGAGCCGTCCTGCCCCCGGGCCCGGCGCTTGGCCTCCCGGCGGGCCTCCTCGATGGCAACCGCGCGTTGCTGGACGGCGCGGCGCTCGGCGCGTTCCCGACGTGCCCGCCGGCGCGGGCCCTCGAGGTCGACCACGGCGTCGGCGTCATCCTCGGCAGGGCCGTCGCTGAGGTCTTCGAGCGGCCCGTCCGTGTCCTCGAGGTCAACCTCACGATCGACCTCGAGGTCGCCCTCATCGGCGGCGGTGTCGAGGGCGGCATCGGGCGGCGCGGTGGAACCGGCCGTTTCGGGCCCGTCGGCACTCATCGATGGGCTCCAGGTTCACCGGCACGGGCATTGAGTGCAGCGATGATCTCCGGGCCCAGCATGGTGACGTCCCCGGCTCCCATGGTCACCACCACGTCGCCGGGCCCCACCTCGGCGGCAACCTGTTGTGCCACCGCGGAGAAGTCCGGCAGGTAGCGCACGGCAACGGTGACGTGTTCGGCGATGGTGGCACCGCTTATCCCGGTGAGCGGCTGCTCGCGTGCGGCGTACACGTCCAGCACGAAGACCTTGTCTGCGATGTCCAGGGCGGCTGCGAACTCCCGGGCGAAAGCCTTTGTGCGGGAGTACAAATGCGGCTGGAATACAACGATGCTGCGGCCGCCGGAGGCACTAGGCCGCCCGGCGGGGTCCTGTCGGGCCACCGTGTGCAGCGCCGTCAGCGCGGCGCGCACCTCAGTCGGGTGGTGGGCATAGTCGTCGAAGACCCGCACCCCGTTGGCGGTACCGACGAGTTCAAATCGGCGGCGCACGCCTTCAAATCCGGCCAACGCGTCGAGGGCCTGCTCCACCGGAACGCCGGCCTCGACAGCGGCGAGCAGGGCGGCCAGCGCGTTGAGCGCCATGTGCCGGCCCGGGACCGCCAGACGCATCGCCCGCGGGTTGGCCTCCCCCGCCAAGTGGATATGGGCCACCGCACCGGTTCCGTACTGCTCCCAGCTGACCAGTTCGCCCGCCAGCTCCGCATCGGGCGCCGACGTACTGCCATAACGCAGCACCCTCACCCCCATGGCTGCGCTGCGATCGCCAAGGGCGGCGGCGCCGGGGTCGTCGGCGCACACCACCAGTGCCCCGCCCGGCGCCAGTTGCTCGACGAACTCGTCGAAGACCGCGGTGTAGGCCGCGGCGGTGCCGAAGAAGTCGAGGTGGTCGGCTTCGATGTTGGTGACCACCGCCACGTCGGGGGTGTACTCCAGCAGTGATCCGTCGCTCTCGTCGGCCTCGGCCACGAAAACCTCACCGCTGCCGTGGTGGGCGTTGGTGCCCGCCTCGCCGAAGTCGCCGCCCACCGCGAACGATGGATCAAATCCGCTGTGCTGCAACGCCACAATGAGCATCGAGGTGGTGGTGGTCTTTCCGTGGGTACCGGTCACCAGCAAGGTGCGATTGCCGGCCATCAGCTTTGCCAGCACGGCGGGCCGCAGGATCACCGGGATGGCACGTCGGCGCGCCTCCACCAGTTCCGGATTGGTCTTGGGAATGGCGGCATGGGTGGTGATGACTGCGGTGGGCCCGCCGGGCAGCAGATCGAGGTTCGTCGCGTCGTGGCCGATCGCGATCTGCGCGCCGCGGGCCCGCAGAGCGGCCACCCCGCGGGACTCCTTGGCATCCGAACCGGACACCAACGCACCACGGTCGAGCATGATGCGGGCGATCCCGGACATTCCGGCCCCTCCGATGCCGACCATGTGGACCCGATCGAGTTCCGGGGGCAGTGTGGGGGTCATCGGCGCGCTCCTCGGCCGGTCCGGGCGACGTCGAGGACGATCTCGGCGATGCGCCGGGCGGCGTCGCGGTGGCCGACCCCTGCCGCGGCCGCCGTCATCGCGGCCAGCAGTGGCGCGTCGGTGATCAGTGCCACCACTTCGCCTCCGACGTAGGACGGGGTCAACTCGGCGTCGGCGACGAGCAGCCCGCCACCGGCCTCGACCACCGGCAGCGCATTGAGCCGCTGTTCGCCGTTGCCGATCGGAAGCGGAACGTACACAGCGGGCAGACCCACGGCGGACACCTCCGCGACGGTCATCGCCCCGGAGCGACAGATCGCCAGATCCGCTGCGGCATAGGCGAGATCCATCCGGTTCAGGTAGGGCACGGCGACGTAGGGCGGATCGCCCGGCCGGGGAGCGGGCAGGTCCAGGGTGTTCTTCGGCCCGTGTGCATGCAGCACCGACACCCCGGCCGCAGCCAGACCGTCGGCCGCGGCCGACACCGCGCGATTGATCGAGACCGCGCCCTGGGATCCACCGAACACCAGCAGCACACGGGCGTCCTCGGCGAAGCCGAAGTGCTCGCGGGCCTCGGCGCGCAGCGCAGCGCGGTCCAAGCCGGTGATCGAGGCCCGCAACGGCATCCCGACCACCTCGGCCGTCGCCAGCCCCGATCCCGGGACCGCCGCCAGCACCCGACGGGCGACCCGCGCGCCGAGTCGGTTGGCCAGCCCGGCCCGGGCATTGGCCTCGTGCACCACCACCGGCACCCGGCCGCGCGCAGCCAGATACGCCGGCACCGCCACATATCCGCCGAAGCCCACCACCACATCGGCATCGACCGCGTCGAGCACGGCCCGCGTCTCCTTCACCGAGCGACGCACCCGCAGCGGTAATCGGAACAGGTCCAGGTTGAGCCTGCGGGGCAGTGGAACCGGAGTGACCAGCCGCAAGTCGTACCCCCGATCGGGCACCAACCGGGTCTCCAGACCGCGCGCCGTGCCCAGGGCGGACACCCGGATTCCCGGCTCGGCCGCACTCAACGCGTCGGCAACGGCCAGAGCGGGCTCCACATGGCCGGCGGTACCTCCGCCGGCCAGGACCACCGACACCGTGTCATTACGCGATTCGTCGACGCCCGAGTCACGGCGACCCACACCGCCGTCGACCCCAGAGACACTCACCCGTAACGCTGACCTTCCAGTACGCGGGACCGCCGGGCGTGGCCGTCCCCCTGCCGCGTGCGGCCCTGCGCCGCGGCGGCACGCCTCTGCTGCCGGGCGCCGGGATCGTTCCCGGCGCTGCGCGAAGCGGTTCCATCATGCCCCGACCGCCGCCCCGCGGCATGCACCGTCCCCGCTTTGGCCTTGCGGCCGCGCTCCGGCGACTGGCCCGTAGCGCGGGCCGGCTTGGCCGTTTTGGCCCCGGACTTTGCGGCTTTCCCGGCCCTGGCAGGAGTCCCGGCGGCCTTGGCCGGCGGCCGGGTGGGCCTGGCGGTGTCCGGGCGGGACTTCAGCCGCTCACGCAGCGCCTCCATCCGACTGGGCAGATACTGCTCCGGCATCGGCAACCGCAGCAGGCGGTTCATCCGGTCATCGCGGCCGGCCCGCAGCGCAGCGACCGCATCAGGTTCATGGCGTGCCGCATTGGCCATCAGCCCGATCATGAACAACGTTGTGGCAGTTGATGTTCCGCCGGCCGAAATCAACGGCAGCTGGATACCGGTGACCGGCAGCAGACCGACCACATAGCCGACATTGATGAACACCTGCCCGATCACCCAGGCGGAGGTGGTGGCGGTCAACAGTCGCAGGAACGGATCGGCGGACCGCTTGGCGATCCGCATACCGGTGTAGGCGAACAGGCCGAACAGGCACAGCAGCCCGAAGGCTCCGATGAAACCCAACTCCTCGCCGATGATCGCGAAGATGAAGTCGTTGTGGGCGTTGGGCAGGTAGTTCCATTTGGCGGTGCCCTGACCCAGCCCGTCACCGAATATACCGCCGTTGGCCAGCGCGAACTTGGCTTGCCGGGCTTGATAGCCCGCGCCCTGCGCATCGGCGCTGGGGTCCAGCCATGAAGAAACCCGGGCGGAGCGGTAGCCCTCGGAGACCGCCAGCACCGCGGCCGCCGCGACGGTGGCCAGCAGCGAACTGACGAACACCTTCAGTGGCAGGCCGGCGAACCAGAGCAGAGCCAACAGGATGATGCCCAGCGACACCGTCTGACCGAGATCGGGCTGGGCGACGATGAGTGCCAGGGCGATGACCGCCGCCGGGATCAGTGGGATCAGCATCTCCCGCAGCGATGCCCGCTCCATGCGCCGGGTCGCGAGCAGGTGCGCGCCCCAGATCACGAAAGCGATCTTCGCCAATTCCGACGGCTGCATGGACAACCCACCGAAGACGAACCAGCCGCGGGTGCCGTTGGCAATCTTTCCGATGCCGGGTATGAGCACCAGAACCAGCAAGACGATTGTTGTGGCGAATGCGGGAAAAGCCATGCGGCGCAGGAAGTGTACGGGCAGCCGCAAGGCCACCCAACAGGCGAAAAGACCCAATCCCGCCCACATCACCTGCCGGGCGAAAATGGACCACGGCGAGCCGCCCTCGTCGTAGGAGTGCACGCCCGAGGCGGACAGCACCATGATCAGGCCGAGGGTGGTCAGCAGTGCGGCGACCGAGACCATGAGATGAAACGACGTCATCGGCCGGGCAAGCCAGGCGCCGAAGCCGGCCGGCGGGGCGAACCGCGGTTTACCCCCGGAGGCCGACTCGCGGTTGCCGGCATCGACGGACTCAGCGCCCCGGCGCGTGAACCGGGACCACAGCCTGTCCATGACGCTAGCGGGCCCGAACGGCGTCGACGAAGGCATCACCACGGTCGCCGTAGCCGGCGAACTGATCGAAGGAGGCGCCTGCCGGGGCCAGCAAGACCGTGTCGCCGGGCCGCGCCAGGCTGGCGGCGGCGGCGACAGCCTCGGCCATGACACGACGGCCAAGGCCCGGGCCGGACGCTTCGATCACTCGAGTCCCGCCAGTCACACTGGACTCATTGGTCTCATGCACCACAGCATCCTCCCGCGTCACAACCTGGATCACGGGGACATCGGGTGCGTGTCGCGATAACGCGTCGGCAAAGGCGGCCCGGTCGCGCCCGATCACGACCACACCGGCCAGTCGGTCGGCCACCCGGGCCACTGCCTGCGCTATCGAGGCGCCCTTGAGCATTCCGCCGGCCACCCACACCACCCGCGAGTAGGCCAGGATCGAGGCCTCGGCGGCGTGGGGGTTGGTGGCCTTGGAGTCGTCGACGAACGCCACCCCGTCGATGAGCCCGACCGGTTCTGACCGGTGCCGGCCGACCCGGAAGCCGGCCAGGGCCGAGGCGATCGCCGAGTCGGGGACGTCGACCGCGCGGGCCAGCGCCGCGGCCCCGAGCGCATCGAGTACGCCCACCGGCCCGGCCACCGGGATGGTGTCGACGCCGGCCAACACCAGATCGTCGGCGAACGCCCGGTCCACCAGCACGCCGTCCCGCACTCCCAGTTCCCCCGCGGCGGGCTCGCCGAGTCGGAAACCCGCCTTGAACGGGGCCGTCGCGCCCGGCAGCAGCGCGGCGGCGGCCGGGTCATCGAGGCCGACGACGGCGACCCGGCCGTCCAGCGCGCGGGCCTTTGCCGCACTGTAGGCCTCGAAGCTGCCGTGCCAGTCGAGGTGGTCTTCGGCGACGTTGAGCACGACACCGGCGGCTGGCCGGATAGACGGCGCCCAATGCAACTGGAAGCTGGACACTTCGACCGCCAGCACGTCGGCCGGCCGCGCCAGCACATCGAGCACCGGCTCGCCGATATTGCCGCACAGCACCGCCCGAAGGCCGCCGGCCACGAGCATGTCGTAGAGCATCGAGGTGGTGGTGGTCTTGCCGTTGGTCCCGGTCACCACCAGCCAGCGCCGCGGCGGTCCGTACCGCCCGGCCGCATCCAGCCGCCAGGCCAGTTCGACGTCACCCCAGATCGGGACGCCGGCGGCTGCGGCCGCAACCAGCACCGGAGCAGTCGGTGGGAATCCGGGGCTGGTCACCACCAGGTCGAACTCAGTCGCCCGGGCGGCCGCCTCCTCGGTGGCGAGGAACTGCACGTCGCCTAGTGCGCGTGCGGCGGCCGGGTCGTCGTCGCACACCGATATCCGCACATCCCAGGGTCCCAGCGCCGCCACCACCGCCCGCCCGGTCACCCGGGCACCGGTCACCAGCACCCGCGCATCCGGCGCCAGCGGCGCCAAGTCCCCGCCGGGGGCCATTCCCGCGCCCATCAATCGCCGATGGCGGTCAGCCACTCGCTGTAGAACAGCGCCACCCCGAGGCCGCAGGCGACGGCGGTGAGCAACCAGAATCGGATGATCACCGTGGTCTCCGCCCAGCCGACGAGTTCGAAGTGGTGGTGAAACGGCGCCATCCGGAACACCCGGCGCCCGGTGGAACGGAACGCGATGATCTGGATCACCACCGAGGTGACCTCGGCGACGAACAATGCGCCGAGGACCACTGCGAGCACCTCGGTGCGACTGGTGACGGACAAACCCGCGATGATGCCGCCCAGTGCCAGCGACCCGGTGTCGCCCATGAAGATCTTCGCCGGTGCGGCGTTCCACCACAGGAACCCGGTGCAGGCTCCGGCGGCGGCCGCGGCGATCAGCGCGAGATCCAGCGGATCGCGGACGTTGTAGCAGCCCAAGCCGGGTGCGGTGGCGCAGGCGTTGCGGTACTGCCAGAAGGTGATCAGCACGTAGGCGGCGCTGACCATCGCCATCGCACCCGCGGCCAGTCCGTCCAGACCGTCGGTGAGGTTGACCGCGTTGGACCACGCGCTGACCAGCACGACGATGAACAACACGAACAGCGCGGGGGGCAATGCGACGGTGGATATCTCGCGAACATAGGACAGCTGGTTGGAGCCCGGGGTGAGCCCCTCGGGGTTGGCGAACTGCAACACCAGAATGCCGAACAACACCGCGGCCGTGATCTGACCGATGGTCTTGGCGGTCTTGTTCAGGCCGAGGTTGCGGGATCGCCGGATCTTGATCAGATCATCGAGGAAGCCGACCAGGCCCAGTGCGGTGGCAAGCCCCAGGACAAGCAGCCCGGAGGCCGAGGGGCCCATACCGTCCAGTGCCAGGCCGACCAGGTGGGTACCGAAGTAGCCCGCCCAGATGCCGGCCAGGATCGCCACCCCGCCCATCGACGGGGTACCGCGCTTGGTGTGGTGGCTGGGCGGGCCGTCCTCGCGAATCTCCTGGCCGAACCCCTGGCGGGTGAACAGCCGGATCAGCGTCGGTGTCAGCAGGATCGACACCGTCAACGAGATGAAGAGAGCAATGAGGATCTGTCTCATGAGCGTTTGTCCAGCAGAGCTTCCGCCAGGGCACCCAGCCCGGCGGCGTTGGAGGCCTTGACCAGAACCACATCCCCGGGGGCAAGTTCGGCGCGCAGCAACTCCAGCGCGGCATCGGCGTCGGGAACCATCACCGACTCCGAACCCCAGGAACCCTCCATGACCGCCCCGTGGTGCATGGCGCTCATAGGCCTCCCAGTTCCGACGACGATAAGCCGACTGATATCTAAGCGCACCGCCAGCCGACCGACGCGGTCGTGCTCGGTTATCGACTCCTCCCCCAGTTCACCCATCTCGCCGAGTACCGCCCAGCTGCTCTTTCCAGCGCTGCGGGCCATGGCCGCCAGCGCCTGCAACCCGGCCCGCATCGAGTCGGGGTTGGCGTTGTAGGCGTCGTTGATGACGGTGACCCCGTCGGCCCGGGTGTCCACCTCCATGCGGTGCCGCGACGCCGGCGCCGCCCCGGCCAGGGCGTCGGCGACCTGCTGCGGGGTCGCGCCGCATTCGAGAGCCACCGCCGCCGCGGACAGCGCGTTGCCGACCTGGTGTTCGCCATGCACCGCCAGGGCGACCGGCACCGCAGCAGCACCGGCACGCAGGATGAAACGCGGGCGGGCCAACTCGTCGAGCTCGACATCCTCGGCGCGCACGTCCGCCCTCTTCGAGCGGCCCACGGTGACCACCCGCGCCGCGGTCTGGGCGGCCATCGCTGCAACAATCGGGTCATCGGCATTGAGCACCGCCACCCCGGATGCCGGAACAGCTTGCACCAGTTCGGCTTTCGTTTGGGCGATCACCTCACGTGAGCCGAACTCGCCCAGGTGGGCGGTGCCGACGTTGAGTACCACCGCGATGGACGGCGGTGCGATGGCGGCCAGCGCGGCAATGTTTCCGGGATGCCGGGCCGACATCTCCAGCACCAGATAGCCGGTCTCCCGGGTAGCCCGCAGCACGGTCCACGGGTGGCCCAGTTCGTTGTTGAAGGAGCCGGGCGGGGCCACCACCGCGCCGAGCGGCCGCAGCACCGCAACGATCAGGTCCTTGGTCGAGGTCTTGCCCGAGGATCCGGTGATCCCGATGATCCGCAGCCCTGAGGCCACCAAGTCGGCCGCCACCGCGGTGGCAAGTTTGGCCAACGCCGAGAGCACCGCCGCGCCGGAGCCGTCGGTGTCGTATTCGAGTACCCCGGCGTTCTCGTCGGCAGCCGCCGCGGGGGGGACGACGATGGCCGGCACACCCACCGGCCGGGCCGCGAGGACCGCCACCGCACCCGCGGCCATCGCACCGGCGGCAAAGTCATGCCCGTCGGCTCGGGCTCCGGGCAAGGCCAGGAACAACCCGCCGGGGCCGATCGCGCGGGAGTCGAATTCCACCGTTCCGGTGACGATGGTCGCTTGGGCCTCGGCCGGGCTGATGTCGGCCAGTCGGCCGCCGACGATGTCGGCGATCTGGGCGACGGTCAGATCGATCACTGTGCGGTCCTCTCAGCGATCGTGTCGATGGCAGCGGCGAGTTCCTCGCGGTCGTCGAAGGGCCGGGTCTGCCCACCGCTGGTCTGGCCGATTTCATGGCCCTTGCCGGCGATCACCACCACATCGCCGGGGCGGGCCCAGGCGACGGCGTGGGCGATCGCGTCCCGCCGGTCGGCGATCTCGACCACCTCCGCGGACGGTTTCCGGTGTGCCCGCCGGGTTCCGGTAACGATAGCCGCCCGGATCAGTGCCGGGTCCTCGTCTCGGGGGTTGTCGTCGGTGACGACCACCAGATCGGCGAACTCTGCGGCCACCTCGCCCATCGGCTCCCGTTTGCCGGGGTCGCGGTTGCCGCCGGCGCCCACGACGACGCCGATTCGGCCGGCCGCCCGGCCACCCGGGTTGCGCAGGGTCTCCAGCACCGCGCGCAGCGCGCCCGGCTTATGGGCGTAGTCGACCACCGCCAGGAAGTCCTGCCCGCGGTCGACGGGTTCCAGCCGACCGGGAACGGCGGCGGTACGCAGGCCCGGCGAGGCCTGCTCCGGGGAGACTCCGACGATGTCCAGCATGGCCAACGCCAGCAAGGCGTTGGCGACGTTGTAGCGGCCCGGCAGCCGGATCCGCTGCCGATGATGCACTCCCGCCGGGTCGATGGCGGTGAACTCCTGCAGACCGTTGGGAAGGGCCACCACATCCTCGACGGTCCAGTCTGCGGGGTGGCCCTCGGCACTGACAGTGACCGCATTGCCGGCCCGCAGCACCATCGCTCGCCCGAACTCGTCGTCGACACAGATCACCGCGGTGTGGGCGTGCACCGTCGAGGCCGGATCGAACAGTTTCGCCTTGGCGTCGAAGTAGGCCTCCATCGACGGATGAAAGTCGAGGTGATCTCGGGAAAGATTGGTGAAACCGCCGACAGTGAAACGGATTCCGTCCACCCGGCCCAATTCCAGGGCGTGGCTGGACACCTCCATCACCGCGGTGTCGACGCCCCGTTCCGCCATCACCGCAAGCAGTGCCTGCAGGGCCGGGGCCTCCGGGGTGGTGAGCGCACTGGGCACGTCGCAACCGGCGATCCGGACCCCGACGGTGCCGATCATTCCGGCGGTGCGCCCGGCGGCGCGCAATCCGGCCTCGATGAGGTGGGCGGTGGTGGTCTTGCCGGAGGTGCCCGTCACTCCGAGCACCACCACCCGGTCGGAGGGATGGCCGTAGACGTCGGAGGCCAGCGCACCGAGCACCGACCGCGGTGCCGCGTGCACCAGGACCGGAACCGGCGCCGGGTCTCCGAGGAGTCGGTGGATGACTGCGAGTCCGGCCGGGTCGGTGAGCACCGCCACCGCCCCGGCCTCGAGGGCCGGGCCGGTGAACTGTGCGCCGTGCACCGTCGCCCCGGGCAGTGCCGCGAAGATATCGCCGGGCGCGGCATCCTGGGCGCGCAGTGTCACCCCGCGGACGCGGACGTCGGGGACGACGGCGCCGTCAGCGGGACTGGCGTTCACGCTGTCGGCCAAGACGGACAACGGCAGTCCGGGGACGCCGCCGGGCCGCAGGACACTGGTCACCGCCGGTCACCTCCGCCTCTCCCGCCCAGTCGGCTAACCACCCTACCGAGGGATAGCCCCCAGATGGGTCAGGTGGCTTGCAGCGTCAGCGGCGGACCCGGGTCCGGGGAGAGTGGGACGTTCTCGCGCTGCATCAGCCAGCCCGCGATGTTATGGAACAGCGGTGCGGCGGAGTGGCCGGGTGATCCGTCCGCGTTGCGCGAGGGCGCATCCATCATCAGGCCGATCGCGTAACGCGGATCGTCCGACGGCGCCACGCCCGCGAAAGTGATCCAGTAGACGTCGTCGTAGTAACAGCCGCAGGCCGGATTGATCTGCTGGGCCGTACCGGTCTTGCCGGCCATCTGATAGCCCGCCACCGCGGCCGCCGGGCCGGTGCCCTGCTGCACTCCCATCGGGTCGCTTTGGACGACGGCCCGCAGCATATTGCGTACGGTGCGAGCGGTCTCCGGGGAGACCACCCGGATCCCGTTGGGCGGCTTCTCTTCGGTGCGACTGCCGTCGGGGGCGATGACGGCCTTGACGATCCGCGGCGGAATCCGCATCCCGTCGTTGGCCACGGCCTGGTACATGCCGGTCATTTGCAGCAGCGTCATGGAAAGTCCCTGCCCAATGGGCAGATTGGAGAAGGTGCTGCCCGACCATTGGTCGATCGGGGGGACGATGCCGGGGCTCTCACCCGGCAGCCCCACCCCGGTCCGTTGCCCCAGGCCGAACTTGCCGAGCATTTCGTAGAAGCGTTCCGGTCCAAGCCGTTGGGCCAGCATGAGCGTGCCGACATTGGAGGATTTGCCGAACACACCGGTGGTGGTGAACGGCATCACACCGTGCGGCCAGGCATCCCGGATGTTGACGCCGCCCATATAGATCGAACCGGGCACCGCCAGCACTTCGTCGGGGTTGGACAGGCCGTACTCGATGACCGATGCGGCGGCGACGATCTTGTTGACCGAACCGGGCTCGAACGGCGAGGTCACCGAGAGGTTGCCGATCTGCCGGTCGGCCTGACGTCCGATGTCCTGACTGGGGTCGAAGGTGTTGTCGTTGGCCATCGCCAGCACCTCGCCGGTCTTGGCGTCGAGCACCACGGCGGAGACGTTGCGGGCGCCGGACGCGTCCTTGGCGAGTTGGACCTGCTGCTGTACGTAGAACTGGATGTCGTCGTCGAGGGTCAGTTGCACCGTCGAGCCGTTGACGGCATCGTGACGGTTGCGATAACTGCCGGGAATCACCACACCGTCGGATCCGCGGTCGTAGGTGATGGACCCCTCGGTGCCGGCCAGCACCGAGTCCATCGAGTCCTCCAGGCCGAGTAGTCCGTGGCCGTCCCAGTCGATGCCGCCGACCACGTTGGCCGCCAACGATCCACCTGGGTACTGACGCAAATCCTGTCGTTCGGCGCCCACCTCCGGGTACTTGTCGGTGATGGACAGCGCGATACCGGGGTCTACGGCGCGGGCCAGATACACGAACGTCTCGTTACTGCGCAGCTTCTTGAGTATCGCGGGGGCGTCGGGCTTGTTGTTCAGCGCGGCGGCCACGTCGCGGGCGATGTCAGCCAGACGCTGGTCCGGATCCGGCGCGGACGGCGCTTTCTGCCTGGCCTCGGCCAACTGCTTTCGGACCTTGGCGGGCTGGAAGGTCAACGCCCGCGCCTCCATGGTGAAGGCCAGCTTGTCGAAGTTCCGGTCGACGATGGCACCCCGGACCGCCGGATCGACGTCGGTGACCTTCAACTGGTTGGCTGCCTGGGCGCGCAAACCCTCGGCGCTGGGCACCTGGAGGTTGAACAGCTGGGCCGCGGCGAGTGTCAGGGCCGAGAAGATCACGATGCTGCCCACCCGGGAGCGGTAGCCGAAGGACGAACGGCTTGACGGCGCCTCGGTCGCGGTACGGATCCGGCGGGCATTGGCGGCATGTCCTTGACCGGCCGTTACCGGCGTAGTGGTGGCGGTGTGGACCCGGCTCCGCGTGGCGGCGCCGGGCTGGGACCGGGGTTTACCGCGGCTCAATTGGGCGCCCCCGGGAGAGGCACCCCAACAGCAACATCAGTCACAGGAGGCACAGCAGCAACTGTAGGTACTGGTGCGGCCGCAGCGGGGACAGGCGCGGTTGCCAGCGTGTCGGCGGTCGGTCCGGGCGGCGTCGCCGGTGCGACGGGCAGCAGTGCGGGCCCCGGCAGCGGGGGCGGTCCCGGTACCGTCGCGCCGGCGCCCAGGTGAACACTGACCGGATTCGGCGGCGGCAGAAGCACCGGAACCTCGACGGCGGCAGCCGGACTGGCCGGCTGCGGAGCACCCGGCGCGGGCTTGGGCCCAGCAGCCGGTGTCTCGTCGGGGAGTGTGAAGTTCAACGGGGGCGGCGGCGCCCCCTCGGCGGGCTTGGGCGCTCCGATGACCACCCAATTGCCGGCGGGGTCCTTGACCAGATGGGCGGTGTCCCGGGACGGGATCATGCCGAGATTGCGGGCGGCATCGGCAAGCGCCGGAGCGGACTGCGCCTCGAGGACGTCGCGCTCGAGTGCCTCCTTCTGCTGGGAGAGTGCATCGGTGAGCACGCGTGCGTTGCTGAGTTGATAGGACCGCTGCGCGGCATCGGTGGACAGCCACAAGGTGACACCCAAGCCGATGGCAAGGGCGCCGATCACCAGCACGACGAACGGGATCTTCGCCAGCATGGTGCGTGGGCTCAGGTCGATCCTGGCGAGTCGGGCCAGAACCCTCTCCCGCAGCGGGGGCCGGATGACTTTGGGCGCCTTGGCCTTCCGGGCCTTGGCCCGAGCCTTGGCCTGGCTGGTGCTCTTCGGCCGCGCCGGACGCTCGACGGGCCGTGCCGCCGGTGCCGTTTGCGGTCCCTGCCGTTGACCGCGCGGTTCCTGCGGACGAGTGCGGGTGCGCGCGGGCCGGGCCGGGCCCTCGACCGGCCGGCGTGTCCGCTTGCCCGCTGGAGCCTCGGCGGTGCGGCCACGCACCGCGGCGGCTTTGCCCTCGGCGGTGTCGACACCTCCGGTGCGACTGGCTGGCTTACGCCCGAACTTCATGCGGATTCCTCTCCGTAGCCGCGTTCGATGGCACGCAGTCGAACCGGGGCACTACGCGGATTGCGCTGTAACTCAACGGTTCCGGCGCGTTCGGCACCCCGGGTGAGGGGCCCGAACTTCGGTCCGTGGCCAGGTAGTTCGACCGGCAGGCCCTCAGGGGTACGGGAGGCCGTCGCGGCCGCGAAAGCCGTCTTGACGATCCGGTCCTCCAGTGACTGGTAGGACATGACCACGATTCGCCCGCCGGGACGTACTGCGGCCAGTGCTGCGGGCAGCGCTGCGGTCAACGAATCCAGTTCGGAGTTGACCGCGATCCGCAGGGCCTGGAAGGTGCGCTTCGCCGGGTGGCCACCGGTCCGGCGGGCCGGAATGGGGATCGCGTCGTAGAGCGTCTCGACCAGTTCACCGGTTCTGGCGAACGGAGTCCGGGTGCGGCGTTCGACGATGAATCCAGCGATCCGGGAGGCGAACTTCTCCTCCCCGAAGCGACGCAGAATCTCGGTGAGCCGCCCACGATCCCAGGTATTGAGGATCTCAGCGGCCGTAAGTTCGGCGTCGGGATCCATCCGCATGTCCAGCGGCGCATCCTGCGAGTAGGAGAAGCCCCGGTCGGGCCGGTCCAGTTGCATGGACGAAACACCGAGATCGAACAACACGCCGTCCACCGAACCGGTTGGCTCCATCCCACTGTCCCGCAGCGCTGCGGCGATTCCGTCGTAGCGGGTGTGCACCAGCCTCACCCGACCGCCGAACCGTGCCAACCGATGTCCGGCGATGGCCAACGCGTCCGGATCTCGATCCAGGCCGATCAGCCGCAGCCCGGCGAACGTGTCGAGGAAGCGTTCGGCATGCCCTCCCGCGCCCAGGGTGGCGTCGAGCAAAACCGCCCCGGATCCGTCGGCAGCACCGCGGGTCAGCGCGGGGGCAAGCAGTTCGACGCACCGGTCGAGCAGCACGGGAACGTGTCCGTGGTCCGCACGGTCTGCCACGACGCACCCTCCGAATCGACGGGGAAAGCCTCGGTGGCGCCACCCCCGTGCGGCGAGGTCCCTGTCCGAGTTTGCGAACCTGGCGTCGGGGAAGTACGCCAGGGTCGGCTCGGGCAGAGACCACACCGCACGGGCGGGCGGGTTCACCTCTAATTTCACCGGGGCCTCAGATGATGTCGCTGAGTGCTTCATCGCTTGCCGCGGAGAAGTTCTCTTCATGGGTCTGCTGGTAGTCCTGCCAGGACTGGGAGTCCCAGATCTCCAGGAAGTCGACCGCCCCGATGACCACGCAATCCTTGGTGAGGCCGGCGTAGCGCCGATGGTCGGCCGACAGGGTGATCCGCCCCTGGGAATCTGGATGTTGCTCATCGGTACCCGCGGCCAGGTTTCGCAGGAACGCCCGGGCCTCCGGGTTGCTGCGCGATGTGGCCGCCGCGCGCCGAGCCAGTTGCTCGAACTGGGTCCGCGGATAGACCGCCAGGCTGTGGTCCTGGCTTTTGGTGACCATCAGCCCCCCCGCCAGCGCGTCGCGGAACTTCGCCGGCAGCGTCAGACGCCCCTTGTCGTCCAGCTTGGGCGTGTAGGTACCGAGGAACATCCACAGCACCTCCTCCGATACGCCCCGGAGTGCCCACCACTCCGCACTGCCGCCACGATACCCCACAATCCCCCACTTTGCTCCACCGTAGGCATCAAAAGTGCGCTGCGTCGCCCACTTCTCCCCCTCCCGTGGACCGTCGCACCACCGCCCCTGCCGGCGCGCAGGCCGGGTGGGATGTGGACGCACAAGATGTGGATACAAAAAAAGGGGCAGCCTGCGGCTGCCCCTCGTGCCCTGTCCGGGTCTACTCGTCGAACCTGCGGCGGAAGCGGTCCTCCATGCGATTGGTGAATGACCCGCCGGCCCCGCCTTTGCCGCTCTTTCCGCGCCGGGCCGGGCGTGCGTTACCCGGGGCTGCTCCGTTCTCGAGCCCGCCGCGTCCAGGAGGACCGGTGATGGCGAAGATCACGCCTCCGAACATGACGACGAATCCCAGCACCGACAACGCAGGGAAACCGGCGATCATGGTGGCCTTGACGGCCACCCCCGCGACGAGCATCGCCAGGCCGAGAACGAAGAGCCCGACACCCTGGAGGCGCCGACGCGTCGAAGGAGCACGCAGGTTGCCACCGCGAACACTCGACGCGAATTTGGGATCCTCGGCGTAGAGAGCGCTCTCAATCTGATCGAGCATCCGCTGCTCATGCTCGGAGAGTGGCATGCGTCCCTCCTTTGCCCGACACAACCGGTTCGCGGGTTGCCCGCCGCAACTAGAGACGGGTGTATACCGACATGATACGAGTTGGGGATGCCCGGTACCACCCGGTTTCAACACTGGATTTGGCCCCGGTGCCGCACCCGCCTTTTGCAGTGTAGCCCCGGGCCCCCCACAGGCGAACCCCGGAACGCGGACGTAAGACGTCTGTCACCAGTCGCGGATCGGCCCACCATAATGGCGGTACAACACCAGCACCGTAGAACGAGAACCGGCGGCGAAGGGGGCACCACACGTTGGCGACCGTCCTGATCGACCTGTCGCCCGGCGACATGCAGGTCCGACTCGGTGAGGCCCTGACCGTCTACGTCGATGCCATGCGGTATCCGCGCGGTACGGAAAATCAGCGGGCGCCGATGTGGCTGGACCACACCCGCCGGGAGGGATGGCGCGCGGTTGCGGCCGTCGAGGTCGAGGCCGGGACCGCGGCCGTCAACGACGAGGGCGCAGAGGAACTGGCCGCAGCGCCGTTGCTCGGCGTGGCATACGGCTACCGCGGTGCGCCGGACCAGTGGTGGCAGCAGCAGGTTCTGCGCGGCCTGCACCACTTCGGCCTTCCGCACGCAGAGATCAGCCGCCTGATGGGCGACTACTTCGAACTGACCGAACTGCACATACACCCGCGGGCCCAGGGGCACGGAGTGGGCGAGGCCCTGGCTCGGAGGCTACTGCGCGACCGTCCCGAAGCGCACGTGCTGCTGTCCACCCCGGAGACGAACGAGGAACCCAACCGGGCCTGGCGGCTTTATCGTCGATTGGGCTTCGCCGACATCATTCGCGGCTACCACTTCTCCGGCGATCCCCGGCCCTTCGCCATTCTCGGTCGCGCGTTGCCGCTGTAGTCCGGCGGTCTGGCACGATACCCCTCGTGCAGTCCTCGGTGTGTGGTCGCCGCAATTGGAGCGGCCGGCGGTTTCCGGCGCTTCTGCTGCTGCTGTTGGCGGCGCCGGTTCTGGCCGGTTGTCTGCGTGTGCAGGCCTCCATCACGGTATCCCCCGAGGACCGGGTATCCGGCGAGATCATCGCGGCGGTGAAACCCCGCGACGACAAGGACAACGGTCCGCAGTTCGACGAGAACGTCGGCTTCAGCCAGAAAATCACCGTCGGGCGGTACGCGGCCGACGGCTACGTCGGTTCGACGGCCAAGTTCTCCGATCTCAGCTTTGCCGAATTGCCGCAACTGGCCAACCTCAGCCGGGACGCGGCGGGAGTGGATATCTCGCTGCGCCGGGCCGGCAACGTGGTGATCCTCGAAGGCCGGGTGGATCTGACCAACGTCACCGCCTCGGAGGCCGACGTTAAATTCAGCGCGGCCTTCCCCGGCGAGATCATCTCGGCCAACGGCGAGCGCATCGGCACCGACGCCGTGGAATGGAAACTCAAATCGGGGACGGTCACCACGATGAGCGCCCAGGCTCGTTACACCGACCCCAGCACCCGCTCATTCGCCGCGACGGCTTTATGGCTGGGCCTTGCAGCCTGTCTGGCCGCCGGGATCATCGCGGCGCTGGCCTGGCGTGACCACGACCGCGCCTCACTCCGGTTCGCCGCCGCCGAACAGACCGACGACCTCTAATCTGGTCTCACCGGGCTGAACACTGCCAAAGAATCGCAAGAAAGGGGGCCCCGGTGAGCGTGCACGCAGCGGCACCGTCGGCGGCCCAACTGGCCGGCGCCGTCACCGAACAGCTTCGGGTGTATCTGGCCGGCCGTCGCGCCGAGGCGGCCTACATCGGCGATGACTACGACGGCCTGATCGCCGCACTCGAGGATTTCGTGCTGCGCGGCGGTAAACGGCTTCGGCCGGCGTTCGCCTACTGGGGCTACCGTGCCGTCACAGCCGGGCCCAACGACCACGTCGATGACGAGGTGTTACGCCTGATCTCCGCGCTGGAACTGCTCCATGCCTGCGCGCTGGTGCACGACGACGTCATCGACGACTCCGCCACCCGCCGCGGAATGCCAACGGCTCACATGCACTTCGCCGAACTGCACCGCAGCCGAGGCTGGCGTGGTTCGGCCGAACAGTTCGGCCGATCGGCCGCCATCCTGCTCGGCGACTTGTCGCTGGTGTGGGCCGATGACATCGTCGCCGCAGTGCACCTTCCGCAGGATGCCCAGCGCCGGGTCCAACGGGTGTGGTCGGACATCCGGACAGAGGTTCTCGGTGGTCAATACCTCGATATCGTCGCCGAATCCAGTGGAATGCACTCCATCGCAACGGCGATGAACGTCAACACTTACAAGACAGCTTCCTACACGGTTACCCGGCCGCTGCAGATGGGCGCTGCCGCGGCCGCCGACCGGCCGGAGATCCAAACCGCTTTCCACAGTCTCGGCAACGATCTCGGTGTCGCCTTCCAACTCCGCGACGACGTGCTCGGCGTTTTCGGCGATCCCGCCGTCACCGGAAAGCCGTCGGGAGACGACTTGCGCTCAGGCAAACGCACGGTGCTGCTCGCCGAGGCCGTCGAGCGCGCAGAACGGACCGATCCGGCCGGCGCAACCCTACTGCGGTCCTCGATCGGCACCGATCTGACCGACAGCCAGGTCGGCGACTTGTGTTCGGTGATCGAGTCAGTCGGCGCGCTGGCGGCGGTGGAGGACCGCATCGACATGCTCACTCGGCGTGCGTTGGAGATCCTGGAACTAGCTCCGATCAACGCGCCGGCCAAGACTGGGCTGACCGAACTCGCCGGATTGGCCGCCAACCGGTCAGCCTAGACACCAGATGTCCGCCTCACCCGTCACCGCTCCCGCACCGACCGGCCCCGCCCGGCTGGTGGGATTCCTGCGCGGCGACGAAAGCCGACCCGCCTGGTTGGGATTCGGCGGTGCCGTCCTGCTCGCACTCGGCGGCCTGGGGGCCGGCAGTACCCGCCAGCACGATCCCGTGCTGGAGTCGCTGCACCTGTCGTGGCTGCGCTTCGGCCATGGCATGGTGGTGTCATCCCTGCTGCTGTGGGCCGGCGTGGCCCTGGTGGTGGCTGCGTGGATCTGGCTGGGCCGGTGGCTGATTGAGGGCCGGCCGATCAGCGAGTACACCATGATCGCCAGCACCGCGTTATGGCTGACACCACTGCTGGTCAGCGTGCCTCTGTTCAGTCGCGATACCTACTCCTATCTTGCCCAGGGGGCGCTGTTGCGGGATGGGTTCGACCCCTATGCGGTCGGCCCCATCGAGAACCCGAACATCCTGCTGGACAACGTGAGTTCGGTGTGGACCACCACGACAGCGCCCTACGGACCGGCCTTCATCCTTGTCGCGAAGTTCGTCACGATGCTGGTCGGCGATAACACCATCGCGGGCACCATCCTGCTCAGGCTGTGCATGCTTCCGGGGCTGGCGTTGCTGATTTGGGCCGCGCCGCGGGTGGCACGACACGTCGGCGCCAATGGTGCTGTTGCGCTGTGGATCTGCGTGCTGAATCCGCTGGTGATCATTCACCTGATGGGCGGCGTTCACAACGAAATGCTGATGGTCGGCCTGATGATGGCCGGGATCGCACTGACCTTCGCCGGCCGGCACGTGGCCGGGGCTGCGCTGATCGCGATCGCCGTCGCGGTGAAAGCCACCGCGGTGCTGGCGTTGCCGTTCATGGTGTGGGTGTGGGTCCGCCACCTCGGCGGCAACCGACTGCGGGCCTTCGCGATTGCCTCGGCCTCCGCGCTTGCCACATTTGTGGCTGTCTTCGCGGTGTTGTCCGGCCTGGCCGGCGTCGGCCTCGGCTGGCTTACGGCACTGTCCGGATCGGCTCGAATCATCAACTGGCTCACCATCCCCACCGCAATTGCCAACGTCGCCGACGCCTTCGTCGGAGCGATTGTCCCGGTGAGCTTCTACGCCGTCCTCGACGTCACTCGAATGATCGGGGCCGGCATTATCCTGGTGTCACTGCCCCTGCTGTGGTGGCGGTTTCGGCACGACGACCGGGAGGCACTGCAGGGCATCGCCTGGGCGATGTTGGTGGTCGTCCTCTTCGTTCCCGCCGCGCTGCCCTGGTACTACACCTGGCCACTTGCGATCGTGTCGGCGTTGGCGCAGTCGCCGGCGGCGCTGGCATTCATCGCCGGCTTCTCCACATGGATCATGGTCATCTTCAAGCCGGACGGATCCCACGGGATGTACTACTGGCTGCACGTTGTGATCGCGACGGCCTGCGCGCTGGCGGCATGGTACGCACTTGACCGCACTGCGGACCGGGTCGCCAAGACCGCCCGGTAGAAAATCGGCGTCAGTACGCCATCGCCTGCGCGCGTCGCAGCACTTCCCGGGCCTGGTGGGCGTGCAGGGCATCGACCGGTCTGGCGTTGGGCCTTGACTCCCGGACCCGGTCACGGGTGACGGTGAGCGACGGGTCAGGGGCGAACAGCCAGCGCAGAATCTCCGCGTCCTGGTAGCCGCCATCGCGCAGCACCGCCAACAAGCCGGGCAGCGCCCTGACGATGTGATTCGCACCGGCGTCGGTCTCGGTGAAGAAGGCCCGCGGCACGACCGGAATCCCGTTGCGGCGCACCGCGACCAGTAGGCCTTCTCGCAGATGCCGATGCACCTTGGTGACCGGCACCCCCAGCAACTCGGCGACGGTCGGTAGGTCGTAGACCGGCTCACCGGGGTCAAGAACGTCATCAACGGCCGGAATGCTGCTCACCGCAACAGTCTAAAAGGCGCCAAGACCGGACACGCCGCCGTATCCCACCAATCGGCACAACGGGTTCGTCGTGGCGGCCGACTTAGGATGGGTCGGTGACGTCGGACCCCCTCCTCGGCGCGACTCTCGACGGCCGCTATCGCATCGAGAGTCGTATTGCGACCGGAGGGATGTCGACGGTCTACCGGGGGCTTGATCTGCGACTCGACCGTCCGGTGGCGTTGAAGGTGATGGACGCCCGGTACTCCGGCGACCACCAGTTCCTGACTCGCTTCCAACGAGAAGCCCGCGCGATCGCCCGATTGAAACACCCGGGATTGGTCGCAATTTACGACCAGGGCAACGACGCCACCCATCCGTTTCTGGTCATGGAACTCGTCGACGGCGGCACGCTTCGCGAACTGCTGAGGGAACGGGGACCGATGCCGCCGCATGCCGTGGCGGCCGTGCTGCATCCGGTCCTCGGCGGCCTCGGTGTGGCCCATCGGTCCGGATTGGTGCACCGCGACATCAAACCGGAAAATGTGTTGATCTCCGATGACGGCGAGGTCAAACTAGTCGACTTCGGTTTGGTGCGGGCCATTGCCGAGGCCGGGATCACCTCGACAAGCGTCATCCTCGGGACGGCCGGCTACCTGTCACCCGAACAGGTCGAGGGGGGATCCATCGGTCCGCGCAGCGATGTCTACTCCGCCGGAGTCATGGCCTTCGAACTGCTCACCGGGACAACGCCTTTCCGCGGGGACAACGTACTCTCCGTGGCCCATCGGCGACTCGACCACGATGTTCCCCCGCCCAGTTCGACGATCGACGGCGTGCCACAGCAGTTCGACGATTTCGTCGCGCACGCCACCGCCCGCCGACCCGAGGACAGGTTCCCCGACGCCGTCGCGATGGGTGCGGAACTGGACAGCATCGCCGACGAGTTGGGCCTGCCCGCCTTCCGCGTTCCAGCACCCCGCAACTCCGCGCATCACACCGCGGCAACGGTGCGCCAACCCCCCCGAAACGACCGTCCCCCTCCTTCACCGCCAAACCGGGTCGATCCCGCGGTTCCCGACATGACCCGGCAGTTCACCCCGCAGCCGCAGGATCGCTGGTCTGCCCGCGCTGCAGTGGCCGCGCCTGCCCATGATGCCGAGCCGTTTGATGACCTGCCCTGTGAGATAGGCCAATTCGCCGGGATCGACATCGAGGAGTTGGCGGCAGCGAGGCAGCGCGGCCGACGCGCCGCGGTGTTCTGGACGCTGGCGGTGCTGGTGCTCAACGGGTTGGTAGCGGCGGCGGCATGGAGTCTCGGAACGAACTTCCAAGGGCTGCTCCCCCGTTGAGTGAGGAGCCCTGCCCACGATCACTCGACGAGGCGGGTCAGTCGCGCAGCATCTCCGCGACCAGGAACGCGAGTTCGAGGCTCTGCTGCGTGTTCAACCGTGGGTCGCAGGCGGTTTCATAGCGGCCGGACAAATCGGTATCGGAGATGTCCTGAGCGCCACCAAGGCATTCGGTGACGTTCTCCCCGGTGATCTCCACGTGGATGCCACCGGGATGGGTTCCCAGCGCCCGATGCACTTCGAAAAAACCCTGAACCTCGTCGACGATCCGGTCGAAATGCCGCGTCTTGTAACCGGTGGAGGATTCGTGGGTGTTGCCGTGCATGGGATCGCACTGCCAGATGACCTGATGTCCGGTGGCCTGGACCTTCTCGATGATCGGCGGCAACAGGTCGCGAACCTTGTTGTTGCCCAACCGGCTGATCAGGGTGAGCCGCCCGGGTTTGTTATGCGGGTCGAGTCGCTCGACGTACTCAACGGCCAACTCGGGTGTCATCGTCGGCCCGATCTTGACCCCGATCGGATTGGCGATCACCTCGGCGAACGCGATATGCGCGCCGTCGAGTTGCCGGGTCCGTTCGCCGATCCAAATGTAGTGTGCGGAAAGGTCGTACAGCCGCGGCTCCGGGGAGTGGGCGGGGTACTCGTCACTGAGTCGCAGCATGGCGCGTTCATAGTCCAGCACCAGCGCCTCATGGCTGGCGTAGATCTCGGCGGTGTCCAGGTTGCGGTCGTTGACACCGCAGGCGGCCATGAACCGCATGCCACGGTCGATCTCGGAGGCCAGCGCCTCGTAGCGCGCGCCGGCCGGCGAGGTGCGCACGAATTCCCGGTTCCAGTCATGAACCAGGTGCAGCGACGCCAAGCCCGAGGCGGTCAGTGCGCGCACCAGGTTCATCGCTGCACTGGCGTTGGCGTAAGCACGGACCAGCCGCGACGGGTCGTGCTCACGGACGGAGGCATCCGGAGCGAACCCGTTGACCATGTCACCGCGGTAGGACCTCAGACCCAGCGCGTCGGTGTCGGAAGACCGCGGTTTGGCGTACTGCCCGGCGATGCGGGCCACCTTCACCACCGGCAGGCTGGCGCCGTAGGTCAGCACCACCGCCATCTGCAGCAGCGCCCGGATGTTGGCCCGGATGTGCGGTTCGGTGTTGTCGGCGAACGTTTCGGCACAGTCGCCGCCCTGCAGCAGGAAGGCCTCACCGCGGGCCACCGCAGCCAGCTGCTCGGACAGCCGCTCGATCTCCGAGGCGACGGTGACCGGAGGCACACTTTCCAGTACGGTGCGCATCGCGCCGGCTTGCTCGGGATCCCAGCTCGGCTGCTGGGCAGCCGGTTTGGCCAGCGCCGCGTCAAGCCGGGTCCGCAGGTCGGCCGGCAGCGGCGGCAAGGCCGGCAACTGGTCGATCGGTACGTCAACGGTCCAGTTCACCCGACCATCCTAACCGGGCTCAATCGGGCGTCCGACCACCGCCGAGGCGGCCTACCTGCGTCGAAGCGACGTCATGACCCGTGGTCATCAGCAGGTAGCGCCGCAGGTTGTGCCGCGCGTCAACGAGGGCGTCATGGGTGTCCTGCGGGCGCGGCGGCATCCGGGGGCTGCCGTGGTCCTCCCAGAGTTGACGCAGTTCCCGGGTGAAGCGCGGGATCTGGGGCGGCAGGCTGGTCATCGGTCCCCAGAGCTGGCACAGCGCCACGTGGTCGTAAGCACCCACCCACGCCCACAACTCGATCGGCTGCTGGCCGTCGATGCCGAAGAACTCCTCCAGACCCTCGCGGATCTGCCGGCGTGAGCGCCACAGCGCCGATGCCGGTGAGGGCAACTTGGGTAACACGTGGGTACGCACCCAGCGGCCGGCCGATTCCGGGTCGAACTCCGTGGACACCGCATAGAACTCGCGGCCGTCCTCGGCGACGACCCCGATGGAGATGAGGTCGATGATCCGGCCGTTGTCGATGAACTCGGTGTCGTAGAAGTAGCGCATCCCGGGGCCCTAACCGCCGGCCTGGGCGGGAGTCTGGGTGGTCGTCTGGGCGTCCACCTGCTGACCGGGGGCGGGCGCGGGGTGGATTTCCCGGTCGAGTTCGGCGTTCACCTCGGTGTCGCTGGGGAAGCGTGGCTCACCGGCGATGACGTGTTGCAGCCACAGGTTTGCCTGCACGAACGGCCTGCGCAGGTAGCGTTCCCGTTCCATCGACCGGCGCATTTTGCGGGGCTTGTCCTGGTAATGCCAGCGGGCCCAGGGGGCGTGCGGGCGGGCCAGCCGGATGGCGCCGATGAACAGCAACGGCGTGAAGAACATGCCCAGCAGTCCGGTCCACAGCTTTCCCTTGAACAGCACCACCACCGCCAGGGCCAGATTCAGCACCGCCAGTGCGATCACCGTGACCCGCGCGGCGACCGAGTCGGCGTCCCGCCAGATCCCCACATCGAACAGCGATAGCGGGTTGAAGCCCATGACCAGCAACCCGGCCACCGCCACCGCCACGAAGACCGCGTCGACCGAAGTGCGGCCGTCCTCAGACCAGTAGACGTCCTCCAGGTGCAGGATCAGCGCGAACTCGTCGAGCACCAGCGCCGCGCCGATGCCGAAAAAGACCGCCGCGACGGTGAACTCCCGCACGCCGCCGTCGACCGCCATGCTGATCATGGCGACGCCGGAGAGCAGCACCAGGATCACCCCGAACACGGCGTGGTGGATGTGGGTGCCGCCTTTGCCGGAAATGTTGCGCGGTTGCCACCACTTCCGCGGGCCGGTCCGGTCCGCGGTCGCCCGGATGTAGCGGGTGATCGACCGGGTGATGAAGAACGTCAGAATAAAGGCGATCAGACACCACATCAGCGGTTGGCGCCCCGGGGCGACGAACTCCAACCGGAAATCCATGTGGACGCCGTCCGGGGGCATGAAGTGCACGGCTAGAAACTACGCCTGCACCGGCGCTGACGGCGTTGCCGGATACGCTGGAGCCCGAGATGAGCAGGTTGCCTGCGCCCGACTGGGGCACTGTCCTCGGGCGAGGCCGAATCGGTCGCCCGTGGTTGTGGCGTCTGTTGCAGGCGGTCATCGTGGTAGCGGTTGCGCACTGCGGCTGGACGGTGTTCCGTGACCTGCCCTACCTGATCGACGCCGACGTCTACCGGATGGGCGGACAGGCCTGGCTGCAAGGCCGGCCGTTGTACGCCGACGGGGCCCTCTTCCAGACCCAGGTCGGTCTTGGCCTGCCGTTCACCTATCCACCGTTGGCGGCGGTCGCCTTCGCGCCTCTGGCGCTGGTGACGTTGCCGAGCGCCAGCGTGGCGATCACTGCGGTGACGTGCGTGCTGCTGGTGGTGTCAACCTGGATCGTGCTGACCCGACTGGACGTGGCCGAGAACTGGCCAGTGGGTGGGTCGGCCCGGCTGCGCCGGTGGTGGCTGGCTGCCGGGCTGGTCGCACTGGCGGCGTGGTGTTTGGAACCCCTTCTGGAGAATTTCCGCTTCGGCCAGATCAACGTCATCCTGATGACCCTTGTCATCGCCGACTGTGTCCCACGCCGGACCCCGTGGCCCCGCGGGTTGCTGCTGGGGCTGGCGATCGCCCTCAAGCTGACGCCGGCGGTCTTCCTGCTGTATTTCCTGCTCCGTCGCGACATCCGCGCGCTGGTCACCTCGGTGGTGTCCTTCAGCGCGGCCACTCTGGCCGGTTTCGCGTTGGCCTGGAGCGATTCCTGGGAGTACTGGACGTCCACCGTGCACCACACTGATCGGATCGGCACACCGACGCTGAACACCAACCAGAACGCCGCCGGAGCGTTGGCCCGTCTCGAGTTGGGTCAGACCACCCAGTTCCTGCTGTGGGCCACGTCCTGTCTGGCCGTTCTGGCGCTCACCGTCTGGGCGGTCCGGCGGCTGTTGGCGGCCGGATCGGACGACAACCCCGAGCCGATGCTGGCCGTGGTGTGCGTCGCGCTGTTCGGCCTGATCGTGTCGCCGGTCTCCTGGTCACATCACTGGGTGTGGACGCTGCCGGCTATCGCCGTGACGTCGGTGCTCGCCTACCGGCGTCGCGATCCGCTACTGGCCGTGCTGGCCGCCGCCGGCGCCGCGCTGATGACCTGGTCCCCCATCCAGTTGCTGCCCGAGCATCAAGAAGCGCAAGCGGCGTGGTGGCGGCAACTTCTCGGGATGTCCTACGTGTGGTGGGCGCTGGCGTTCATCGTGGTGGCGGGCCTGCGCGCGGCACCGCGGGGTATCAACCCGCAGCGGTCTCCGGGATCCGCGCCGACGGCTGACTTGGTCCGCCCGGCTTAGCACCGGGCCCGGAATTCTTCAGCGAGGCCGCGTACACGTCGACGTATTCCTGGCCGGACAGCTTCATCAACTCGTACATGACTTCGTCGATGACGGCTCGTTCGATGAATCGGTTGCCGGCCATCCCCTCGAACCGGGTGAAGTCCATCGGCTTGCCGAACTTGACCGTCACCTGACCGAATCGCCACATTTTGGACCCCGGCGGGTTGACGACATCGGTTCCGATCATCGCCACCGGAATCACCGGAACACCGGTCTCCAGCGCCAGCCGGGCCAGACCGCTCTTTCCCTTGTAGAGCCGTCCGTCCGGAGACCGGGTGCCCTCGGGGTACATGCCGAGCAGTTTGCCCTCGCTCAGGATCCGCTCCGCGGTGTCGAGTGCCGCCTGGGCCGAATCGGCGTTGGAGCGGTCGATCGGCACCTGACCGGCCACCGTGTAAAACCACCGGTTGAAGGCGCCTTTGATGCCTTTACCGGTGAAGTACTCCGACTTAGCCAGAAAGGTGATGCGGCGGCGGACCACCAGGGGAAGAAAGAAGCTGTCGGCCACCGCGAGGTGGTTGCCTGCCAGAATGGCCGGGCCCGAGACCGGAACATGTTCCAGGCCTTCGACTTTCGGGTGCCCCAGGAAAGCCAGTATCGGGCCCATGAAAATGTACTTGAACAGCCAGTACCACATAGGCCCTCCCTCGCATGTGCGCCGCTTCCGTCAACTCGGGCCAACTCTACCCAGCCACCGATGACCCAACCACCCGCGCAGCGGTGTTCACGGTCAATCCTCAGGCGTTCGGATCCTGCCCAGGGTCGGTCTCGACGATGATCTCGATGGGGTGGTACCGCCCGTTCGACGAGGGCGGCGGCCCGGCCTCGGTGTTCTCTGCATCGGGTGTCTGCGCGGGTTGCGGCCCGGGACCACCCGCCGAGGTATCGGCGGCCATGGCCTGGATCACCGACAGCAGGGCCACACTGTGTTCGGCGATCACACCCAGCAGTGGGTGCTGCTCACCATTGATCAGCGCCGCCAGCGCACACACCGGGCACCACACCTGCTGACAACGCTCGGGTCCGCGCATCGCCTCGGCGGCCATCGCCGCCGCGGCCCGGACCGCCGGGTCCAGGCGTTCCAGCAGGGCCTGGGCGAGTTGACGCAGCTCAGGACCCAACTCGGCGTGACCGGAACTCATGCGGGCCAGACCTGAGGGTCGGGTCGGAAACGAACTGTGAGCTCGCTGCCGCGCAACGCAGCGCCGATCACGATGCAGCGGCGCAGGACCGGCACGAGTCGCACGCGGCGCCGCAGACCACCGACGCTGATGATGAGGTCATCACCGGCCCGGCCGAGGTTAAACATGCCCGCGTCAAGCGGCGGCAACTCCAGTCGCATGCGATAGACCGCATCGGCCCCCGAACCCGATTCACGGTCGACCACCGGCCGCAGCGGTCCGGGCGGAGCCGAACCGTCCCGGCGGCGTGCCTCGTCGAGCAGGTGAGCCAGCGCCTTGTGACCGATGGGTTCGCCGGCCAGGTGGGGGGTGAGGACAAGTCGAAGTTCACCAGCGGACGCCCCCAGTTCATCCAACACCGACTTCTGTTCGGCGATCCTGGCCGAATACCAGTCAAAGGCAGGGTGTTCGGGCAGGTTGCGGTACTCGTAGGAATCATCCTCGAAGAGAACCTGATTGACGATCACTTCATTGATACGAACTCCCATGACTGCCAGCGATGCCAACACTCGCACGGTTTCGGCCGCCACCACACGTTCGGCGGTCAGAACCACGTGGGCCCCGACACGTGCGTCGTCGGTGACCAGTTCGGAAAGCCCCGAAACACTCTCAGCCACGGCCTCGGTGAGGGCGACCATCGCTGCGGCGCCGGGATCGTCGGTGCCCCCCGACAGTCGGCGGTGCCGCGGCCAGGCACGCTCGAGGTAGACAGCGAACGCGCCGGGCAGTGTCAGCATCCGAAGCGCATCGGCGGTTGACGCGCAATCGACGACGACGTAGTCCCACCGGCCGGATGCAGCCAAGTCAGCCACCGCGCGCAGCCCCAGCACATCTTGAATACCGGGAATCGCCGAAAGCTCCTCCGGCGCAATCTCGTTGAGATCAGAAGAAGGAAAACGCCGTGCGAATACCGGAGCGGCGGCACGCCAGGCCGACTCCAGCAGAGCCAACGTGTCGAGTGCCAACGCGTCCACATGACCACCTTGTTCCTCGGTGAGGATCCCGACGGGTTGGGATCCGTCGCCGGGTTCCACCGCGACGCCCAGCACATCACCGAGGGAATGCGCCTGGTCGGTCGACACCACAAGGACACGCTCGCCGTTCAGCCCGGCCTGCACCGCCGTCGCGGCAGCCAGCGTCGACTTGCCGACACCTCCCTTGCCGACGAAGAAGCCAAGGCGGCACGACTGGTCGGGATCTTGAGGAGCGGCGGTAGTTTTGGTTTTCACTCGACCTCGACCCGCTTCTTCAAATCTTTGAGGGCCGTCTCAGTCAACCGGCGCTCGGCTTTGCGTTTGAGCAGTCCGATCATCGGCACCGTCAGATCCACCGAGAGCTCGTAGGTAACGTCGGTTCCGCGCCCGCTCGGGGTAAGCAGGTAGGCACCGTCAAGCGCCTTGAGCAGGGTGCTCGACACCAGCGACCATCGCACCGAATTCCGATCCGGGGGCCAGTCGTATTTGAGCACCATGGTGTCGCGCAGTACCGCCGCGTCGAGCACCAGCCTGGCCATCTTGGGGTAGCCCTCCGGATCGGTTTCGATCACCTCGGTCTCGGTGTACTCCGACACCCACTCCGGATACGAGCCGATGTCGGCGATCACCTCCATCACGGTGCGGGGGTCCGCATCGATGTGGATGGTCTGCGCCGTCCTGTCAGCCACTGTTTCCGCTTACCGTCATATTTGGATCCCCCGAACCGTACCCGCCCCGAAGAGCGGTAACCGGCGATTCAGATAGTCGGGGCCACGCCCACCGGCCGGCCTGCCTCGAGTGTGTTCTTGACCTCGAAAGCCATCCGCTTGCCGGCCACCCGCCGCTGGTGCGTCGTAGCGGGCAGATTCATTTTCTCCGGTTGCACCGCGGCGGCGCCAGTTGGCTCAGCATGCAGGAAATAGTGCAGCACCACGCCGTCGAGCACGGGCTCGAGCCAGATCTCCATGGTGCCGCTCAGGGGGCCGGCGACCGTCCACCGCACACCCTTGTCGGCGCGGTCCTCGACTACCTCCAGCAAAAGGTCGGGGAACCATCGCCGCCAGCTGGTTCGATCCCCCACCGCCCGTCCCACTGCCTCGGGGTTGGCGGCGACGAAAATCTCGTCAGCGACTTGAATACTGCTCACCGGAAAAGCTTCACACATGGCCCGCACGGCACTTGAGCGGACCCTGTTAACCCAGGGGCTGCACGGGTCGCACCCGAAGCAGGTCGGCCAGTCGCGCGGTGTGACGGTCCCAGTTCCAGTCGCTGCTGATCCAATCGCGGCCGGCCAGTCCCATCCGCCGGGCCCGAGCCGGGTCAGCCAGTAGGTCGCCGATCACCTCGACGAGTTCGTCGTGGGACCGTCCGTCGACCACCCGGCCGGTCTGACCGTCCAACACGGTTTCCGGTGCGCCCCCGGAACGGCCGGCCACCACCGCGACACCGCTCGCCGAGGCCTCCAGGAACACGATGCCCAGTCCCTCGACGTCCAGGCCCGCGCCGCGGGTCCGACACGGCATCGCGAACACATCGGCCATCGCGTAGTGACCCGGCAACTCGGCATTGGGCACTCCGCCGGTGAAGACCACATCAGCACTCACCCCGCACTCCTGCGCCAGCCGGTGCAGATGCTCGGCGTAGGGCCCGCCCCCGACGATCACCAGCGCAGCCCCGTCCACCCGGCGGCCGATGTCGGGCAACGCCTTGATCAACATGTCCTGACCCTTGCGTGGCACCAGCCGGGAAATGCACACCGCCACCGGCCGCTCGCCCAGCCCGTAACGGGCGCGTAGTTCGGCCCGGGCAGCCGGATCAGGGCGGAACCGCTCGGTGTCGACGCCCGGCGGCAACGGCTCCAGGTGGGCGCGTGGGCCGAAGGCGGCGGCAAACCGGCCGCGGGTGTACCGACTCACGTAGGTCACCACGTCGGCGCCCTCCCCGATGCGCCGCAGCGCCGAACGGGCAGCCGGCAGCATCGACCACCCCACCTCGTGGCCGTGCGTACAAGCCACGACCCGCTGCGCCCCGGCTCCCCTGGCCCGGGGGGCCAGCAGTGCCAGCGGCGCAGCGGCCCCGAACCACACCGTTTCAATGCCGTGCTCGCCGATGAGCCGCCGCATCCGGCGATCCACCCCCGGCTCGGGCAGCATCAACGTGCCGGGGTGCCTGACGATTGGGAACGGGGCGGCGCGGTCGTAGTCGTCGGCGCCCTTCCACTGCGGCGCGTAGACCGTCAACTGATGGCCCTCGTTAGCGGCCAGCCGGGTGGCGAACTGCTCAAGATAGGACTGAATACCACCGCGACGCGGCGGAAAGTCGTTGGTGACCAGCAGGATCCGTGTCATCGTCCCAAGAGGCTATCGGTGGTTGTCGGTGGCTATCGGTTCAGCCACGCCGCCCACCGGACTTGCAACTCGGTGAGGTCCACATCGAGCGCCTCGCGGACCGCCCACGGGAAGTCGCCATGCCCCGGCCCGCAGGCCGCGCCGTACAGCCGGCGCAGCCCGTCGACACCGAAGGACTCCGCCACGAAACGGGCGAACCACCACGCGCGGTCATAGCCGGCGGATCGGCCCGGTCCGTCGAGTTCGGTGTCGTCGGGCAGGGCGGTGACCCGAGCGGCACCGTCGGGCAGCGGCGCCGGCGGCCGGGCGACGAAGTCGGCGACACCCTCGGTCAGCCAGCGCGGCGCATCGGGTGCGGTGTCGGCACGGGCCGCAAGATGAAAAAGCTCGTGCGTCAGCACAATTCGCAAGGCATCACCGGACATTTCCGAGGCACCCGGCGCCAGGATTATGCGTTGTCCGATGGCTCGGCGGCGGGCGACGTCCACCTCGTCAGCTACCGCCACCGCAGCGATGTCGGCCCACTCCCGGCCCGGGTCCAGCCGCGCCTGGGACTCGAACTGGACCGCTGAATCCGTCGCGACCACCACGATCTCACGGGGCCAGTCGCTGCCCCAGAACGCTTCTACAGCGGCCACCGCGCCGGCAAAATCGGCACGCACCCGGTCCAGCAGTGCAGCACCACGGGCTCCGCCGAGGTTCACCGCACTGACCGCGCGTGGCACCGGAGCGGAGTGGGCGACCGGAGGCGAATCCGACCGCATGCCGTTGCCGGGCCCAGCGGCTATCAGCGCCGAGGCCGCCAACGTCTGCGCGGCCAGCACCGCCGCCAGAACCCGTCGGCGGCGGTTGGCGTCAGTACCGACGGACGTTGTAGATCGGCGCGCTGTGGACGGACTCGACGCGCACCGGAATGCCGTAGGTCGATGCGTGCACCATCAATCCGTCGCCGACGTAAATGCCGACGTGGGAGGCGTCCGAGTATTGGACGACGACGTCGCCGGGCTGCATCTGTTCCAGCGACACCGGCTGACCTCCGGCGGCCAGCGCATAACTGGAGCGCGGCAGGACCAGACCGGCCTGCTGGAAGGCCCACTGCACCAGGCCGGAGCAGTCGAAGGCGTTGGGGCCGGCGGCCGCCCAGACGTACGGCGAGCCGATGCGGGTCAGCGCCGCCTGGACCGCGCTGGCACCCGCGCCGGATCCGGCGCCACCGGGCCGGGGTACCGCGGCCAGGGCCGCGATGTCACTCTTGGGCGCCTCCGGGCCTGGTGCAGCCAGCACCGACGGCGGCGGCGCGGCCGGTGAGGCCAGCACTTCCTGCTGAACCGGGGTGAGCATCGCGTAACGCGCCTTCACTGCGATGATCTGCGTCTGCAATTCGGACTGCTTGCGCTGCAGTTCAGCCCGCACGGCGTTGGATTCCTCCGCTGCGGCCTTCGCCTCGGCGGCGGACTTGGCCGAGGCCGCCTCGATGGCCAACGCCTCGTCATTGACCCGGCGGAAGCTCTTCATCTGCTCGGCCATCTCGACGGCCATCACGCGCTGAACGGCCATCTTGTCAATGAGGATTTGCGGCGAAGTGGCGGTCAGGAGGGCGTGGAGACCGTCGGTTCGTCCGCCCATATAGACCGACGCAGCTAATTTGTTGACGGCTCCCTGATACGTCGCCAATTGCGCTTTGGCGGCGTCGAGGGCCGCTAAGTCTCCGGCGTACTTCCTCTCGGCGTCGCTTTGGAGTTGCAGCTTCTCGTCGAGATCGAGTTGAGCCGCGTTCATCGTCTCGGTCAGCTGTTCGGCTTGGCGGGACAGCTCGTTCAGTTTTGCCAGAGTGTCCTCGGCGGGATCGGCGAATGCGGCGCCGCTCCACAGCGCAGTGGCGGCGGTCAGGCCGACGAACGCGCACACCACGGGCTTGCCAACAACGGATTTCGTCACAAACTGGAGGTCAAACTTCACGACTTCGCATCCTTTGACTGCCGTCAACGCACGATCCGTCGAAGTGCCGGTCGATGTGCCTTAGGTCTCAGACAGGTTACGAAACGGCATCGGCTTTGTCCAACGACAGGGCTTAAGAATTGGCTCAGAGCGCCGCCACGGGTACCTGCCAGACCTCCCGGACAGTACGGTTGCGGCTCAACTGGCCAGACCTCGATCGCCGTCCCGGCGGATCGGCACCAAGCGCAAACGAGGTGCCAGACCCGCCTCAGCGAGAACCTCCAAGGCCGCACGTTCATCCTGGAGCAAAGTTTCCGGTACGCCCAACAGCACGCTGACCACGCAGTCACGACAACCCGGTCCACGTACGGCGCACTCGTCGCAGTCGATGACCACCGGTTCATCAGATTCCGGTGTGCGGTGTCCCATCTCGGTCTCCCTTATCGAACGAACTGCTCATGCAGCCGACTGCAACGGACCATATGACGGTCCTCTGACAACTTTCCGGTGTCGGGACCGCCACCTGTCGGTATCCCGGCCTACCGTCTGCAGATCGTGGCCGGCCTGCTCACCGCTTCCCAGTTGAGCTTCACCGACGTCGAGGACTCCGAGTTCGACGACGGCGAGGTGTCGCTGCGGGACACCACCTTCGTGATCGTCGACCTGGAAACCACCGGTGGGCGGGCCAAGACGGCCGCCGACGGGTCCTTCGACGCGATCACCGAGATCGGTGCGGTCAAGGTGCGCGGCGGTGAGGTGATCGGCGAGTTCGCAACCCTGGTTGACCCGCAGCGCAGCATCCCACCACAGATTGTCGAACTCACCGGCATTACCACTGCCATGCTGCGCGATGCGCCGACGATCGCCGCGGTTCTGCCGATGTTCCTGGAGTTCGCCCGCGGAGCGGTGCTGGTCGCCCACAACGCCGGTTTCGACGTCGGCTTTCTCCGGGCGGCCGCGCAGCGGTGCGGCATCCCCTGGTCGCGACCACCCGTCCTGTGCACTGTGAAGCTGGCCCGCCGGGTTCTGAGCCGGGAGGAGGCACCCAGCGTGCGGCTGTCCGCACTGGCCCGGCTACTCGGCTCGGCGACCGAGCCAACCCACCGGGCGCTCGACGACGCCCGCGCGACCGTTGATGTCCTGCACGCACTCATCGAGCGGGTGGGCAATCAGGGCGTCACCACGTACAGCGATTTGCGCACCTACCTGCCGGGGGTGACCAATGCCCAGCGCAACAAGCGGGTTCTCGCCATGCACCTGCCGTACCGGCCGGGGGTATACCTGTTTCGCGGCCCGTCTGGGGAGGTCCTCTACATCGGCACCGCGGGCAATCTGCGCCGCCGGGTCGGCCAGTACTTCACCGGCGCCGACCCACGCGGCCGGATGAAGGAGATGGTGGGCCTGGCCACGGCGGTCGACCACGTCGAATGTGCGCACGCTCTAGAGGCGGGGGTGCGCGAGTTGCGGCTACTGGCCGCCCACGCTCCGCCCTACAACCGGCGGTCCCGTTTCCCGCACCGATGGTGGTGGGTGGTGCTCACCGATGAGCCGTTCCCGCGGCTGTCGGCGGTCCGCGAGCCCCGGCGGGAACGCGCCGTCGGACCGTTCCGCTGCCGGGCTGACGCAATCGGCACCGCCACCCTGATCGCCCGGCTCACCGGGATACGGACCTGCACCGGCAGGATCGGCGGGACCGGTGAGCACGGTCCGCGGTGCACCGAACGCGAAGTCGCTCCCTGCCCGGCAACCAGGGGCGCGACGGCCTCGGAGTACGCGGCGGCCACCCGGCGCGCCGCAAACCTGATCGACGGACTGGACAACGCCGCGCTGGCCGCCGCGGTGGACCAGGTGGCCGGTTTGGCCGCGCGGGCCCGGTACGAAAGTGCGGCCCGGTTGCGGGATACGACGACGGCCGCGGTGGAGGTGTTGTGGCGGGGCCAGCGGCTGCGCGCATTGTCCGCGATCGCTGAGCTGGTGGCCGCGTCTCCCGACGGCGAGGGCGGCTGGCAGCTGGCGGTCATCCGCCACGGACAATTGGCCGCCGCGGGTTGTGCTCCGCGGCGGGTGCCGCCGATGCCCGTGGTGGAGGCTCTGCGCAGCGTCGCTCAGACGGTTCTGCCGCACTCCGCGCCGCTGGGCGGGGCGCTGGTCGAGGAAACCTCGCTGATCACCCGCTGGCTCAGCCAGCCCGGAATCCGAATCGTCTGCGCCACAGAGGGTTTCGCATCCCCGCTGCACTCGGCCGGACCATGGCTGAACTGGGCGGCCACCGCGCGTTCTGCCCAGTACGCGGCCGCCGAACTGCTCCGCGACGCCTCCGAGGGCAGCTCAGAGTTCCTGGGTGAACCGCGTCCACCGTTCCAGCAGGCGGCGCGCGGACCCGGAGTCGATGGCCTCCGCGGCCCGACTCAGGCCCTCCTCCCAGGAGGGCAACCATTCGGCGTGGCTGGATAGTCCTGCGTGGGCGACCATCGCCCCGGCGGCGTTGAGCACGACGGCATCACGCACCGCCCCGGACGCGCCGCCGAACACCGCGTGCGCCGCATTCGCATTGGCCTGGGCGTCGCCGCCGACCAACTCGGCGACCTGCGCACGGGGAAACCCGAAACCCAGCGGATCGAACGTCAGTTTGTCGATGGTGCCGGCCTGCACCCGCCAGATCGTGCTGGTCGTGGTGGTGGTCAGCTCATCAAGCCCGTCGTCGCCGTGCACCACCAGAACACTGGAGCGACGTGCGGCGAACACACCGGCCATTACCTCAGCCATCTCGCCGAAGGCGCAGCCGATCAGCCCCGACCGTGGGGTGGCCGGATTAGTAAGTGGCCCAAGGAGATTGAAAACCGTCGGCACCCCGATCTCGCGACGTGGCGGACCTGCGTATTTGTAGGACGGGTGGAAGACCGGGGCGAAACAGAATCCGATTCCCACCTCGGCGACACACCGCGCCACCTGCTCCGGTCCCAGGTCGATGCGCACCCCCAGGGCCTCAAGCATGTCGGCACCGCCACTGCGTGACGAGGCCGCCCGATTGCCGTGCTTGACCACCGGCACACCGGCGGCGGCCACCACGATGGCGGCCATGGTGGAGATGTTCACGGTGTTGGAACCGTCCCCTCCGGTTCCCACGATGTCGACCGTGTCGGTGCCGATCACGTCGGTGGGAACCCGAAGCGAGTAGGCCAGCATGGTGTCGGCCAGTTCGCGAACCTCGGCCGGTGTGGGCCGCTTCATCTTCATCGACACGCCGAAGGCGGCGATCTGAGCCGGCGTCGCCGCCCCGGCCATGATCTGGTCCATCGCCCAGGCGGCCTCACCGGACGCCAACTCGCTGCCGGCGGTCAATCGGCCCAGGACCTGGGGCCATGTCGAAATCGGGGACCCCTCGCGGGGGCCTGGGGGCGATGCAGTCACGCTCCCGATCGTTGCATGCGCGACACCGGCTACCAACGCTGGTCAGGCAGCCACCGAAAATTGTTGTTACCAATTCCGCCCCTGGCTATACCTGTACAACTACAAAGCGTCATACTTCTCCTTGTGACTAGCGCTGTAGGCACCTCAGGAACTGCGATCACGTCGCGCGTGCATTCGCTGAACCGACCGAACATGGTCAGTGTCGGCACCATTGTGTGGCTTTCCAGCGAGCTGATGTTCTTTGCTGGACTGTTCGCGATGTACTTCACCGCACGGGCGCAGTCCGGTGGCAGCTGGCCGCCGCCGCCGACCGAGTTGAACCTCGCCCTGGCGGTTCCGGTCACCTTGGTGCTGATCGCGTCCTCGTTCACCTGCCAGATGGGCGTCTTCGCCGCGGAACGTGGCGACGTTTTCGGCCTGCGCCGCTGGTACTCGATCACCCTGCTGATGGGTTTGTTCTTCGTTCTGGGTCAGGGATACGAATACATCCACCTGGTCCATGAGGGCACCACCATCTCCAGCAGCGCCTACGGAAGCGTCTTCTACATGACGACGGGCTTCCACGGCCTGCACGTGATCGGCGGATTGGTCGCCTTCGTGCTGCTTCTGCTTCGAACGAAAATGAGCAAGTTCACGCCCGCTCAGGCGACCGCTGCGATCGTCGTGTCCTATTACTGGCACTTTGTCGATATCGTCTGGATCGCCCTGTTCGCGACGATTTACTTCATCCGCTGATGAGAAGGGGTTCGATGAGCGACAAGTCCCGCCGCCGGCTGCGCCGGCGGCTGACCGGCGCCATGCTGTTGCTCTTCGGCCTCGCACTGGCCGGGGTACTGGCAGCCACACTGACGCCCAAACCGCAGGTGGCTGTCGCTGACGAGTCGAAGTCGGCACTGCTGCGCACCGGCCAAGAGCTGTACCAGACAGCGTGCATCACCTGCCACGGCGCAAACCTGCAGGGCGTCGATCAACGCGGTCCGAGCCTGGTGGGTGTCGGCGAGGCCGCGGTGTTTTTCCAGGTCTCCAGCGGCCGCATGCCGATGATGCGCAACGAAGCCCAGGCGATGCGCAAGCCGCCCAACTTCGACGAGCCACAGATCGACGCTCTCGGCGCCTACGTGCAGAGCATGGGCGGGGGCCCACTGGTCCCGCGTGACGCCAATGGCCAGATCGCCAACGAGTCACTGCTGGGCAGCGACATCGCCCGAGGCGGTGATCTGTACCGGCTCAACTGTGCTTCCTGCCACAACTTCACCGGCCGCGGCGGCGCGCTGTCCTCGGGCAAGTACGCGCCGGCACTGGATCCGGCGACGCCGGCCCAGATCTACACCGCGATGCTGACCGGCCCGCAGAACATGCCGAAGTTCTCTGACCGGCAGCTCGGCCCGGAAGAGAAGAGAGACATCGTGGCCTACGTCCGGTCGGCTTCCGAAACCCCCAACCCGGGTGGCTACGGGCTCGGCGGCTTCGGCCCCGTCCCGGAGGGCGTGGCCATCTTCGTCGTCGGAATGGTGGCGGCCGTGGCGGTCGCGCTGTGGATCGGGGCACGGGCATGAACGAGTCGGGTAATCCGCACGGCGAAGATCTCTCGCGCGAGGATCTCTCCCGCATGTCCAATGAGGAACTGACCGCCCTCGGCGCGCGCATGGACGGCGTCGAAACGGTGTTCAAAGAGGAACGCTGGCCGATCCCGGGCACCCGGGCTGAGAAGCGCTCGGAGCGCCTGGTCGCCGCGTGGCTGCTGATCGGCGGCTTGGCCGGTCTTGCTCTGCTGCTTGTCTTCCTGTTCTGGCCGTGGGAGTACAAGCCCTACGGCGCTGAGGGCAACTTCTGGTACACCCTGACCACGCCGCTCTACGGGGTGACTTTCGGGTTGTCCATTATGGCGATCGGGATCGGCGCGGTGCTCTACCAGAAGCGCTTCATCCCCGAGGAGATCTCCATCCAGGACCGCCATGACGGGCCGTCCTCGGAGATCGAGCGAAAGGCCACGGCAGCCACCCTGGTCAACGCTTTGGAGAGCTCGTCGATCAAGCGGCGCAAGCTGATTGCGACCTCACTGGGTATCGGTGTCGGGGCCTTCGGTCTCAGCGCCGTGGTGGCTTTCCTCGGCGGTCTGATCAAGAACCCGTGGAAGCCGGTGGTCCCCACCGCCGACGGGCTCAAGGCCGTGCTGTGGACCTCGGACTGGACGCCCCGCTACCAAGGCGAGACGATCTACCTCGGCCGGGCCACCGGGCGTCCCGGAGAGTCGCCGTTCGTCAAGATCCGACCCGAGGAGATCGACGCCGGCGGCATGGAAACGGTGTTCCCCTGGCGCGAGGAGGACGGCGACGGCACCACGGTCGAGTCCCATGAGCAGCTGATCCACATCGGAATGGGTGTGCGCAACCCGGTCATGCTGATTCGCATCAAGCCCGTCGACATGCCCCGGGTGGTCAAGCGCCAGGGCCAGGAAAGCTTCAACTTCGGCGAGTTGTTCGCCTACACCAAGGTGTGCTCGCACCTGGGCTGCCCGTCCTCGCTGTACGAGCAGCAGACCTACCGCATCCTGTGCCCGTGCCACCAGTCCCAGTTCGACGCACTGCACTTCGCACGGCCGATCTTCGGACCGGCCGCCCGCGCACTGGCGCAACTTCCGATTACTATCGATAAAGACGGGTACCTCGTCGCCAACGGGGACTTCATAGAACCAGTTGGACCGGCATTTTGGGAGCGCAGATCATGAGCATGAGCGTCGCCGACCGGGTTAACAAAGCCGCCGATAACGCCGATTCGCGGTACCACCCGTCCGCTGCGTTGCGGCGACAGCTGAACAAGGTGTTCCCCACCCACTGGTCGTTCCTGCTGGGTGAAGTCGCCTTGTACAGCTTCATCATCCTGTTGCTTACCGGCGTCTATCTGACCCTGTTCTTCGACCCGTCGATGGCCCACGTCACCTATGACGGCGTCTACCAGCCCCTGCGCGGCATCCAAATGTCACGCGCTTACGAAACAGCCCTGGACATCAGCTTCGAAGTCCGCGGCGGTTTGTTCGTCCGGCAAGTTCACCACTGGGCGGCGCTACTGTTCGCCGCGTCGATCATGGTGCATATGGCCCGGGTGTTCTTCACCGGCGCATTCAGGCGGCCCCGCGAGGTCAACTGGATCATCGGCGGCCTGCTGCTGATCCTGGCGATGTTCGAGGGTTTCTTCGGCTACTCGCTGCCGGACGACCTGCTGTCGGGCACCGGCATCCGCGCCGCGCTGTCCTCGATCACCCTGGGACTGCCCCTGGTCGGCACCTGGATGCACTGGGCGATCTTCGGCGGCGACTTCCCCGGATCCATCATCATGCCGCGGCTCTACGCCGTGCACATCCTGATCTTCCCGGGCATCATGCTCGCCCTCATCGGTGCTCACCTGGCGCTGGTGTGGTTCCAGAAGCACACCCAATTCCCCGGCCCCGGCCGCACCGAGACCAACGTCGTCGGTGTCCGGGTGATGCCGGTGTTCGCGGTGAAATCCGGCGCGTTCTTCGCGATGGTGCTCGGCATCCTCGGCCTGATGGGTGGCCTGCTTCAGATCAATCCGATCTGGCAGCTGGGCCCCTACAAACCGTCGCAGGTGTCGGCCGGCTCGCAGCCCGACTTCTACATGCTCTGGACTGACGGCCTGATCCGCCTGTTCCCGCCGTGGGAGATCTACATCGGCAACTACACCATCCCGGCTGCGGTGTGGGTGGCAGTGATCATGGGCGTGGTGTTCCTGCTGATGCTCACCTACCCGTTCCTGGAGAGGAAGTTCACCGGGGACGACGCTCACCACAACCTGCTGCAGCGCCCACGGGACGTTCCGGTCCGTACCGGTATCGGGGCGATGGCCATCGCGTTTTACCTGGTGCTGACGGCCAGCGCCTCGAATGACATCATCGCCTTCAACTTCCACATCTCGCTGAACGCGACGACGTGGATGGGCCGCATCGGCATGCTGGTGCTCCCGCCGCTGGCGTTCTTCGTGGCTTACCGGTGGGCTGTCGCCCTGCAGCGCAGCGACCGCGAAGTCCTCGAACACGGCATCGAGACGGGCATCATCAAGCGCCTGCCCCATGGCGCTTACATCGAGCTGCATCAGCCGCTCGGCCCGGTCGACGACCACGGTCACCCGATACCGCTCGAGTACCAGGGTGCAAAACTGCCCAAGCGGATGAACAAGTTGGGCTCTGCCGGCAAGCCGGGTAGTGGCAGCTTCCTGACCGCCGATCCGGCGATTGAGGACGCCGCGCTGAACGAGGCGGCACACGCCTCCGAGCAGCGGGCTCTCACAGCGCTGAAGGAGTACCAGGACTACGAGTTCAATGGGAATGGGAATGGGAATGGAAACGGCAGTGCCAACGGCAACGGCAACGGAAACGGAAACGGCCACCGAAGCGGAAACGGCCACCTCGGGTAGCAGCTTCCGACCATGAGAAAGGGCTCCAGCCGACCGGCTGGAGCCCTTTCTCATTCAAACAGCAGACCGCTACTCCCCCACCTCGTCCACCGCTTCACCGAGTTGGCGCTGAAAGAAGACCGCGATCGCCGGCATGGCGACCGCGACGACCCCCGCCAGACCGAATGCCACCCACGCCCCGGTGTCATTGCGATCGGCCAGCAGATAGCCGCCAATGGCCACCGCAGTGAGAGCCACCCCCATCGCTCCCAGAAGCGACACCGTTCCGCGCAACAACAACCGGTCCACCAACGCCTCAGTGACCCGCAGCGGCCGCGCCACGGGCAGGTGACGGTCATACGGGTCCACCCCGAACACGCGCATCTTCTCGGTCGCCGCCTCGGTGGGGTTCACCGGCGCGACCGGGGACTCCAGCGGCACATCATCCGGGTCAGCCACGGCCAGCGCGGCGCGACGGGCCCGCATCAACAGCGGAACCGCGCCGATGATGACCAGCGCCGACACGACGATGATGCCGTAGAGCAGCCACGAGGATTGCCCTTCCCCGCCGCTGGTGTGCCCGCTGCCGAGTCGCACCATCGCCACGGTCGCGAACACACCGGCAGCCAGCAAGACCAGCCAGATCGCCCCGCAGACCCCGATCATCAGGCGGTCGACCGTCTCCGGCGAGCGCTCAGTGGTTCTGGCCGCATCGGCTGTGGGGACTGCGGAGACTTCCGATTCCGGGTCCATCAGCAACTCGTCTGCGCTGCGTTGTTCTGATTCGATGACAGCACCGTCCCGTCGCTGGTCGTGATGGAGCAGTTCAGCCGACTGACCAGGAACAGGCTGGAGGCCTGCACCGAGCCGACGTCGGACTGCGAAATCGGGGTCACCGTGAGCGACCACGGGATGTACACGTTGCGCTGGGTGCGCCGCCGTCCCGATGCGTCGACATACGTCACAGTGATGATGTCGCCCGGCGCTTTGGTACCGGTCACGCTGTAGGTCACCTGACGCGGTCCGGCTGGCGTGGTACTGGTCGGCGGCGGGGGCGGCGGGGGCGGCGGGGCCTCAGTCGTCGCCGGCGGCGGAGGCGGCGGGGGCGCCGGCGCGGGCGGCGGAGGCGGCGGGGGCGGTTCGGGCGTGATGGTGACAGTTTCAGTCGCCGGTGGCGGCGGCGGGGGCGGCGGCGCTTCGGTCGGAGGTGGCGGCGGGGGCGGCGGGGGCGGCGGCGGACTCGTGGTGGTGATCTCGTCTTGGACCGGAGGCGATGGCACCGTGGTGGTACCGGGCGTAGCCAGCGTCTCGGTGTCGTCGTTGTTGGTCACCAGCAGCGACACCGACACCACCAGCGCAATGGCCGCGATGATAGCGGTGACACCGACCACCCACGGCCATCTCGGCGGCGCCAGTTCATCGCTGGACTCACGCTGCTCGTAGGCGTCGTAGTCGTAGAGTTCGAGTTCGGCCGGCACGTACGGGGCCAGGGTGTACTGCTCGGACTCGGGTGCCGAATAGGCACGGGAAAACCCGGTGTCGGTCAGTTCCTCACGGTCTCCGACCGGATGTTCCGACGGTTGTCCGCCGAGTTCAGGTTCCGGCGGATTGGGCCCGCTCATCCTTCGATATCCTCTTCCGACTTCCTGCCCCTGGGTACCGGACCGCCGGCTGAAGGCCGCAGGCTCACCCAGTTCAGAACACTACCCAACCGGACACCCCGCCCGCCGAACGGACACCGAGTGGTGCCATAACCGCGGGCGAATCGTGACTTTGAGGGCTCAGTGCTTCTCGGGGCCGACGTAGTACTCGAAGACCAATCCGCTGACCGCGGCGAGCACCATGACAACGCCGCTCACGATCAGCCAGGGCAGCCAGAGCGCCGCACCGATGGCCGCGGTGGAGAACGCCAGGGCGATCAGAATCGGCCACCAGCTATGCGGGGGGAAGAACCCCAGTTCGCCGGCGCCGTCGGCGATGTCGGCGTCCTCGTAGTCTTCCGGACGGGTATCGAGCCGACGGGCCACGAACCGGAAAAAGGTACCGATGATGAGCGACAGACCGGCGGTGAGGACCAGGGCGGTGGTACCGGCCCATTCCAGACCGCCCCGCGCAAAGACCGCGGTCAAGCCGCCGTAGGCGACGGCCGTGAGGACGAAGAATCCGGTCAGAATCTCGAAAAGCCTGGCTTCGACGCGCATTTCAGACTCTCCCCTACTACTTCGTGGCCTGCGCCGTAGCCATCTCGGGCGTGGGCTCTACCCGTTCGCCACGCCGGGTGTCGAACGGTTTGGTGGTGGTCGCCAGCGGTGCCTGGTTGATCGCCTTGAGCGCCTCGGCGTTGGTCATCCCGTCGGAGCGGGCCTGAAGATATGTCTTGAAGTCGTCGGCCGAAACCACACGCACCTCAAAGTTCATCATCGCGTGGTACGTGCCGCACATCTCCGCACAGCGGCCGACGAAGGCGCCCGTCTTGGTGATCTGTGAGACCTGCCACTTGTACTGGGTGTGGTTGGCCTCCGGCTCGGGGAACACGTCGCGCTTGAACAGGAACTCAGGCACCCAGAAAGAGTGGATGACGTCGGCGGAGGCCTGCTGGAACTCGATGCGTTTCCCGACGGGCAGCACCAAAATCGGAATCTCATCGCTGGTTCCGACGGTTTCGATCTTGCTGTAGTTCAGGTACGAGCGGTCCTCCGGGTTCCTCCCGCGGATCGCCCCCACCTTCTCCTCGCCGTTTGCGAGTTTGCCCTCGGGCTTGGAGATCACCGCGGCCTTGCGGGCCGGGTCGGCGCCTTCGTAGTTGAAGGAACCGTCGGTGTAGGCGATCTTCTGGTAGCCGAACTTCCAGTTCCATTGGAAGGCGGTGACGTCGACGACTACTTCCGGGTTCGGCTGCTTGTCGAGGACCTTCTCCCCAGTGACCACGGTGAAGTAGAACAGCACCGAGATGATCAAGAAGGGCACCACGGTCAGCGCCAGTTCCAGCGGCATGTTGTAGCCGAACTGACGGGGAAGCTCGTCATCGCCCTTCTTCTTGCGATGGAAGGCGACGGTCCAGAACATCAGGCCCCAGACCATCACGCCGACCACGACTGCAGCGAGCACTGACCAGACCCACAGGGTGTGCATGGCCCCGGCCTCGGGCGTGATGCCCTTGGGCCACCCGAGCCCCATGGCGTCTCGCCAGCTGCACCCGCTGAGTGCGATCACCAGAACGGCGAACGTAGCGCTCAGCCCCACCGTCCGCCGCCGGTTGGAGCGGGCACCGGAGCTGGTGGTGGCATCGCCTCGCCTGCGTGGTGTCACTTGGCGCCTCCTGTGTCACAAGCTGGGCCGATGCGACTCCGACCGCCCACCAAAAGGGCGGCACAGCAGCACATCGCCACTCGAATACTACGCAGCGTAGACCACCGATGAGCAGCACGGGGACACACCTGGCGATTCCATCGGATACAGGTTCGGGGGCCTCGCGGCGTTCGGGCATACTTGGCCGGGTGTGCGGACTGCTTGCCCTGGTAGGACACGCGGCCGGAGCCGTTACCGGCACGACGGTCGACGCCGTGGCAGGCGCCTCCCACCTCATGCGACATCGTGGCCCCGACGAGCCCGGCACGTGGGACGATGCCGCCGGGCCGGCGACATCAGGGACCGGAGCCGCCGGGCCGGCGACATCAGGCACAGTCGTCCTGGGCTTCAACAGGCTCTCGATCATCGACATCGCACACTCCCACCAGCCGCTGCGCTGGGGACCGCCGGAGGAACCGGACCGCTACGTCCTGGTTTTCAACGGGGAGATCTACAACTACCTGGAGCTACGCGAGATACTGCGGACCGAATTCGGTGCGCAGTTCGCCACCGACGGCGACGGCGAGGCGATCGTCGCCGCCTACCACTACTGGGGCACCGAGGCACTGGGCAGGCTACGCGGCATGTTCGCCTTCGCGTTGTGGGACACCACCCGCCGGGAGCTGTTCTGCGCGCGCGACCCGTTCGGAATCAAACCGCTGTTCATGGCCACCGGACCCGGGGGCACGGCGGTGGGCAGCGAGAAGAAGTGCCTGCTGGACCTGGCCGGCATCCTGGGCCTGGACACCGAGATCGACACCCGGGCCCTGCAGCACTACACCGTGCTGCAGTACGTACCCGAGCCGGAGACCCTGCATCGCGGCGTGCGCCGGTTGGAGTCGGGCTGCTTCGCGGTGATCCGTCCCGGCCAGTCGCCTGAGGTCATCCGTTACTTCCACCCGCGCTTCGCCGCCGTGCCGTTCCGCGCCGGCACCGAACAGGCCCGCTACGACGAAATCACCGCGGTTCTCGAGGACTCGGTGGCCAAACACATGCGCGCCGACGTCACCGTCGGGGCGTTTCTGTCCGGCGGAATCGACTCCACCGCCATCGCCGCCCTGGCCATCCGACACAACCCCCGACTGATCACTTTCACCACCGGTTTCGAACGGGAGGGCTTCTCGGAGGTCGACGTTGCGGTGGCTTCCGCCGAGGCGATCGGTGCCCGGCACATAGCCAAGGTGGTCAGCCAGTCGGAGTTCGTGGCGGCTCTTCCGGAGATCGTCTGGTATCTCGACGAGCCGGTGGCCGACCCGGCGCTGGTGCCGCTGTTCTTCATCGCCCGCGAGGCGCGCAAGCACGTCAAGGTCGTGCTCTCCGGGGAGGGCGCCGACGAACTGTTCGGCGGATACACGATTTACCGGGAGCCGCTGTCGCTCAAGGCGTTCGACTATCTGCCGAGGGGTGTGCGCAGATCGCTCGGCAAGGCGTCCAAGCCGCTGCCGGAGGGGATGCGCGGGAAAAGCCTGCTGCACCGCGGGTCGTTGACCCTTGAAGAGCGCTACTACGGCAACGCCCGCAGCTTCTCCGACGAGCAGTTGCGCGCGGTGCTGCCCGGTTTCCACCCCGGCTGGACTCATACGGATGTGACCGCGGACGTCTACGCCGGATCGGCCGGCTGGGATCCGGTAGCCAGGATGCAGCACATCGACCTGTTCACCTGGCTGCGCGGCGACATCCTGGTCAAGGCCGACAAGATGACGATGGCGAACTCGCTGGAACTTCGGGTGCCTTTCCTGGACCCGGAGGTCTTCGCGGTGGCTTCCCGGCTGCCGTTCGACCAGAAGATCACCCGCACCACCACCAAGTACGCGCTACGCCGCGCCCTGGAACCGATCGTTCCGCCGCACGTGCTGCACCGGGCCAAGCTGGGCTTCCCGGTGCCTATCCGGCACTGGCTGCGGTCCGGCGAGTTGATGGACTGGGCCTACGGCATGATCGCCGCCTCGCAGGCCGGTCATCTGGTCGACCTGGTCGCGGTGCGGACAATGCTCGACGAGCACCGTACGGGCGACAGCGATCACAGTCGCCGGCTCTGGACGGTGTTGATCTTCCTGCTGTGGTTCGCGATCTTCGTCGAGCGCAGCGTCATTCCGCAGATCAGCGAGCCGCGGTACCCGGTGCAGTTGTAACGGGTCAGCCGCGGTTGGAGGCCGTGAGCGCCGCGGCGATTTCGTCGGCCGCCTCGGCACCGTAGGCCTCGGCCAGCCGGGTGCGAGCGACGGCGGAATCCCAACTCCAGTTCTGCGTTCCGGTGGTCTCCAGGACGAGCACGGCGACCAGCGATCCCAGTTGGGCGGAGCGCTCCAGGTCCAGGCCGGCCCCACGGCCGGTCAGGAACCCCGCCCGGAAGGCGTCGCCGACACCGGTGGGATCGACCTGGGCGGTCTCGGGCACCACACCGACGTGGATGTTGGTGCCGTCGGCACCGACGATGTCGACGCCCTTGGCCCCCAACGTGGTGATCCGCAGACCGACCTGGACAAGGACATCGGCGTCCGTCCAGCCGGTCTTGGACTGCATCAGATCCCATTCGTAGTCGTTGCTGAACAGGTAGGTGGCACCGTCGACCAGTCGGCGGATCTCCTCGCCGGACAACCGGGCCAACTGCTGGGAGGGGTCTGCGGCGAAGGCCAGACCCAAGGCACGGCATTCGTCGGTGTGGGCGAACATCGCCTCGGGGTCATTGGCGCCGACAATCACCAGTTCGGGTGTGCCGCGGTCAGCCACCACGTCGGCCAGTTTGATGTTGCGCGCCTGCGACATCGCACCGGGATAGAACGACGCGATCTGGGCCATGTCCTCATCGGTGGTGCAGACGAACCGGGCAGTGTGCTGGGTGTCGGAGACCAACACGTTCGCGCAGTTGACCCCGGCGGACTCCAACCACTCCCGGTAGTCGGTGAAATCGACTCCTGCTGCTCCGACCAGCGTCGCGTCCCCCCCGAGGACACCGATGGCGTAGGCCATGTTCCCGGCCACCCCGCCGCGGTGGACCACCAGGTCATCAACCAGGAAGCTCAGCGAGACCTTCTGCAGGTGCTCGGCCAGCAATTGCTCGGAGAATCGACCCGGGAACCGCATCAGGTGATCGGTGGCAATGGATCCGGTTACCGCAATCGTCACGGAGGTCCGCCCTTCGTTTCGGGGAGCAGGCCCAGCGGTGCGCTAGCCTGCCTATCGGAAGCCGACTATATGGCCCGGAGCACCGACCACGACATTCGGAGGAGAACTATCGATGGCTGGCCCGTATCCGCCCCGCAACGGTGGTGCAGAGGGTCACCCGTTCCCCGGTTCGCCCGGCTTTCCTTCGCCCGGCTTTTCTTCGCCCGGCTTTTCTTCGCCCGGCTTTTCGGAGCCCTACCCCTACCCGGCGGCCTACCCCGGTCCCCTGCCCCCGCCCGTCGCCTACCCGCCGCCGCAGCGCAGTAAGGCGCTGCTGTGGACTCTGCTGGGTCTCGGTCTGGTGGGGGTGCTCGTCGCGACAGCCCTGTTCACCGGCGTGAACCGATCCGGCGGCGGTGGCGCGACGTTCACCGAATCCAACGCCAAGACCGCCATCCAGAATTATCTGACCGCGCTGTCCGACGGTGATACCGAGACGATTGCGCGCAACACGCTGTGCGGCATGTTCGACGCCATCACAGACCGCAAATCGGATATGGCACTGGCCCGATTGTCCAGTGACGCGTTTCGTAAACAGTTCGCGCGGGCTGACGTCATCTCGATCGACAAGATCGTGCTGTCCTCGTCCTACCAGGCGCAGGTGCTGTTCACCATGAAGGTGGCACCGGCATCCTCGTCGCGCAGAGGACGCGACGAGGAGCAGGGTGTGGCGCAGATTCTGCGTCAGGACAACAAACTGCTGGTGTGTTCGTACCTACTGCGCACTACAGCGCAGTACTAAACGCGCGGACGTCAGCAGGCGATCAGTTGAACGAGTCGCCGCAGGCGCAAGAGCCGGTGGCGTTCGGGTTGTCGATGGTGAAGCCCTGCTTCTCGATGGTGTCGACGAAGTCGATGATCGCGCCCTGTACGTAGGGAGCGCTCATCCGGTCGATGGTCAGCGCCACCCCGCCGAAGTCGGCGGTCAGGTCACCGTCGAGGTCGCGGTCGTCGAAGAACAGGTTGTAGCGCAAGCCGGCGCATCCACCGGGCTGTACCGAGATGCGCAGGGCCAGATCATCGCGGCCCTCCTGGTCAAGCAACGCCTTGGCCTTGATGGCGGCGGCGTCCGTCAGGGTCGCACCATGAGTGGTACCCGGATCGGTCCCCAGATCGGTCGAAGTGGCCGACTCGTTGGTCATTGCGTCTCCTCAGCGGAACGTCGTGGGTTGGCTTCGGGGGTGGCTAGCGGACACCCGCTCTACTCAACGGTACCCGCTAGCCCCGCTATTCCATCTTCCTTCACATTCAGTCTGGCTGCGGTCCGGGCAGCGAGCCCCTGAAGCTGCCCGGCGGCATCCGCCATCGCCCGTTGCACCGAACCGGCGTATTCCGACAGGGAGAACGCCCCGGTAATGCCGGCTGTCCGGCGCTGCGGCTCGTCCAGTGCCACCTGTCCGGCCAGTACCAGCACGGGCACCCGGTGTCCGGCGGCCGCAGCGGCCAGTGACCCGACGACCTTGCCGTGCAGTGACTGGCCGTCCAGTCGTCCCTCACCGGTGATGACCAGATCGCAGCGCGCGATCTCGGCAGCCGCGCCGGTGTGTTCGGCGATCAGGGCAGCCCCTGATTCCCGGCGCCCGCCGAGCGCCAGCAACGCAGCCCCGAGCCCACCTGCCGCACCCGCCCCCGGCAACTCAGCCACGTCTAACCCGGCCGCCGCCTGCAGTTCGGCGGCCCAGCCGACCATCCGGGACTCAAGGAACTCCACCGTGGAGACGTCGGCACCTTTCTGTGGGCCGAATACCCGGGCCGCTCCCGACCGGCCGAGTAGCGGATGCTCGACGTCGGTGGCAGCGATCAGGTCCACCCCGGCCAACGTGTGCCGGGCCGCCGGGATGCCACCGAGGGTTTCGATCATCGCCCGCCCGCCGTCGGTGCAGGCGCTGCCGCCCAAACCCACCACCAGTCGACGCGCGCCCGCACCGCGCGCCGCGGCGAGAATCTGGCCGACCCCGGCAGTGTGGGCGTCGACGGCGGTCTGCGTAGTGGGCGGCCCTCCCAGCAGGGCGAGCCCGCAGGCTTGCGCGCTCTCGATGTAGGCGGTGGCGGTTGCAGTATCGAACACCCAGTGCGCATCGACCTCGGCGAACAGTGGCCCACTCACCCGGACCCGGTGCCGCGGCCAGTCGGGGTGCCGCGCCGTCAGCACGTCCAGGAAGCCTGGACCGCCGTCGGATAGCGGAAGCCTCACCACGCTGTCGGCGGGGCGGATCCGCCGCCAACCCTCGGCGATCGCCTCAGCGGCCTGGACGGCGGTCAGGCTGTCGCCGAAGCAGTCCGGGGCGATCAGCACCCGTAGGGTCATGCCAGCAGGCTACGTCTCGCTTCGGTGATGGGCCTGCGTGCTTCTCTCCGCGGCCGGGCGCAGTAACCTGGCAGCGTGAAACTGCTGGGCCGCCGTAACGACGACGCCGACGACGCCGGAGCCGAAGACACCGCAGCGGTGCCGGACGCTGATCTGAGCCAGGAGTCGGCCGAGTCGGCGGGCACCCGCACCACCGCGCCCAAAGGCCGGCCCACTCCGAAACGCAACGACAAGGGCAAGAAGCGCGGTCCGGTCGCACCCGCACCGATGACCGCCGCCGAGGCCCGGCAGCGCCGCAAGGAAGCCCGCAGCACGATGACCAAGGAGGAGCGTAAGGCCGAGAAGGTGGCCCGCCGCTCCGCGATGACCAAGCAGCGCGAGCGGATGATGTCCGGCGAAGAGGACTATCTGCTGCCCCGGGACAAGGGCCCGGTCCGCCGTTATGTGCGCGACATCGTCGATTCCCGGCGCAACCTGCTCGGCTTGTTCCTGCCGCTCTCGCTGATCCTGATCTTCCTCATGCTCGCCGCACCGAAACTCGCCTATTACTCGCCGCCTTTCACACTGCTGCTGGTGGCGACCATGTTCTTCGACGGCTACCTGGTGGTGCGCAAGGTGAACCGCGCGGTGGCGGCCAAGTTCCCGGACAACACCGAAAGCCGTTCCAAGCTGGGCTTGTACGCCGTGTCGAGGGCAACTCAGTTGCGCCGCTCGAGGATTCCTCGGCCACGGGTCGAGCGCGGCGCCAAGGTGGTCTGAGCGACCTGTGCGCACCCTGGTGCTGGGCGGTATCCGGTCGGGCAAGTCGTGCTGGGCCGAGTCGGTGATCGCCGATCAGTCACCGGTGCGCTACATCGCGACCGGACCGGCGCCGGAGGACGATTCGGACTGGGCGCGCCGGATCGCCGGTCACCGGGACCGCCGGCCGAACGTTTGGAGCACCGTGGAGAGCGTCGACGTCGCCGGTCACCTGCGTTCTGACCCCGACGTCGCCACCATCGTCGATGACCTTGGCGGCTGGCTCACCGCCGTACTGGATCGGCGGGGCTGGAACGGCGAGCCCATCGACGCTGACATCGACGACCTCGCCGCCGCGGTCGCCGAGACGGCCGCCGAACTGGTCCTGGTCAGCCCGGAAGTGGGTCTGACGGTGGTTCCGGCCACCGAGTCGGGGCGGCGTTTCGCCGACGAGTTGGGTGCGCTCAATCAGCGATTGGCGAACTGCTGTCAGCAGGTTGTTCTTGTGGTGGCGGGGCAACCGGTCTGGATCAAGCAGGGTGAATCCGCCCACGGATCACCTCGATGAAGGCGGCGATGTGATGGAGTTCGGCGAAGTCGCCGTGCCCGACGGCCGGGCCGCCGCCGCCGCCCGCCGGCGGCAGGACACCTTGACCAAGCCGGGTGGGGCGCTGGGTCGGCTGGAGGACCTGTCGGTGTGGGTGTCGGCCTGTCAAGGCAATTGCCCGCCAACACAATTCGCCCAAGCCCGAATAGTCGTGTTCGCCGGCGACCATGGGGTGGCCCGGCACGGAGTGTCCGCCTATCCAACCGAAGTCACCGCACAGATGGTGGACAACATCGAGGCAGGCGGCGCGGCGATCAATGTCCTCGCCGAACTGGCCGGGGCAGGTGTCCGCGTCGTCGACATCGCGGTGGACCGGGACACCGAGTCCAGTCCGTACCGGGTGCGCCGCTCCAGCGGGAACATCGCGGTGCAGGACGCGTTGAGCACCGATGAGGCGATCGCCGCGATCGAGATCGGCCGGCGCATCGCCGACGAGGAGGTCGACGCCGGCGCGGACCTGCTGATCGCCGGCGATATGGGCATCGGCAACACCACGGCGGCGACGGCACTGGTCGCCGCGGTCACCGGCACCGAACCGGTGGCGGCGGTCGGGCGCGGCACCGGCATCGACGACGCGGCGTGGTCGCGCAAGACCGCCGCGGTCCGCGATGCGCTGTACCGTTCGCGGGCCGTACACGCCGATCCGGTCGGGTTGCTTGCCGCGTGCGGCGGTGCCGACCTGGCCGCCATTGCCGGGTTCTGCGCTCAGTCCGCGGTCCGGCGGACGCCCCTGCTGCTCGACGGTCTGGTGATCACCGCAGCCGCCCTGGTCGCCGAGCAACTCGTGCCCGGGGCGCGGTTGTGGTGGCAGGCCGGGCACCGCTCCCCCGAACCGGCCCACGCCCTGGCACTGGCCCACCTGGATCTGGACCCGATCATCGACGTGGGCCTGCGACTTGGCGAGGGCACCGGGGCGGCGATGGCGCTGCCCGTCGTGCGGGCCGCGGTGGCGACGCTGTCGTCGATGGCTACCTTCACCGACGCGGGGGTGTCCGGGCCCGACGGGACCAGCGCTCCGTGATCCGCAGTGTCGCAAGTGCTTTCGCTTTCGGCACGGTCCTGCCGATCGGACACCACGACATCCGCCCCGGCCGCGGCACGGTCACCATGCTGCCAGTCGTGGGCCTGGCGCTCGGTTTGGCTGCGGCGGCGGCACTGTATGCCGGCAGGTGGGCGTTCGGCGATCAGAGCCTGCTCGCCGGGTTGTTGGCAGTGGCTGTGCTGCTCGCATTGACCCGCGGCCTGCATGTCGACGGTCTTGCCGATACCGCGGACGGACTCGGCTGCTACGGGACGCCGGACCGCGCCCTGGCGGTGATGCGCGACGGGGCCACCGGCCCCTTCGGCGTCGCCGCGGTCGTCGTCGCGTTGCTGGCGCAGGCCGCGGCGTTCACGGCGCTGCCGACTTCAGTGGCAGGCGCCGTCGCAGCGGTTACCGCGGTGACCGCCGGCCGGGTGGCCGCGGTGCTGGCCGCCCGCCGGGGCACTCCCGCGGCCGCCGGCAGCTCCCTGGGTGCGGGTGTGGCCGGGAGCCAATCCAGGCTGGCTGTGACGGGCTGGGCGGTGTTGGTAGCCGGCTTAGCCGCGCTGGCGACGCCCCGGCTGTGGCAGGGCCCGATGACGGTCGCGGTAGCACTGTTGGCCGCCGCCCTGTTGATCAGTCATTGCGTTCGCCGGTTCGGCGGAGTCACCGGAGACGTCATGGGTGCTGCCATCGAGATGACGACCACGCTGACCCTTGTCGGTCTGGCAGTCCGCGGTTAGGGGTTACCAGCATCACCCGGCCCCGAATCCGTCCGGACCCAAGCACGGATCGGTCTACCGGATTATGTTGGGTGACAGGACCGGTCGGTTCGAGGAGGTCAGCAGTGACTGAAGCGGAATCCAGCTTCCCCGAACCCGGCGCCCAGACCCCCGGGCCCGAGTGGTTTGAGCGGATCGCCGATAAGAGCGAACTGGTTTTCTTCGTCTTGAGAGTCGCCCCCGACCTTGCCTACGAGTACATCTCCGACGCCGTCGAAACGCTGATCGGAGTGACCTCGGCGCAGGCGATCGCCGATGCCGAGGCGGTGCACAGTCGGGTCGATGCAGACTTCCTCGGCGTGCTGGCGAGCGCATTGTCCACCCAGCCGGGACACCAGACCGCCGCCGAACTGAAGTGGCACCACCGCAACGGGACTCCGTTGTTCACCCGCGCGTGGATGCAGGCCCGAGAGCGCCCGGACGGCTCGGTCGTCATGGAAGGCACGGTCAGCGAGATCACCGAATTGCGCGAAGTTGAGACCGAGTTGCGCAACTCTGAAAAACGGCACCGCCTGCTCGCTGAGAACGCCTGGGACGTCATCTGGACGATGGGACCCGACGGCGCCATCACCTACGTCAATCCTGCTATCGAGAGGGTGCGCGGCTACACCGCAGAGGAGGCCAAGCATCAGAGTGCTGCTGAGATTCACCCACCGGAGTCAGCCGCCCGAAACCTGGAGTACTGGCAGCGGGTGTTCGAGGCGATTCACGCCGGCACCGAGGTGCCCGGTTTTCTCGGTGAGCTGGAGTACTACCGCAAGGACGGATCCATCATGACCGGCGAATTGCAGGTCATCCCACACGTCGACACAGACGGAAACGTGGTGGAGATTCTCGGCGTCACCCGCGACATCAGCGAACGCAAGATGTTCGAGGCCGAATTGACCCGGCTGGCCGTGACCGACCCGCTCACCGGACTGTGGAACCGACGGCACACTAGCGAGTTGCTCTCCGCCGACCTCGCCCAGGCCCATCGCCACGGCCAGGCGCTGACGGCGCTGATGATCGATGTGGACAACTTCAAGTCGATCAACGACACCCACGGGCACCAAACCGGTGACCGCGTGCTCGTGGAGATCGCCACCCGGCTGCGCGAACAGATCCGCAGCACCGATGTCGTCGGGCGTTGGGGGGGTGAGGAATTCGTTGTCCTGCTTCGCTACTGCGGTCTGCGCGATGCGATGGCAACGGCTGAAAAGCTGCGACAGCGGATCGCCGAAGTTCCGTTCGACACCCTGTTCTCGGTCAGTGTCAGCATCGGTGCGGCCGAATTGCAGGACACCGACGATCTGGCGTCCTGGATTGAGCGCGCCGACGCAGCGCTGTATGCCGCCAAGCGCGCGGGCCGCAACACCGTTGCGACGGGCTAGCGAAGCGTCAGCGGAGCCGGGTCATCCACTCGTGCGTGTCAGCGAAGGTGCCGCGCTGAATTCCGGTCAGGGTGTCGCGCAGCGCCATCGTCACCTCACCGGGCTCACCGTCGCCGACGGTGAACTCGCCCTCGCCGTACTTGACCTTCGCCACAGGTGTGATGACCGCCGCGGTGCCGCAGGCGAACACTTCCGTGATCTCACCGGCGGCCACACCCTTGCGCCACTCCTCGACGTCGATCTTGCGCTCCTCCACGGCATATCCCGCGTCACCGGCCAGTTGCAGCAGTGAGTCCCGGGTGATACCCGGCAGCAGCGAGCCACTCAGTTCCGGGGTCACCAGCCGGGCAGAGCCTCCGCTGCCGAACACGAAGAACAGGTTCATGCCGCCCATTTCCTCGATGTAGCGGCGCTCGATCGCATCCAGCCACACCACCTGATCGCAGCCGTGCCCGGCGGCCTCGGCCTGGGCAAGCAACGACGCCGCATAGTTGCCGCCGAACTTCGCCGCACCGGTACCGCCGGGGCTGGCACGGACATATTCGGTGGACAGCCACACACTGACCGGCTTGATGCCGCCAGTGAAGTACGCGCCGGCCGGGGAGGCGATCACCAGATAGCGGTACTCCGCGGACGGCCGGACGCCCAGGCCCGGTTCGGTGGCGATGATGAAGGGCCGCAGGTACAGCGACTGCTCTCCTCCCGCCGCCGGAACCCAGTCGTGGTCGACGGCGATCAGTTCGCGCAGCGACTCGATGAACACCTCGTCGGGCAGTTCCGGGATGGCCAGCCGGCGAGCCGAGGCCCGCAACCGCGCCGCATTGGCATCGGGGCGAAACGAGACGATCGACCCGTCGGCCCACCGGTAGGCCTTGAGACCCTCGAAGATCTCCTGGGCGTAGTGCAGCACGATTGCCGACGGGTCGAGTTGGATGGGGCCGTAGGGCACCACTTGGGCGTCGTGCCATCCACTCTCACGGGTGTAGAGCACCGACACCATGTGATCGGTGTAATACCGGCCGAATCCGGGCTCGGCGAGGATCGCGGTCCGCTCGGCCTCGCTCGCCGGGTGGGCGCTGCGCTGCACCGTGAACGCGAGGGGGGCCTGGGACATGGCGCGATTCTATAACCGCGACTCGCCGGTCCTGACGGCGACGAAGGCCTTGTGTTCTGCGGCCTCAGGGCCTGGATTGGCCGTCGTGGTGCCGACCGGCGCAACCGTGTCCCGATTAGGGTGTGGCGGGTGAGCACCCAACCCGGCTACAGCGCCCCCACCGTCACCGTCGCCACCTCCGTCCCCAAGCGGGGAACCGGTTCGTCGGTCCTCCTGGTCCCCGTTGTCGGCGGCAGCGGCGACGATGCCGCCCCGCAGGTCGTCGGGAGTCCGTTCCTCGACGCCGAGGCGATCGGCGAGATCGAGGTGGCACTGCGGGCGCTGGGCGCCAAGGCGGGCCCCGAACAGCTCACCCGGTTGCACATCCCGTCGTTGCCGGTGGGCAGCGTGCTGGCGGTCGGCCTGGGTGCGCCGCGCGACGAATGGCCCGCCGAGGTGATCCGCCGGGCCTCCGGATCGGCGGCCCGGGCGCTGAGCGGGGTGGCATCGGTCATCACCCTGCTCTCCGAATTGCACCTGGGCGCCGCAGTAGAGGGACTGATTCTCGGGGCGTATCAGATGCACGAGTTCCGCAGCGAGAAGACCGCCCCCAAGGAGCCGGGCCTGTCGATGATCACCGCGCTGAGCACCGCCACCGGCGCCAAAAAGGACGCTGCACGCGCGGTGGCGATCGCCACCGCGGTGGCCACCGCTCGCGATCTGGTCAACACCCCGCCCAGCCATCTGCATCCCGACGAATTCGCCAGGCGGGCAAAGATTCTCGGTACCGGCGCCGGTTTGACGGTGGAGGTGCTCGATGAGAAGGCGCTGTCCAAGCAGGGGTACGGCGGCATCATCGGGGTGGGCAAGGGCTCAGTCAACCCTCCTCGACTGGTGCGACTGACCTACCGCGGCGGTAAGGGCAAGGCACCGAAGGTGGCCCTGATCGGCAAGGGGATCACCTTCGACACCGGTGGGATTTCCATCAAGCCGGCCGCCCAGATGCACCATATGACCTCAGATATGGCCGGCGCGGCCGCGGTGGTCGCCACCATGGTGCTGATCGCCGATCAGAAACTGCCGATCGACGTCATCGCCACCGTCCCCATGGCCGAGAACATGCCGTCGGCCACCGCCCAGCGCCCCGGCGACGTCCTGACCCAGTACGGCGGCATCACCGTGGAGGTGCTCAACACCGACGCCGAGGGCCGGTTGATCCTGGCCGACGCGATTGTGCGGGCCTGCGAGGACTCCCCCGATTATCTGATCGAAACCTCGACCTTGACCGGCGCTCAGACCGTGGCCCTCGGCGCCCGCATCCCCGGGGTGATGGGCAGCGACGAGTTCCGCGATCGGGTGGCCGCGCTGTCCCAGCGCGAGGGCGAGAATGGCTGGCCGATGCCGCTTCCCGACGAACTCAAAGAGGACCTGAAGTCGACGGTGGCAGATCTGGCCAACATCAGTTCACAACGTTTCGCCGGGATGCTGGTGGCCGGGGTGTTCCTGCGCGAGTTCGTCGCCGAGGGCGTGCAGTGGACCCACATCGACATCGCCGGGCCGGCCTACAACACCTCCGGGCCGTGGGGGTACACCCCCAAGGGCGGGACGGGTGTTCCGGTCCGCACGCTGTTCGCGGCCTGTGAGGATATCGCCGCGAACGGGTGAGCGGGGAAGCGCTACACCACCTTTCCACGGGCGGTGCTGCGCAGCGCCTGCGGCAGCAACCGGGAGGTGCCGTAAAGCAGGTATGCCTCCGGAGCCACCGGGCGAACCGCCTTGTTTGAGCGCACCGCGGACAGGATGGCAGCGGCGACCTTATCGGGGCCGTAGCGGCGGATCTCGAACATCCGCTCCAACTGCGCCCGCCGGGTGTCAACCGCCCGGCGATCAGGGGCGTGGAAGCCGGTGGTCGAAACGATGTTGGTGTTGATCAAGCCCGGACAGATCGTGGTCAGACCGACTCCGGCGGGGTCGAGTTCGGCCCGCAGACAGTCGGAGAACATGTAGACCGCGGCCTTGGACGTGCAGTAGGCGTTCAGCGAACTCAGCGGCGCGTAGGCCGCCATCGACGCGACATTGACGATATGTCCCCCGGTCCCCCGGTCCACCAGGCGGCGGGCGAACGCCCGGCACCCGTTGACCACGCCGCCGAGGTTGACGTCGAGCACCCGGTCGAACTGCTCGGCGGGGGTGTCCAGGAAGTCCCCGGCCACCCCGATCCCGGCGTTGTTGACCACGATGTCGGGCACGCCGCGCTCGGCGCACACCTGATCGGCGAATTGTTCGACGGCAGCGGCGTCGGCGACGTCGAGTGCGTACGGATACGCCACCCCGCCGCCGTCGCGGATCTGCGTCGCGGTGCGTACGGCCGCGGCCCCGTCGACGTCGCTGACCACCACGTCGGCGCCCTCGGCTGCGAAGGCCAGCGCCGTGGCCTGTCCGATACCGCTGCCCGCGCCGGTGATGGCAACCAGCATGTCGCCGAAGGTTTTTCGGGGCCGGCCCACCTGCGCGCGCAGCAGCGCCCTGCTCGGCGGGGCTCCGTCGAGATGACGGACCAACTCGTCGACGGCGGTGGCCACCACCTGCGGATGCGACATCGGCGACCAGTGCCCGGCGACGACGTCGCGGCGCCACAGCCGCGAGACCCAGCGCGGGGTGTCCTGGTAGACGTGTGGCCGGACGAAGCTGTCCTTCGTATTGACCAGCAACTGAACCGGCACCGCGACATAACGGTCCCGCGGGGCGTTGCCCAGTGCGCGTAGGAAGTTGGCCCGGTAGATCTTGAGGCCGTTGGTGGCGTCGGAGACGAAGGTGCTCCCCTGGTGACGCTGTTGGGCTGGGATACCGCGGGTGATCAGACGGCGGTTGATCCAGCGGGCCAGGAAAGACCGCATCGCCGCCGGTGCCAGCACCGGAATCGAGAAACCGATCATGTAGCTGAAGTGCGCCGTCTGGGCCAGCGCCCGGGCGAAGCGCCGCGGCCGGTACGGCCGGGCCAGGCCGTCCCGGATGAACCGGCTCAGGTGACCGGGGTCAGGGCCGGAGATCGAGGTGTAGGACGCCACCCGGTCGACGGCCTGCGGACGGGTGACGTATTCCCACAGCGTGGCCGCCCCCCAGTCGTGGGCGACGACGTGGACCTTTTCCCCGGGGCAGACTGCGTCGATGACCGCGCCGAAATCGTCGGCCAGGGTCTCCACGCGATAGGCCGCGACCTCGGTGGGCACGGCGGACTCACCGGCGCCCCGGCTGTCGTAGCGGATGATCCGGTAGTTCTCGGCGAGCAGGCCCACCACTGCGTCCCACAGCACGTGCGAATCCGGCCACCCGTGCACCAGTACGACGGTCGGCCCGGCGGTGTCGCCCTCCTCGTAGACCGCGATGCGGGTTCCGTCGTGGGACGAGATGTAGCGCGTCGGCATCCGACGATTATTGCCCGTCGAGTTCCTCACGCAGGGCGCGGCGGCGGGCGATGCGGCGGCGGGCATCGAAGTCACGCATCCGCTGCGGGTAGCCCACCTTGTGCACGTCATAGATCGGGATTGCGAGTCGCTGCCCGATCCGCCGGGCCCCGGCGGGGCCGCCCGTACGGCGACGGGTCCATTCCCCGTCACCTGCCACCAGAACGACCGTCATCGGGGTCACCGGGGTCTGCGGTTCGACGTAGGCCTCCACTCCGGTGCGCGCGGCCGCCCACTGGTGCAGGTATCGCAGGTCGGGGACGGCGTCGGAGTCACTGCGCCGCTTTCGTCGGATTCTGTCGAACAGGCCCACAGCCGCAATCTCCTTTCCGGCCGCTCGCCGATTCAAAGGTGCAAGTCGATGGTGCCAGACGAATCGAGGTTGGCGCTTACGCGCCGATGGCGCTCCCGAGGTGACAGGATTGGGACACCACACTGTGGTAAGGCTTTGGTGATTCAGAGGTCGACCGACGTTACGAGGGAGTCAACACAAATGGCCGTCTCCGTCCAGATGCCCGCTCTCGGCGAGAGCGTCACCGAGGGCACCGTCACCCGCTGGCTCAAGCAGGAGGGTGACGCCGTCGTGGTCGACGAGCCACTGCTGGAGGTCTCCACCGACAAGGTGGACACCGAGATCCCGGCCCCGGCATCGGGAGTGCTGAGCAAAATCGTCGCCCGCGAGGACGACACCGTCGCAGTCGGCGGGGAGTTGGCGATCATCTCCGATGCCGGTGAGGCCCCGCAGTCGGCACCGGCGGCGCCCGTCGAGCAACCCCAACCCGCCGAGGAACCCGCTGCGCAGGCCCCACCGGCGCCCGAGATCCACCAGCCGCCCGCCGCGCCGGCTGCACCGCCCGCCGCGCCGGCTGCACCGGCCGCCCCGGCGGCCGCGTCGGGTTCCACGACACCGGTGCTGATGCCCGAACTGGGTGAGTCGGTCACCGAGGGGACCGTGACGCGGTGGCTGAAGAAGGTCGGCGACACCGTGGCCGTCGACGAGCCCCTCGTCGAGGTCTCCACCGACAAGGTCGACACCGAGATCCCCTCCCCGGCCGGCGGCACCCTGCTGAGCATCGCCGCCGAGGAGGACGTCACGGTGAAAGTCGGCGGCGAACTGGCTAGGATCGGCGCCGCCGGGTCTGCCCCCGCGCCGACCGCGCCGGCACCGGCACCGGCGCCTGCACCGACGCCCGCGCCGGCGCCGCAACCCGCCCCACAACCGCCCAAGGCCGAGCAGCCCCCGGCCCCAGCCGCACGGACCCCAGCGGCACCGGCTCCGGCCGCACCCGCACCGGCCGCACCGACCAGCGACGACGGCGCCCCGTACGTCACCCCATTGGTGCGAAAGTTGGCCGCCGAGAACGGCGTCGACCTCGCCACGGTGAAGGGCACCGGTGTAGGCGGGCGGATCCGCAAGCAAGACGTGCTCGCTGCGGCCGGACCGAAAGAGGAAGCCACGAGCACCGCCGCACCGGCAGCCGCCAAGCCGGCCGCCGCACCGGCCGCACCGTCACCACTGGCCCATCTGCGCGGCACCACTGCGAAGGCCAACCGGATCCGTCAGATCACGGCCCGCAAGACCCGCGAGTCCCTGCAGGCCACCGCACAGCTCACCCAGACTCACGAAGTCGACATGACCAAGATCGTGGCGCTGCGGGCCCGGGCCAAGAAGGAATTCGCCGAGCGCGAGGGCGTCAACCTGACCTACCTACCGTTCATCGCCCGCGCGGCGATCGACGCACTCAAGGCGCACCCGAACGTCAACGCCAGCTACAACGAGGACACCGGCGAGATCACCTACTACGACGCCGAGCACCTCGGCTTCGCGGTGGACACCGAGCAGGGTCTGCTCTCGCCGGTCGTGCACAACGCCGGCGACCTGTCGCTGGCCGGGCTCGCGCGCGCCATCAACGACATTGCTTCGCGGGCCCGCTCCGGCGGCCTCAAGCCCGACGAACTGTCCGGCGGCACTTTCACCATCACCAATATCGGCAGCCAGGGCGCGCTCTTCGACACCCCGATCCTGGTTCCGCCGCAAGCCGCCATGCTGGGCACCGGTGCCATCGTCAAGCGCCCCCGGGTGATCATCGACGAGTCCGGCAACGAGTCGATCGGCGTCCGCTCTGTCTGCTACCTGCCGCTGACCTACGACCATCGGCTCATCGACGGCGCCGATGCCGGCCGGTTCGTCACCACCATCCGCAAGCGACTGGAAGAAGCAGCATTTGAAGCCGAACTCGGGCTTTAGCGGCAGCAGGACTCAAGCGTGGTTGAGAATCCCGGCACCGTGACCGTCGCGGTCGCCGGCTCGTCCGGTGTGATCGGCACGGCTCTTGTCGCCGCCCTGCGCTCGGCCGATCACCGGGTGGTGCGGATCGTGCGACGGGCTGCGGCCCATCGCGATGAGCTGTATTGGAATCCCGACAGCGGGGACTTCGACCCGGCCGGACTGGACGGCGTCGACGCGGTGGTCAACCTCTGCGGTGTCGGCGTCGGTGACAAACGATGGTCCGGCGCATTCAAACAGAGCCTGCGCGACAGCCGGATCGACCCCACCGAAGTGATCTCGGCCGCGGTGGTGCGTGCCGGCGTGCCGACCCTCATCAACGCCAGCGCGGTGGGCTACTACGGCGATACCGGTAGCCGTATCGTCGACGAAACCTCCTCGGCGGGAACGGGTTTCCTGGCGCAGCTGTGCGTGGACTGGGAGGCCGCCACCGCACCGGCCGCCGACGCCGGAGTGCGGGTAGTACTGGCCCGCACCGGACTGGTGCTCTCCCCCGGCGGCGGGCTGTTGAGCAAGCTCAAGCCGCTCTTCTCCCTCGGCCTGGGCGCACGGCTGGCCGCCGGCCGGCAGTACATGCCGTGGATAAGTCTGGAGGATGAGGTTCGGGCGCTGCTGTTCGCGATCCGCCGCAGCGAGCTTTCCGGGCCGGTGAATTTCACCGGCCCTGCGCCGGTGAGCAACGCCGAGTTCACCGCAGCTTTGGCCCGGGCGTTGAACCGTCCCGCGCCCTTCCTGGTTCCGGGGTTCGCCCTCAAGACCCTGCTCGGCGAGTTCGCCGAGGAGGGTCTGCTGGGCGGCCAGCGGGCTGTACCCGCCGCGCTGGAACGCGCCGGGTTCGTCTTCCATCACAACACCATCGGCGAAGCTCTTGGCTACGCAACCCGCTCCGGCCGCGGGTAACAGCGTCCGATGATGCGGCAGTCCATCCGCTCCAGCGACGCCCCGGTGCAGATCAAGCAACTCGGGACGCTCGACTATCTGGCCGCGTGGGATCTGCAGCGCGCGACCGCCGATGCCCGGGTTGCCGGCGGCCCGGACACCCTGCTGCTCCTGGAGCACCCGCCCGTCTACACCGCCGGCAGGCGCACCGAGTCCCATGAACGCCCGGTCGACAACATCCCGGTGGTCGACACCGATCGGGGTGGGAAGATCACCTGGCACGGGCCGGGGCAGTTGGTGGGCTACCCGATCGTCGGCCTCGGCGAGCAGCTCGATGTCGTGAATTACGTTCGGCGCCTTGAGCAGTCACTGATCGCCGTGTGCTCGGAACTGGGCCTGGACACCGGCCGGGTGGAGGGTCGCTCCGGGGTGTGGCTGCCGCCGGCGGCCGGGCGCCCGGCCCGCAAGATCGCCGCGATAGGCGTCCGGGTGGCCCGCGGGGTCACCCTGCACGGCTTCGCCCTCAACTGCGACTGCGACCTGGGCGCCTTCTCGGCGATCGTGCCGTGCGGGATCACCGACGCCGGGGTCACGTCGTTGACCGCCGAATTGGGCAGGCGGGTCGGTGTCGAGGATGTGCGCACGCGGGTGGCCGAGGCGGTCTGCGACGCCCTCGACGGCCGTCTGCCGGTGACTGTGAACAGCGCAGGTCCCGTACCATCGCAGCCATGAGCGCTGAACGGGATTCCGGTGTCGCTCCCAATGGCCGCAAACTGCTGCGCCTGGAGGTCCGCAACGCCGAGACCCCGATCGAGCGGAAGCCGCCGTGGATCAAGACCCGCGCCCGGATGGGCCCTGAGTACACCGCACTGAAGAGCCTGGTTCGGCGCGAGGGCCTGCACACCGTCTGCGAGGAAGCGGGCTGCCCCAACATCTTCGAATGCTGGGAGGACCGCGAGGCCACCTTCCTGATCGGCGGCGAGCAGTGCACCCGCCGCTGCGACTTCTGCCAGATCGACACCGGCAAACCGGCCGACCTGGACCGCGACGAACCGCGCCGGGTGGCTGAGAGCGTCGCCACCATGGGCCTGAAATACGCCACCGTGACCGGGGTGGCCCGCGACGATCTGCCCGACGGCGGCGCCTGGCTGTATGCCGAGACCGTCCGGGCCATCAAACGACTCAACCCCGCCACCGGGGTGGAACTGCTGGCCCCGGACTTCAACGGCGAACCGGACCTGCTGCGGGAAGTCTTCGAGTCCCGCCCGGAGGTGTTCGCCCACAATCTGGAGACGGTGCCGCGCATCTTCAAGCGGATCCGGCCGGCCTTCCGCTACCAGCGCAGCCTGGACGTGATCACCGCCGCCCGGGATTTCGGACTGGTGACCAAGAGCAACCTGATCCTGGGGATGGGGGAAACTCTCGACGAGGTGCGCGCCGCATTGTCCGATCTGCACCGGGCCGGATGCGACATCGTCACCATCACGCAGTATCTGCGTCCGTCGCCGCGGCACCATCCTGTGGAGCGGTGGGTACATCCGGACGAGTTCGTCGACCTCGCCGGCTACGCCGAGGCCCTCGGGTTCGCCGGTGTGCTGGCCGGGCCACTGGTGCGTTCCTCATATCGGGCGGGCAGGCTTTACGAGCAGGCTGCGCTGGCCCGCAAACCATCCGTATCCTGAACAACTATGGCGAAGTCCCGCACCCCCGCCGAACTCAAGGCGGCTAAGCAAGAAGCGAAAGTGACCCGCAAGGCGGCGTCCAAGCATCGTCGGCAGCAGTTATGGCAGACGTTCCAACTGGTCCGCAAAGAGGACAGCCGACTACTGCCCTACATGGTGGGTGCGTTCCTGCTCGTCCTGGCCCTCTCGGTTGCCCTGGGGCTGTGGCTGGGCGGTCTCAGCACGTACCTGTTCATCTTCTTCGGCATCACCCTCGGCGTGCTGGTAGCGGCCATCATCTTCGGGCGGCGCGCCCAGAAGCTGACCTATCGCAAGGCTGAGGGCCAAGCCGGGGCCGGCGCGTGGGTGCTGGAGAACATGCGCGGTAAGTGGCGAGTCAAGCCGGGGGTCGCCGCCACCGGACACCTCGACGCGGTGCATCGGGTCATTGGCCGGCCCGGCGTGATCTTTGTCGGCGAGGGTAACCCGTCGCGACTCAAGCCGCTGCTGGCGCAGGAGAAGAAGCGGACCGCCCGCCTCATCGGCGAAGTACCGATCTACGACATCATCATCGGCAACGAGGAGGGTGAAGTACCGCTGTCGAAGCTGGAGCGGCACCTCAACAAGTTGCCGGTCAACATCACCGTCAAGAAGATGGACGATCTGGAATCCAAGCTGGGCGCGCTCGGTAGCCGCATCGGCCCGGCGGCCATGCCGAAGGGGCCGCTACCTCCGCAGGCGAAGATGAAAGGCGTGCAGCGCTCCGTTCGTCGCCGCTGACCTGGCGTCAGCGCGTCAGCGCCGCACCACCGCCGTGCCGGTGACCCGGTCCTGGATGCCGCGCCCGTCGCCATCGGTGAACAGGGCGGGAATGACGAGCGCGATGAGCAGACCGCGCGCTGCCGCCCGCCCGGTACCGACATGCAGCCGGTTGTCGATCGAGGCGACCCGCAGGCCAAGGGCGAACTGCCCCGGGGTGAACCCGAAGAGCCGGACCGACGCCACACCCATGACGAACCAAATGATCAGCACCGCCGTCGACAAGAACCCCAGGCTGTAGAGGCCTAGCGCCTGCCCCAGGCCGGCCAGCCCGTAGCCGATCATCCAGTCCACCAACAACGCCGCCAGGCGGCGGAAAGCCCCGGCCAGGGACTCCGGCCCCCTTTCCGGCAGGCCCAGGCGCTCGCCCGGATATCCATCGTGGGAGCCCAGCGACTGCGGGCCGGACAGCCAGGACCCGATCTCACGTGCCATGCCCCAAGGATAGGGGCCCTTCCCGCCCGGCAACCGGGACCGACCTGCGCTGGGGTCACCCGTAACTTCTACGCAACATTCGCTTGACGGACGTGCAACATCGCCTCCCTACCGTCAGCCGCGGGTTACGACACAAAGGAGTTCCAAGACGTGAAAGACAAGACAGCCGACGACATCATCAAGCACATCAAGGATGAGAAGGTCGAGTACGTCGACATCCGGTTCTGCGACCTGCCCGGCGTGGTGCAGCACTTCTCGATCCCGGCTTCGGCGTTCGACGAAAGCGTGTTCGAGGACGGCCTGGCCTTCGACGGATCCTCGGTCCGCGGGTTCCAGTCCATCCACGAGTCCGACATGATGCTGCTGCCGGACCCCGCGACGGCCCGCATCGACCCGTTCCGGGCGGCCAAGACGCTGAACCTGAACTTCTTCGTGCATGATCCGTTCACCCGCGAGCCCTACTCGCGCGACCCGCGCAACGTGGCCCGCAAGGCGGAGAACTACCTGGCCTCCACCGGCATCGCCGACACCTGTTTCTTCGGTGCCGAGGCCGAGTTCTACATCTTCGACTCGGTGGCGTTCGACTCCAAGATGAACGGCACCTTCTACGAGGTCGACTCGGAGTCGGGCTGGTGGAATTCCGGTGAGCCGTTCGAGGCTGACGGTTCGGCCAACCGCGGTTACAAGGTCCGCCCGAAGGGCGGCTATTTCCCGGTCGCGCCGTACGACCACTACGTCGACCTGCGCGACGAGATGTCGACCAACCTGATCAACTCCGGCTTCACCCTCGAGCGCGGCCACCACGAAGTGGGCACCGCCGGCCAGGCCGAGATCAACTACAAGTTCAACACCCTGCTGCATGCGGCCGATGACGTGCAGTTGTTCAAGTACATCATCAAGAACACCGCCTGGCAGAACGGCAAGACGGTCACCTTCATGCCCAAGCCGCTCTTCGGCGACAACGGGTCGGGAATGCATGCCCACCAGTCGCTGTGGAAGGACGGCAAGCCGCTGTTCCACGACGAGTCCGGGTACGCCGGCCTGTCGGATCTCGCCCGGCACTACATCGGCGGCATCCTGCACCACGCGCCGTCGCTGCTGGCGTTCACCAATCCGACGGTGAACTCCTACAAGCGCCTGGTGCCTGGCTACGAGGCGCCGATCAACCTGGTCTACAGCCAGCGCAACCGCTCGGCATGCGTGCGTATCCCGATCACCGGCAACAACCCCAAGGCCAAGCGTCTGGAGTTCCGCTGCCCGGACAGCTCGGGTAACCCGTACCTGGCATTCGCGGCGATGCTGATGGCCGGCATCGACGGCATCAAGAAGAAGATCGAGCCGCTGGCCCCGATCGACAAGGACCTCTACGAACTGCCGCCGGACGAGGCCGCCAACATCCCGCAGGCCCCGACCTCACTGGCAGCGGTGATCGACCGCCTCGAGGCCGATCACGACTACCTCACCGAAGGTGGGGTGTTCACCTCCGACCTGATCGAGACCTGGATCTCCTACAAGCGGGAGCACGAGATCCTGCCGATCCAGATCCGGCCACATCCCTACGAGTTCGCGCTCTACTACGACGTGTAACCCGGCTACCCGCTGAGAGTCCTTCGTTGGCCTGGGCGGGACGGCAGCACTGAGCAGACGAGTCCATCCGGTCGGCGATCACAGCAGCAACAGCCGACCGGGTGGACTCGTCTGCCCTTCACTTCAGTGCTGGCACGGGTCGTTCGGCGGCCTCGTCCACGTAGACCGTCTCGACCGTGGGCGACGTCATCGAACGCAGCACCGCCGCGTAACCCGGAGCGAACGCCACCTCGGTGCCCGGAGCGACGCGTTCGTCGGTCCAGGTGACCAGGTGGTCACTCGACGAGCCCACGATCGTCATGCCGGGCGGGGCGACCAGGTCGGTGGTGTCGGTGTCCTGGCGGCCGAGTGCCAGGATCGTCTGGACGACCTTCCCTCGCTCGACCTGGCCGAGGCGCTCCCCGAACGCGGTCTGCGCTATCGTCCCCCAGGGCATCGACGGCTTGGCACCCGACTCGATGACCTCGGCCACCAGCCTCAACGCATCGGTGTGCAGCCCCTCGACGGGCTGGCGCTCGACCGGGTCGAGTCCCAGCAACAGCGCTTCGCCGAGACGCAGATCGTTGATCCGGCCAGTGCCGCCCGGACCGAGTGCCCACCCCAGGTTGGCGGAGTTGCCACCCGACACCACCTCCAGCGGCGCGTCGGTGGCGTGCTCCACGAGTGCCGCCAGGCCGGACAACTCGGCCATGTTGGCGGCGTCGGGTACGACGCCGCTCCGACAGGCGAGGTTCGCCCCGATCCCCCGCAACAACAGGTTTGGCAGGCCCCTGGTGGCTCGGGCGATCGCTGCGAGGTCGTCGGGCATGATGCCCTCACGCAGGTCCCCCAGCTCGACCATGAGCACCACGCCATGACGTCGGCCCTGAGCCCGAGCGGCTGCCGACAGCGCGGCGAGCACCCTCGGTTCGGTGTTGCAACTCGTGTCGCAGAGCTGCACAACACGCTCGACCTGACTCAGCATCGGGGTGCGGACCAACGTCACCGGCGCAGCCACACCTGCGTCACGCATCATGGCGACGTTGGCCACCCGCGAGTCACCCAGGCCCGCCGCGCCAGCCGCCACGAAGACCCTGGCCAGCGGTACTGCACCCAGCAGCGCCTTGGTCACCGCGGTGACCGCGATGCCGCGTTCCCCGAGCCGTCGGACCATGGCTGCCGTGTTGAGGCCCACGAGGTCCAGTCGGACCTCCAGCCGCGGCACGCTCACACGACGGCGGTCAACTGCTCTTCCAACGCAGGGAAGGCCGCGACCACCATGTCCACCAACTCCCGGGGCGGACGAAGCAGTGCGTCGGTGACCGGAACGCCCAGCTCGGCGCGGTACTCGTCGACGGCGAGGTCGACCTCGGCGACGCTCATGTTCTCGTGGTTGAGGGTCACACCGATCACCCGGGTGTCCGCGAAGGTCTCGATCAGGTGGATCTCGCTCGCTGCGGTCGGCGCCTGCATCGTCGGGAAGTCCGACAGCCGCCTGCGCCGAGGCGCATGCTGGAGGATGACCCCTTGGGGACGGCTGCCGCGCAGGATGTAGACCGAGGTCAGGTAGGCGGGGTGGCTGAGCGCACCCTGACCTTCGATCACGATGACGTCGGGGCGTTCCTGCTCGAACGCCTCGACGACGGCGTGCTCCACCTCGCCGGCACAGAACTGCGCGGGCACGGCATCGAGCGCCGCACCGTATCGGGCCCCCTGGATCAGGCTGGTCTGCCCGGTGCCAACCAGGACGGTGCGCAGGCCTGCGGCTTCCAGCGCTGCGGCCAGCACCGTCGCGGTGGTGCGTTTGCCGATGGCGCCGTCGGTGCCGAGCACGGCGATACGGGGGCAGGTCACCGAGTCGATCCTGCCGGTGAACATGTGCAGGTCCTTCTTATCGGCCGGGCGTCGGACGTCGAGGATCTCCACGCCGCCGAGAATCGCTGCTGCGGCGAACTCGGGGTCGTCGTTGAGGAACTCGTGCAGGCCGTTGACGACGCTCATGCCGAGAGACATGGCCCGCAGCACCACCTCTCGTTGCTCCGGCGAGAGCAGGCCGCTGGACGGCGCCATGCCGAACACGAACCAGTCCGGCCGACCCCCTGGGACACCCAACGCTGCCTCGAGCCCGGCGACCACGGGGATTCCGTTGGGCCCATCGCCCAGCACCAGGCCCGCGTCGGAACCGGCATGTTCGCTGTCGACCACGGACACGATGCGAAAACGCTCCGAGTGGCGCACCAGGCCGTTGGCGGTCTTGCCGTCGATCCTGCCGAAGTTGCCCTCGCAGTAGACCACTGCGGTCGGCTGCCGCTGCGACGACGGACGCTCGGGCGCGCCGAGGCGAGAAGGCGACGGGGACGATGGGTACATGGTGCTCCTCGAGTCAGGGCTCAGAGGAGGCGACCAGATCGAGACGGCCTCAGCGGGCCGTGCGTCAAGGAGAGGTCCCCGCTAAGTCGTACAGATGTTCTAACCCTACCTGAGCGTCGAGCGGTTGCCCGGTCGGGGGCGCTCGCCGTCGTCGAAGGTCGGCGACGACCGCAGCAGCGGCGTGACGTCATCGCCCGGACCGAGATTGTCCACGCCATGCCGAGCGAACAGTCGGGCCGGGCCGTGCATGGTCGCCCGATCTCCTCGGACCCTCAGCCACGAGCCTTCGTACATGGCCAGTACCGGACAGTCGTTGTCCTCCAAGAACTCCTCGATGCGCTCGTCACGGCTCTCGCCCATGTAGGTCGACGCCGGGTCGGGGTCGATGTAGTGCAGGTTCACCTGGAACGGCAGGAGGCCGAGGGCGTCGAACGACGTCGGCCGACAGATGGGCATGTCGTTGGTGGTCCTGATGGTGGGGCACGTGATGTTGGTCCCAGCCGAGGAGCCGACGTAACGAGTGGCACCGTCACGGACCCGCCCGGCGAGCCTGTCCACCACGCCCAGCCCCTGGAGCGAGTCCAGGAGGCGGAACGTGTTGCCGCCCCCGACCAGGACCACCCGAGCCTCGAGGATCGCCCGGTCGGGTGACGTGGACCGGTGCGCAGAGTCGACCGGGATCCCGAACACGGCAAGCGCCGAGCGGACCCGAGCCTCGTAGCCGTCCCAGTCCGCGAGTGCGTAGGGCACGAAGGTGACACGGTCCCCCGCCACGAGCTCGACCAGCTCGGCCGCGGCATGGGCGAACATCGTCGCGCCGTGGTTCATGGAGTTCGACAGCAGCAGGAGTTCCACGGAGACCGATCGACAGGGCGCCGAGACGGCACGGCGACCAGCGTGCCATGCCGCTGCTGGGGTGACAACCGCGCGCGTCGCTCAATCCACGAGGTACCCCTGTGCAGCAACCGATTGCGCATCGGGCTGGTCGAAGACGGAGTGCAGCCAGGGTTAGGTCGTCACTACGTGGGTGGCTCTTCGGCGTCGGTGTGGTTGGGTAAGCCGAGTGTCACGCCGTCAACTCGCCCGCGTGTTGTGGGGTGCGTGGTTCTGCTGGGCTGGCGCGATCCTGTGGTTGTCGTCGCTGAGCCCCGATGAACTACCGGACGCCGCATTTGCGTTCTGGGACAAGCTCAATCATTTCACCGCCTTCGCCCTCGGCGGGTGGCTGGCGGCGACCGCGCTGAGAGTGTCGCGTCCGCACGCCAGTCCGGCCGCCGGTGTGATCCCGGCGGTCATCCTCGTTGCGGTGTTCGGCGGGCTCGACGAGGCCCTGCAGACTCTGACACCGGGCCGGTCCGGCGGAGATCTCGACGATTGGGTGGCCGACGCCCTCGGCGCTGCCGCCGGTGCACTGCTGACTCTGCCGACGTTGTCTCGGCTTTACCGCCCAGTATCCGACCGCGGCGCCGAGAGTCGCTGACTCAAACGCACTCCAACAGCGCCCCGTCCACCTCGCCCACCGCCCCGATCGTCCCGTGCGCGACGATATTGCCGTCGACGGGATTGGTTGTGGCGCAGACGATTGCACACTTCCCGGCGTCAACCCGGCGGGCAATCACCGGGGAACGCTCCAGCAGCGCCAGGCCGGTCTCGACGATGTGCGCCGAGGTTACGGCCTCCAGCGAATCCGCGGCCGCGCCGCGGCGCACGATCGACCCGATCGCGTGCTCCACGACGGTACGGGTGGCACCCTCGGGCATGGTGGCGTCGGCCCAGGCCCGCATCGCGGTGCGCATCGCGTGGCAGTCGTGGTGACCCAGCACCACGATCAGCGGAACCTCGCGGGTGTCGACGGCGTACTCGAGGGTGGCGATCACACCGCTGTCCACGACGTGGCCCCAGGTACTGATGTCGATCAACGAACCCCAGCCCTGGCCGAAGATGGTCTCACTGGCCACGCCGGTGTCGGCGCAGCGGAAGACCGCGGCGATGGGTTGTTCGTCGATCATCCCGCCCTTGTGGGCTCGAACAGGCATGAAGAACCGCTCGTTACCGGACCTCAGATGCTGCCAGGAGGCTAGTGGGTCGGACATTGAAATTTCCTCTCTCTTTTTTCTTTCGGTGAAGCCCGGTTGGAAGATCAGCTGAAGTAGTCGGGACGGCTGACGTAGGTCTCGGTCACGAACATCACCCCGGAAGACGCGTCGAGCAGCGGCCGCAGTCCGGCCATGAGCGCTTCGACCTTCTCCACCGGAACCACGGTGATGATCAGCTCCAGGGTGGCCTGCTGGTTGAACAGCAGCCGGCCCTGGCGATAGCCGTGGTGACCGAGGCCGGACACCCCCGACAGGCTGGTGTATCCGGTGGCGCCGACGCTCTGAATGAGCTCCCGCACCGCCGGTGCTTCGGTCCCGGATACGACGACCTCGACTTTGGTCATCTTGGTCAGGGTGGGCAGTGATGTGGGTGTGGTCATGGAACCATCTCCTCGCGGTGGGTGGGGTGGGTGTTTTCGTTGCCGGACGCTTCGGTCCAGGGCCGCCAACCGGCCCGGGCCCAGCGCTGCCACGGCTGTTCGGCGTTGTCGCGGGCCGCCAAGGCGACCCAGTCGTTGCCGAACAGCTGCTGCAGCACAGGGTTTCGCTCGACGATCATGTCGATTCGCTCCAACGGTGCCTCGACCACCGCAAGCAGCCGCAGCGGCTCGTGCAGGAGACGCTCGCCGTCGCAGACCGATTGCCAGGGCAGGCCGAGCTGCAGATCACCGCTGTGGCCGGCGATCACACCGACGGTGCCGACCACGTTGTGGATGGTCTTGGTCCCGGCGCCGAACACTGCTGGTGCGACGGTGGAGAAGTAGTACTGGCAGTTGATCCACTGGGCGACGACCAGGGGCGCGGTCAGGATGGTCTCCAACGCGGACCCGTCGGTATCCACCCCCGCCTCGTAGGAGTGCAGGAATGTCCGGCGCTGCAGATCGAGTCCCCGGGTGACCGTGCGCGGCGCCACTATGAAGGCGGCGTTACCGGCCAATCCCCACTCCGGATACACCTGCGCCCAGTCGGCTGATCTGTTGGCGACGTGACGGGCAGCCCGTGCAGGCGAAAGCGCCCGGCCGACTCCCGGCAGCACGGCGCACCGCTCGCCGGCCAGTGCCGCGCCGGCCCGGCGCAGATCTCCGTCGAGCCGCTCGATGTCGGCGCGGTACTCCTCGGGAATCAGATGCCGGTCGAGCAGGGTGACGCGGTCGCGGGCGGTGTCGTGCTGAGCGGCGACGAACAGGGTCTCGTCCGGGATGTCGATCCCCAGGCTGCAGAGTCCGGCCCGCACCGCCGGGCGGTTCAGGATGGCGACGGCGGTCCGGGCGTTGGGGGCACCGGCCTGTCCGCCGCAGGCGCCGCAGTCCAGCGAGGCCTGGTACGGATTGTTCTCCGTGGTGCTGCCGTGCGAGCACAACACCACGAGCCGGCTGAAGCCACGGGTCAACCCCATGGTGGTCAACGCCACCTGGGCGAACAGCAGTTGCTCGTCGTCCGGCATGGCGTCCAGATCGATGACTGTGGGCGCGGCCGGAGCCACCGCATCGCGAAGCCGCCGGCGCAGGCTGGCGCTGGCGGCCGGGGCCAGTGTCTTTGCGGCCGACAGCGGTGCGGCCGCCCAGCCGGCCGCCTCTGCCAGGGTGAACGGCGCGGCGAACGCTTCTTTGGCCGCGTGAAACGCCGACTCCGCGCCGGCCATACCGTTCATGCCCGCGACCTGTCGAGCTGCCGCGCCACCGGCCTGCGGCGCCGGCGCCTCGGTGATGTCATGGTTGGGCGAAATCAGCACGGGGCAAAGGTCGTTGGGCGCCCCGCCGAGGATGCTTGTGAATCTGATAGCCACGGCGAAGAACCCGGCGAATCCCAACGTCTCGTAGCCGCCGAGGGATTCCACATGCCGTCGCAGCCCCTCCGAGCGAGTATCGATGCAGCTCACCAGATGGGTGTGCACCGCCCCGGCCGGTTCAGCCGGTTCAGCCGGTTCACTCAGAGTGTCCAGCAGATCGTCGCGGTAGTGCGCTTCGAAAGCGTTCTGCCACAACAGTGCCCGCGCGGTGACCGGCAGCGCGGTCAGCACCCGCGCTGCGGCGGCCAACTCCGCGTCGCTGGCCGATTCCCCGCCCAGCGTGACGGCCAGGTGCGCCGCGCGCTCACGGGCCGACGGCAGTCCGGTTGAATCCTGATCGGGGAACCGGCCTGCCGAAACCCGCCGATCGGTCATGAGCACCATTTCGTAGGCCAGTCGCATGGCCAGGTACGCCAGGACGTCGACGCCGGCATTGCGTCCGGCGCACCACTGGACGTGCGCCGCCCACCCCGGCATCCGGGTCAGGTGCGCCTGCAGATAGGTGATTCGTTCGTCATCGTCGACACCCAGCTGCGATAACGCCTGCAGGACGGTGTCATCGGCACGCGGGGAGAGCGCACGAAGCGACTTGCGCGCCGCCCGGGGAAGGGTGCGATCGCTGGGCGCCAACGCCCGCCACGCCGAGTAAAACCCGTTCTCCCGACCGGGCATCGGCCAGGCGGCGTCGCCGAAGAAGGCAGCGCACCACTTCGATGTCTGGGCATCGATGGCATCGGCCACCTCCGGCATCCGCTCTTCAGCCCGAGTGACGAAGCGCCGCTTGGTTTTCGGGCTACCTATACCGCTCAGCATGTCGGCACGGAGCAACTCCAGCGGACTGACCACCCGTCCGCCGATCCCGAGTTTCGGTTCCCGGGAGATGTTCGGGTAACGCAGCGCCAGCGCCCTATCGAGATCTGCATCGGAGATGCGGCCTTCCCGGTGCAACTGGCGGAAGCCGTCCTCGCCCAGGGTCCCGGGCATCCCGTAGAGGTCACCGGCCCGGCGGATGGCCTGCTCGAACGGCATCCCCTCCAGACCAGCCAGCGGGTTGACCGCGATGAAGGTCTCCAGTGGGTAATGCGTGGGCACTACCCGGGCGGCGAGGTTGACGTCAGCCCGCAGCCTCGCGCGCCGGGTGTCGAGTTCGACCTGGGTCGGGGTCATGAACGGGCTCCTGTCGTGACGGGCGAGGACTGGCGGGATGGGATGTGACCGGCGGTGAGGGCGTTGGTGTAGAGCGCGCGACGCAACCCCTCTGCGCTCGGGGCCCAGCGGGTGAGCGCCAGCACACCGAGACCGAGTGCGGCCGCGGCGGTGATGAGCCAGACCGCGGTGGTCGGCAGGGTCGAGGCCGGCAGTGCCGGTGCCAGGAATTCCCCGAGGCCGTTGATGATGGCGACGTAGCCGACTGCGGCCGCAACCAGGACGGCTCCGCCGATCAGCACACCGACCAGGCCGGACCGGCGCTGCAGCCAACCCCAGGTGACGGCTGCGCCGGTCACCCAGGCGAAGATCAGCAGGGCATGCTCGGCGGCGTGATCGCCGGGGGCCAGCGGAACCACCGCCAGCGCCACCGCCAGCGCCGCGGCGGGCAGCAGCAACGCTGCCGCGGCATTGGTCAGGACCTGCCCGCGAGTCAGCTCCCGGGCCGGCGGCTGGCCCTCGTGTCGACGGCGACCCGCGATCGCCGAACCCGAGGAGAGGAACAGCGTGGCCTTGTAGAAGCCGTGGGCGACGAGGTGGATCACCGCGGCGGCCCACAGACCGAGGCCGCAAGTCAGGATCATGAAGCCCATCTGGGCGGTGGTGGAGTGCGCCAGCGCGCCCTTGATGTCCGGTTTGACCAGCATGATCGCTGTCCCGTAGGCCATGGTGGCGGCGCCGGCGATGATCGTGATGGCGCGGGCGAGGTCGTCGGTGGCCAGCGGAGCCATCCGGATCAGCAGGATGCCGCCGGCGTTGACCACGCCCGCGTGCAGCAGCGCCGAGACCGGGGTGGGCGCGGCCAGGGTGGCGGGCAACCAGCGGTGGAAGGGAATCTGAGCGGACCGCGACAGCGCGGCGACGACGACCAGCACCCCGAGGATCGGCAGGATTGGCCCGCTGAGGTCGCCGGTGCGCAGGTCCACCCGGCCCCATGTCGCGGTGGCCGCAGCCACGGCCGCCCAGAGTGCCAGGTCCCCGATGATGAAGGCGACGACCGTTCGGCGCACACCATCACGGGCGGACGGCAGGTGCCAGTAGGTGCCGAGCAGCAGGCACAGCGCCACGCCGGCCAGCGTCCAGCAGACCGCGAGGGTGAGCAGAGTCGTCGCCGTGGTCAGACCGGCCGACGCGGCGGTGAGCAGACCCGCTCCCCCGACGAACCAGGGCGCACGCGGGTCGCCGGCCAGATAGCGCACCGCGAAGGCCTGCACGATGGCGCTCACCCCGAACACCAGCAGCAGCAGGACCGCTGCCAACCGATCGACGGCGAATTCTCCGCCGAGCAGGTGTGCCGAGACGCCGTTACCGCTGCCGGCCCCGACGGCGAGGGCGGCCGCCGCCAGAAAGCCCGCCGCCGCCGTGATCGCTCCGGCCTCTCCGAAGCGCCGCGGAGCGCGTTGACCGATTCCGAATGCCAGTGTTGCGACGATCGCCGGCACCGTCAGGATTCCCACCAGCAGGCCGCTCTCGGAAGTCGACATGCGATGCAGATTACGTGTGTTTGACTGCGTATGTCAAACTTCTGGAATGGTGAATCTGGTGTCGCTTTCGTATCGGCCGGCGTCCGCCCGAAATTGCGGACGCCCCAGAAGTAGACTTTCGGTGTGAGCCAGTGGACGTTTTTGACCAACCACGCCCACGTGCTCGTCTGCATCGCCCGGGATCCCGGCCTGCGACTGCGGGATGTGGCCGAGCGTGTCGGTGTGACCGAACGCGCAGCTCAGCGAATCGTCAGCGACCTTGTCGACGCCGGCTATCTGGATCGGCAGAAGGAAGGCCGGCGCAACGCCTACCGGGTCCGCGCCGACCGGCCGTTACGACACCCGGTGGAACACGGCCACGCCATCGGCGAAATTCTGGCGGTGCTCGATGAACGGCCCCCCGGCTCTTCGCCCCGCTGACACCCCATGGAAAACAACACCAGTTCGCCCCGGCTTTCCGTGCAATGCTGGGTGCCGATCTGGTGACGCCTGCAGACCTCGACACCGACCGCTTCGGCGCCTTCACCGGCGAGGTGGCGCGGCGCGGTTCGGCGGCGCAGGCCGCCCGGGCCAAGGCCCGGCTCGCCATGGGTGTAACCGGCCTGCCCTACGGGCTGGCCAGCGAAGCAAGCTACGGCGCCCTGCCCGGCGGCTTGTTCGGGCACGAGGAGATCGTTGTCTTCTGCGACGATGCGCTGGGGATCGAGGTGCTCGAAGGCCACGGCAGCAAGGGCATCACCGACACCGCCGCGGTGCACTCCGCGATCACCGCGGCGGCCGCGGCATCCCCCGAGGGTCTGGCTGTTGTCGAACCGGACCTACGGGCGCACTGCAATCCGAGCCGCCGAAAGGTGCTGCGCCGGTTGGCCGCCCGCCTGGCGAGTCGGCTGGCCACCGAGTGCCCGGCCTGCGCCGCGCCGGGATTCGGCCGCGTCGACGCCGAACCCGGTCTGCCCTGCCGGGACTGCGATTCACCGACACCGTTGGTAGGAGCCCAGATTCACGGCTGCGCGGTGTGCCCACACCAACTGACCCTGCCGGTAACCGGGGACGCCGATCCGGCGGTCTGCCCGTCCTGCAACCCCTGACTGCAACCCCTGACGGCTCAGCCACCGAAGGCCGCGGCGAAGCGGCCCATGCCGTCGATCTTCTCGGCCAGCGACGCCGTCGGCCCGGAGTAGTACATCCACGGCATGGTCAGCACGGCACTAATCCCGGCGGCGGCGGCGCGATCGAAGTGCTCCGGCAAGTAGGCGTCGGTGAGTGGAGTGATGACGGTGAAATCATCCATTCCCAGGCCGCGGTCCGCCCGTAACCCGCGGATGCGCTGCACCGAGGCGATCGCCTGATCAAGGCCGATCAGGTCACCGATCCAGCCGTCGTTACGGGCGGCGCGGCGCAGGGCGATGTCGGACAGCCCACCGGCGTAGATCGGAATCCGCGGCGGTGTGGGCATCATCTCCAGGCGCGGGGTTCGGTAGAACTCGCCGTCGAATTCGGTCCAACCCGGTGCCCAGAGCGCCTTCATCAGTTCCAGCATCTCGTCGGTGCGCTTACCGCGTTTGGCGAATGGCTGCCCCAGGAGGGCGAACTCTTCCTCGCACCAGCCCACCCCGATGCCGAGTTCCACCCGGCCGCCCGACAGACAGGCGGCGGTGCCGACCGCCTTGGCAGCCGAGTAGGGATCCCGCATGGCCGGGATGTACACGGTGGTGACGAATTTCAGCCGTTCGGTGGCCTGGGACAGCGCGCCGACGAGCACCCACGGGTCGGGCCAGTCGGTGAAGGGCTGCCAGCGCCGCTGGCCGTCATCGGTGTACGGGTAGGGCGTGGACAGCGTCTCCAGGTTGACCACATGGTCGGGAATCGCCATGCCCTCATACCCGAGATCCTCTGCAGCCTTGGCGATCTCGACGATCTCGCCGGTGTCCAGAAATGCACTGCTGACGTAAAACTTCATCTCAGCTCCCGAAGACCTTGCTGACAACGGCCTTGGCGCGCCGGGTGACGCGCAGGTAGTTGTCCATGAACTCCCCGCCGTTACCGTCCGGCCACCCTGCAGCGGCGGCGACTGCGTTGAGTTGGCGCCCGGGCCCGGGCAACTGATCGGTAGGCCGGCCGCGTACCAGCACCAGGGCGTTGCGGGCGCGCGTCGCGGTCAGCCAGGCCTCGCGCAGCTGGGCGACATCGTCGTCGGGAATCAACCCGGCATCGCCGATGACGTCCAGCGCCGTCAACGTGGAGGTTTCGCGCAAGGCCGGTACCTCGTGGGCGTGGCGCAACTGCAGCAGTTGCACGGTCCACTCGACATCGGCCAGGCCGCCGCGGCCGAGTTTGGTGTGGGTGTTGGGATCCGCCCCGCGGGGCAGCCGTTCGGCGTCCACCCGTGCCTTGATCCGGCGGATCTCCCGCACCGAGTCCGGGGAAATCCCCCCGGCGGGGTAGCGGGCCGCATCGGCCATCGCCACGAACCGGGCCCCGAGGCCGGCGTCACCGGCCACCGGCCGGGCCCGCAGCAGAGCCTGGACCTCCCAGGGCTGGGCCCACTGCTCGTAGTAGGCGGCGTAGGAGGACAGGGTGCGGACCAGAGGGCCACTGCGCCCCTCCGGGCGCAGGTTGGCGTCGACCTCCAGCGGCGGGTCGTCACTGGGTGAGCCGAGTAGGGCGCGTAACTGTTCGGCGATGTTCACCGACCACTTCACCGCGTGCGTGTCATCCACGTCGGCCAGACCTGCTGCCCGCTCACAGACGAACATCACATCAGCATCCGAGCCGTAGCCCAGTTCCCCGCCGCCGAGGCGTCCCATCCCGATCACCGCGATGGCCGCCGGAGCGGTCCCGCCGGGCGGCGTGTTGGCCCGGATCACCGTCTCCAGCGCGCACTGCAGCACCGCCACCCAGACCGAGGAGAGCGCCGTACAGACCTGCTCGACGTCGAGCATGCCCAGCAGGTCAGCCGAGGCCACCCGGGCCAATTCCCGGCGCCGCAGCGTGCGGGCGGCGGCGATGGCCCGCGCCGGGTCGGGGTGGCGGCCCGCCGAGGCGATCAGTGCCCGCGCCACGCCGTCTGGTTCGACATCAAGAAGTTTGGGTCCGGTCGGGCCGTCAGCGTAGGACTGGATTACTTCCGGCGCCCGCATCAACAGTTCCGGAACGAACGCCGAAGTGCCCAGCACCCGCATCAGCCGCTTGGCCACCGCGCTTTCGTCGCGCAGCGTGCTCAGATACCAGCGATGATCGCTCAACGCCTCGCTGACCCGACGATAGGCCAGCAGACCGCTGTCCGGGTCGGGGGTGTCCGACAGCCAGTCCAGCAGACGGGGTAGCAGCACTGCCTGCACCCGGCCCCGTCGGCCGCTGGAATTCACGAGTGCGCCCAGGTGTGTCAGAGCACTCTGCGGACCTTCGTATCCCAGTGCGGCCAACTGTCTTTCGGCGGCATCGGCGGACATGCCGTGGGTGAATCCCACCGACGAGCCGACCGACTCGAGCAGCGGCTGGTAGAACAGCTTGGCGTGCAGCTTGGACACCCGAACGTTCTGGCGTTTGAGTTCCTCGCGCAGTACCCCGAGGGCGTCGCGGGTGCCGTCGGGGCGGACGTGAGCCGCCCGGGCCAGCCACCGCAGCGCCTCGTCGTCGCCCGGGGCGGGCAGCAGGTGGGTGCGCTTGAGCCGCTGAAGCTGCAACCGGTGCTCGAGCAATCGGAGGAATTCGTAGGACGCCGTGAGGTTCGCCGCGTCATCGCGCCCCACATAGCCACCCGCCCCGAGGGCGGCCAGGGCGTCGACTGTCGAGGCGACGTGCATCGACCGATCGGTGCGACCGTGCACCAGTTGCAGCAGTTGCACGGCGAACTCGACGTCGCGCAGGCCCCCGGCGCCGAGTTTGATCTCCCGTTCCCGTACCTCGGCGGGCACCAGCGACTCCACCCGCCGTCGCATGGCCTGTACTTCGGGAACGAAATCCTCACGCTCACAGGCGGTCCAGACCATCGGCATCAGCGCGTCGATGTAGCGCCGGCCCAATTCGGCGTCGCCGATGGCCGCCCGGGCCTTGAGTAGCGCCTGGAATTCCCAGGTCTTGGCCCACCGCTGGTAATAGGCGATGTGCGACTCCAGGGTGCGGACCAGCGCACCGGCCTTACCCTCCGGCCGCAGGGCGGCGTCCACCTCGAAGAAGGCCTCTGACGCCAGCCGCATCATCTCACCGGCAACCCGGGTGGTCAGGGCATCGGCGTCCTCGCCGACGAAGATGATGTCTACGTCGCTGACGTAATTCAGTTCTCGCGCACCGCATTTGCCCATCGCGATCACGGCCAGCCGGGGTGGAGGCTCGGATTTGCAGACTCCTGCCACCGCGACCTGCAGCGCTGCATCCAGTGCCGCGTCGGCGAGGTCGGAGAGGTGTGCACCGACGGTGGGGAACTCCAGGACGGGCTCATTCTCGACCGTGGGAGCCAGGTCCAACGCCGCGAGCACCATCAGTCGGTCTCGATAGACGCAGCGCAACTTCGGCATGACCGTCGTTGGTGACGGGCCGAATTCGCTTATGCAATCGGAGAATTCCCGTCGCACCGCCTCATATGACGGCAGGCGCACCTCGCCGGCGAGCCGCTTCCAGGATTGCGGGTTGGCCGCCAGGTGGTCACCGAAAGCCAGTGACGAGCCGAGCACCGCGAAGAGCCTGCCACGCAGGGAGCGGTCGGCGAGCAGAGCGGCGTCCAGATCAGACCAGCGGTCCCCAAGGGCTTCGGCGAGGCGCTGCATTGCCTGTAGAGCGAAATCGGCGTCGGGTGAGCGCGACAGCGACCACAACAGTTCGACGTGGGTTTCGTTATCCCAGCCAAGTTCAGTGAGCCGGGTCCCGGCCGCGGCGTCAATCAGCCCGAGCCTGCCCACACCCGGGACGCGGGGACGCGAAGTCGCGGGCTTGGCCACGACAACGACGTTATCCCAGCCCTCCGACGCGGTCCGGCACGGCTACAACGACAGGTAGTGCTTCAGCTCGAACGGAGTGACGTTGGCGCGGTACTGCTCCCACTCCGCCCGCTTGTTACGCAGGAAGTAGTCGAAGACGTGCTCACCGAGCGCTTCGGCGACCAACTCCGAGCTTTCCATCTCCCCCAGCGCCACACCCAGGCTCGACGGCAATTCGCGATAGCCCATCGCCCGGCGCTCCTCGGGGGTCAGCGTCCACACGTTGTCCTCGGCTTGGGGCCCGAGCACATAGTTCTTCTCAATGCCCCGCAGGCCGGCGGCCAGCAGCACCGCGAAGGTCAGGTACGGATTGCACGCCGAGTCCGGGCTGCGCACCTCGACGCGGCGCGACGCGGCTTTACGCGGGGTGTACATCGGCACCCGCACCAGCGCCGAGCGGTTGGCCGCCCCCCAGGACGCTGCGGTGGGGGCCTCCCCGCCGTGCACCAGACGCTTGTAGGAGTTCACCCACTGGTTGGTGACGGCGCTGATCTCGCTGGCGTGCTCGAGGATCCCGGCGATGAACGACTTGGCCACGCCGGAAAGCTGCAGCGGGTCATCGGGCCCGTGGAAGGCGTTGGTCTCGCCCTCGAACAGGCTCATGTGGGTGTGCATGGCCGAGCCGGGATATTCGGCGAACGGTTTGGGCATGAACGAGGCGCGCACCCCTTCGGCAAGGGCGACCTCCTTGACGACATACCGGAACGTCATCACGTTGTCGGCCATCGACAGCGCGTCGGCGTAACGCAGGTCGATCTCCTGCTGGCCGGGTGCGCCTTCGTGGTGGCTGAACTCCACCGAGATGCCCATCTGCTCGAGCGCGTCGATGGCATGGCGGCGGAAGTTGGGTGCCGAGTCGTGCACGGACTGGTCGAAGTAGCCGCCGTTGTCGGCCGGGACCGGGACGGAGCCGTCATACGGGCCGGGCTCGAGTAGGAAGAACTCGATCTCCGGGTGTACGTAGCAGGAGAAGCCGAGGTCGCTGGCCTTGGCCAATTGCCGGCGCAGCACGTGGCGGCTGTCCGCCCAGGACGGTGAACCGTCCGGCATGGTGATGTCACAGAACATCCGCGCCGAGTGGTGCTGGCCGCCGCTGGTGGTCCAGGGCAGCACCTGGAACGTCGAGGGATCCGGCCGGGCGACGGTGTCGGACTCGAAGACGCGGGCGAAGCCCTCGATCGAGGAGCCGTCGAACCCGATTCCCTCCTCGAAGGCGCCTTCGAGCTCGGCGGGCGCGATGGCCACCGATTTGAGGTATCCGAGCACGTCGGTGAACCACAGCCGGACGAACCGGATGTCCCGTTCCTCCAGCGTGCGCAGCACGAATTCCTTTTGCCGATCCATGATGCGAGCGTAGGCAGCAGCTGTTAACTCCGTGTTACGGAGAGCGTTTGGCGCAGTGCCGTTGGGGCGTGCCGTCGGGGCGAGTCGACCGGGTGATGGAGACGACCGTTCAGCAGAACAGATCGCCGGGCACCACTTTGTCGACGAAGAAGCGCACCACGGCGTCGTCCACGCAGGCGTTGCCGTCGAAGACGACCGTGTGCTGGGTGCCGTCGAAGGTGATCAGCGGGGCGCGTAGCTGTCGGGCGAGGTCCACCCCCGCCTGGTAGGGCGTGGCCGGGTCGCGGGTGGTCGAGACCACCACCGCACTGCCGGGCGGTGCCGGTGAGGCCGGGTGCGGCGCGGACGTCGTGGGAACCGGCCAGAAGGCGCACAAGTCGCGGGGGGCGAACCCGGTGAACTGGCCGTAGGACAGGAACGGAGCGCGCTGGCGGATCTGCTGGTCCACCTGCGCCCACGCGGCGGGGTCGGTCGGGGTGGGGCTGTCCACGCAGCGGATGGCGTTGAACGCGTCCTGTCCGTTGCTGTACCGGCCGTCCTCGTCGCGTCCCTCGTAGTCGTCGGCAAGAAGCAGCAGGTCGTCGGCGTTGGCGCCGCGCTGAAGACCGAGCAGACCACTGGTGAGGTACTTCCAGTACTGCGGGGTGTAGAGCGCATTGACCGTGCCGGTGATCGCGTCGGCGTAGCTCAGTCCGCGCGGATCGGAGGTGGGTCCCGGTCTGGCCACCAGTGGGTCGACGAGTTGGTGGTAGCGAGTGACGAACTGCGCGGGGTCGGTACCCAGCGGGCAAGCCGGGGATCGGCCGCAGTCGGCGGCGTAGTCGTTGAAGGCCACCTGAAAGCCGGCCATCTGCTCGACCAATGACTCCAGCGGGTCCTGGGTCGGGTCGATCGCCCCGTCGAGCACCATGGTGCGAACCCGGTCGGGGAACCTCTCGATGTAGGCCGTGCCGAGTTCAGTCCCGTAGCTGTAGCCCAAATAGTTGATCTGGTCCTCGCCCAGAGCCGCGCGGACGGCGTCCATATCCTTTGCTGCAGAAGCGGTTCCAACACTGGCCAGGAAAGGTTTACCCATCCGGTCCAGGCATTTCTGGGCGAAGCTGCGGCTGATCTGTTCGATGGCCGCAACCCCGTCCGGGCTGTAGTCGACCATCGGCTCACGTCGCCACGCATCACGCTCGGCGTCGGTGCGGCACCGCAGTTCCGGCGTGGAGTGACCCACGCCGCGAGGATCGAAGCCGACCAGATCGAAGTGTTCGGCGATGGGACTGTCGGACAGCGATTCGGCCAGGCCGGCCACCGAGTCGACGGCCGAGGCCCCCGGGCCGCCCGGGTTCATCAGCAACACACCGATGCGCTGCCCGTCGGCCGGAATGCGGATCACCGCCAGGTTGGCCTGTGCCCCAACAGGATCGGCTGCGTCGACGGGAACCGGCACGGTCGTGCACTGGGCAGTGGGCAGGTAGGAGTCCGAGATGAAGCGTTCACAGCCTCCCCAGACCGGCGAAGCGGTCTGACCCAGGTCCGGGGCGGCGACGGCCGGCGCGACGACCCACGGTGCGACCACCACCGGGGCGACCACCACCAGCGTGCAAAGAACCGAGGAGAACGCCGCCGAGCCGTTCCGACTCGTGCGTTTCATGGCCGCAATCGTGGCACGCCGGGGACCGCGAACCCAGCGCGTGACGATCACACGTCGGTATCGGAACCGCAGCGTTTCCAATCCTGGTTGGCTGATTTCTCCGCCTCGCGCCGACCGGCGTCCGGCACCACCGTCAGCAGCTAGTGCCGGCCGGCGGCAGTTTGAGATCGACCAGGTAGGCGGCGGCGTAGTCGTCGACGCACTGCTCGCCCTGGAAAGCCACCGTGTGCTGGGTGCCGTTGAACGTCAGCAGCCCGCCGCCGAGTTGCTTGGCCAGGTCCACCCCGGCCTGATACGGCGTGGCGGGGTCCCCGGTCGACGAGATCACCAGCACCGGCGGCAATCCCGGCGCCGACACGGCATGCGGTTCACTGGTCGGCGGCACCGGCCAGAACGCGCAGGTACTCAGCGGGGCGTACCCGGTGAACTCCCCGTAGCTCATGAACGGAGCCACTTCGCGCAGCCGGCGGTCCTCCTCGACCACCTTCGCCCGGTCGGTGATCGGTGGCTGATCGACGCAGTTGACGGAGATTCGCGCGTCGGTGGCGTTGGTGTAACGGCCCTGCGGGTCACGGCGCATGTACATGTCGGCCAGCGCCAGCATGGTGTCGCCACTGCCCTTGGTCATCTCGGTGAGCCCCTTGGCCAGGTACTGCCACAGATTGGGCGAGTACAGCGCCATGATGGTGCCGATGATCGCATCGCCGTAGCTCAGCCCACGCGGATCCTTGGTCTTCATCGGCGTGTCCACCAACGGGTCAACCAGGTCGCGGTACACATCAACGGATTTGGCCGGATCGGTTCCCAGCGGGCAGTCGGAGTCCTTGGCGCAGTCGGCGGCGAAGTCGTTGAACGCCTCTTGGAACGCCTCGGCCTGGTCGATGTCGGACTGGATCGGGTCGGCGTTCGGGTCAACCGCACCGTCGAGAATCATCGCCCGAACCTTGTCGGGGTAGACCTCCGCGTACTCGGCGCCGATCCGGGTGCCGTAGGAGTAGCCGAGGTAGTTCAGCTTCTCGTCACCGAGTGCGGCGCGCAGCGTATCGAGGTCCTTGGCGACGCTGGCAGTACCGACATTGGCAAGGAAGTCCTCACCCATTTTGTCGACGCAGCGCTGCACGAAAGCCTTCGTTTCGCCCTCGATGCGCTCGACCCCTTCGGGGCTGTAGTCCACCATGGGGTCGGCACGCAGGCGGTCGTTGTCGGCGTCGGAGTTGCACCACAATGCCGGCGTCGACGAGCCGACCCCCCTGGGATCGAAGCCGACCAGGTCGAAACGCTGCCGAACCTGCGGCGGCAAGCCCTCGATCAGGCTGGCGGCGGCTTCGACTCCGGACTCACCGGGCCCACCGGGGTTGATGATCAGTGAGCCGATTTTCTCGCCGGTGGCCGGGAACCGGATCAGTGCCAGGCTGGCCTGGCCGCCGTCGGGTTCGTCGTAGTTGACCGGGACGGCGATCTTGCCGCACTGGGCGCCCGCGGGGATCGGCATCGCCTCGCCGCCGCCACCGCCGGCCGGCCGGCACGGCCCCCAGGAGACCGGCTGACCGATCTGGGGCTCGGCGAGCACCGCAGTACCGCTCACCACAGTGCTACACCCCACGCTCGTCGACAGCAGGCCCGCCAGGGCCGGGAATATCAGTGCGGCACGCAGGAATCGGGGGCGCTGGGACAGCCTCATGGCCAACATGCTGCCACGGTTAGGCGAAGAGCCTGCTAGTAGGCATCCGGGCGGGTTCTAGCGGCGCCGTGTTTTGGTGGCCGCCAGCAACTCCCCCATCCCGGTGACGAACCCGTCGGCCATGTCCCACAGGTCCGGCAGCAACTCCGGACAGGAGATCAACCCGACGTTGAGCTTTCCGTTGAGCGACATCACGGTGATGTTCAACCCCGAGCCGTGGAAGATCGGACCCAGCGGGTACATCGCCTCCACCTCCGCACCCAGGAAGTAGAGCGGGATCTGCGGCCCGGGAACGTTGGACACCACCAGGTTGTGTACCGGCCGGGATTCGGTCAGCCGGGTCCGTGCGTATACCCGCATGGCGACCCCGAAGACGGCCGGTCCGGCGAACTGGCTCCAGTCCTGCAGCAACGTCGCGCCGATTGCCGAGCTGTGGTCCTTGGCGATGACGTTGGCCTCCGCGATAGCCCGCAGTCGCTCGCCGGGGTCGGCGATCTGGGTCTGCAGGCTGGCGAACATCCCGGAGACCTGATTGCGGCCGGGCCGATCGGAGCGGTCGTGAACCGACACCGGCACCATCGCCACCAGGGTGTTCTCCGGCAGTTGGTCGCGCTGAATCAGGAACGTGCGCAGCACCCCCGACACCAGGGCCATCACGACGTCATTGACCTTGACCCCGAAATGATCTTTGACCTTCTTGACGTCGGCGAGGTCCAGTTGGGCGAACGCCACATTGCGGTCTGCGGTGATGCTGGCGTTGAACGGCGTCTGAGGGGCGGCGAACGGACTGGGCATGGCCCGACCGCCAGCCGCCCGGCGGACCGTGTCGACCACGGTGGACACCGTGGACGGCAGCACCGATGTCGCCAGGGTGATCGGGCGGACCGCGAACCGGCCCAGCCCGCCCAGCGCGATGCGAAGCGGGTTGGCCTCCGGGCTGGCATCCACCGGCTGCGGCGGCGGGGCATCGGGTTCGACGCTGCACAGCTGCGACATCAGATTGGCCCCGGTGACACCGTCGACGGCCGCGTGGTGCACCTTGGTCAGCACCGCCAACCGGCCGCCCTTTCGGGCATCGGTGCCGCCCAGTCCCTCGATCGCCCACATCTCCCACAGCGGATGTCGACGGTCCAGCGGCAGAGACGCCAGATGCCCGCAGATTTCGGCTAGTTCCACCCGGCCGCCGGGTGCGGGCAACCCGATCCGGTGCACATGGCGCTCAAGGTGGAATTCGTCGTCCTTGACCCAGACCGGGTGGTCGAGATTGAGGAAGCTGTTGGCCAGCTTCTCCCGGAAGGTGGGGATCGCGGTGATCCGCGAAGCCAACTGGTCGCGCATCTTCTCGAAGCTGTAACCGCCCGGAATGGTGGAGGTATCCAACTCCAGCACCGAGCACACATGCAGTGGCTGGGTGGAGGTTTCCAGATAGAGAAAGCTGGCGTCGAGTCCGCTGAGCCGCTGCATACGCCGATGCTATGCGCCCGGCGGCGCCTGGTGGGCGGTGTGAGGAACCGCACTGCGCTGCCGGTGCCCCGCGGCGGTGCGGCGGTGGCACAATTGGGGGGTCACGCGAACCCGGGGACCCGGATGGGCCACGAGGATCGACCCGACGAACACTGGGGAAAACCATGTCAGAGCAAACGCTCTACGGGGCCGGCACGCCCACCCTGACGGAACCTCGAACCAGGATCCGCACCCACCACCTGCAACGGATGAAGTCCGAGGGCCACAAGTGGGCGATGCTCACCGCCTACGACTTCTCGACCGCCCGGCTGTTCGACGAGGTGGGCATCCCGGTACTGCTGGTCGGCGACTCCGCCGCCAACGTCGTCTACGGCTACGACACCACTGTGCCGGTGACCGTCGACGAACTGATCCCCCTGGTCCGGGGTGTGGTGCGCGGCGCTCAGCATGCCCTGGTGGTGGCCGACCTGCCGTTCGGCAGTTACGAGGGTGGGCCGGCGCAGGCACTGGCCAGCGCGACGCGATTCATGAAGGAGGCCGGCGCGCACGCGGTCAAGTTGGAGGGCGGCGAACGGGTGGCCGACCAGATCGCGACCCTGACAGCCGCTGGGATTCCGGTGATGGCTCACATCGGTTTCACCCCGCAGAGCGTCAACAGCCTGGGCGGGTTCCGGGTGCAGGGCCGCGGCGACGCCGCCGAGCAGACCGTCGCCGACGCGATCGCGGTGCAGGAGGCCGGTGCGTTTGCCGTGGTGATGGAGATGGTTCCGGCCGAACTGGCCACCCAGCTCACCGGCAAACTCACCATTCCCACCGTCGGGATCGGCGCCGGGCCGCACTGCGACGCCCAGGTTCTGGTGTGGCAGGACATGGCCGGGCTCACCAGCGGCAAGACCGCGAAGTTCGTCAAGCGGTTCGGTGACGTCGGCGGGGAGTTGCGCCGGGCGGCGGCTCAGTACGCCAGCGAGGTTGCCAGCGGAGTTTTCCCGGCCGAGGAGCACAGCTTCTAGCGGGCTGTCCCATCGGCTTCCGGCCCATCTGTGGAACCCTGGTGCTATGGCGAAGTCCGGCGGTACGACCCGACACGTCGAATTGGAACTGAAATTCGACGCTCCGCAACCAGGAGTGTCGCCGTCCTTCGACGGCCTGGCCGCCGTCTCGCGGATCGAGAAACTGCCGACCCTGCATCTCGACGCGGTCTATTTCGACACCCCCGGCAACGCCCTGGCCGCAAACCGGGTGACGCTGCGCCGGCGCACCGGCGGTTCCGACGAGGGCTGGCACCTGAAGCTTCCCGCCGGGGAGGCGCGCACCGAGATCCGCGCGCCCCTCGCCGCGGCCGCCGCCGGGGTTCCGGAGGATCTACTCGACGTCGTCCTGGCCATCGTCCGGGACCGGCCACTGGGTCCGGTCGCTCGGATCTCCACCGCCCGGGACATCACGATGCTCCACGGTCCCGAGGGCGTCGCGCTGGCTGAATTCTGCGACGACACCGTCACCGCCTACCGGCTCAACCCCTCCGACGGCAGCGCCGAGGCCGAGCAGCAGTGGCGGGAATGGGAACTGGAACTGGTCGACGCCGGGATCGACGAGGCCGGCGGGATCCTGCAGCGTCTGGCCAACCGCCTGCACGACGCCGGCGCGGTCGCCGCCGGCCACGGCTCGAAGCTGGCCAAGGCCCTGGGCGACACCACACCGCAGCACCGGGAGCCGCCTTCGGATCCGGTGCACCGCGCGGTCGCCGTACAGATCGCGGCGTTGCTGGAATGGGATCGCGCGGTCCGCGCCGATGCCGATGACGCAGTCCATCAAATGCGCGTCACCATCCGGCAGATCCGCAGCCTGCTGCAGGCCTCGGAGGCGGATTTCGGTCTCACCGACGACGCGACGATCCTCACTGAGTTGCGGGAATTGGCCGGGGTGCTGGGTATCGCCCGCGATGCCGAGGTGCTCACCGAGCGCTATCAGGACGGGTTGGA
>CAXNJA010000002.1:0-83275 GCA_964202555.1 Mycobacterium sp.
ACTCCCGGGTCAGCCGGTTGCGGTCCAGGGGGTACACACCGTCGAGGTAGGTGTCCCACTGCTGCACCGTCATCGTGCGACCACCACCGTCGACCAGGCTCATCTGGTTGTCCATCTCAGCCTGCGCGGCAGGAGGCACGGCGAAAAACCCCGCCACCGCGACGCCCAGCGCCCCCAGAACACGACCGACATTCCTCATGGTGGCCCCTAACCGCCGAGTGGGCATGACAGCTACCTCATCGGTAACTCAGATCACAGTGTTACCGGATCGGACAAGAATCTTTGCGCCAAAACAAAGACTTGCGCCAAAACGAAGACTCACCCCTAGCGAAGACTCTAGGCCTTGACGGCGGCGACCGGCATCACCACGCTGCCGCGGCAGGGCCCCTCGGCGATATCGGTGTGCCAGGTCCCTGTCAAGGAGCCGTCCGGCTGGGGCTGGTAATAGGTCCAGGATGTGGCGCGCGCCCAACTCTTCTGGCCGTCGGCGCCGACCAGGCAATCCCACATCCAGCCGTAGCTGGTGGCCCACTCCGAGCCGTTCCAGGCGAACCGGGTGGGCCAGGGCACCGTCGGGTTACCGGGGCGGGGGCCATCCATCACGGTGGCCACGCACTCACGCACCGAGCATTGGGTGGCCAGAGTGAACTTCGCCCCGAAGTCATTCTCACGCTGGCGGCTGGCCGCGCTGGTACCGGCCTTCTGAGAGGCATAGGTCACCATTTGGTACGTACCGTTCCACGGCTTGGGTGCGGCATGGGCGGCCGGCGGGCAGACGACCGCCACCGCCAGCACCGAAGCTGCCCCGGCGATACGGAATCGTTTGCCGGTCATGGCCTCTGACCAGTCCGCATACTTCGAGGGTAGTCGCCACCAAACCACACCCGTCGCATCTGCAACACGGTGGGTGTCCCGGGGCTGTCGGGTAGCCTCGCGGGGTGCTGCTGGCCTCGCTCAACCCCGCTGTGGTGGCCGCCGGCGCCGACATCGGCGACGCGGTCCGCATCGACGGGGTCACCCTTTCCCGCAGCGATCTTCTGGGCGCAGCGACCTCGGTCGCCGAGCGGGTCGGCGGAGCGCACCGCGTCGCGGTGTTGGCCACACCGACCGCCGCGACGGTGCTGGCCGTCACCGGTTGCCTGATCGCCGGGGTGCCGTTCGTACCGGTCCCTGCCGACGTCGGCGCGGGGGAGCAGGCCCACATTCTGACCGACTCCGGTGCCCAGGCGTGGCTCGGTGAGCTGCCGCCGGACCCGGCCGGACTGCCGCACGTCCCGGTGCGGTTGCACGCCCGGTCCTGGCACCGCTACGCCGAACCGGCCCCGCATGCCACCGCGATGGTGATCTACACCTCCGGCACCACCGGGCCGCCCAAAGGCGCGGTGCTCAGCCGTGCCGCGGTGGCCGCCGATCTCGATGCGCTCGCCCGTGCCTGGCAGTGGACTCCGGAGGACACCCTGGTGCACGGTCTGCCGCTGTTCCATGTGCACGGGTTGGTGCTGGGCCTGTTGGGCTCACTGCGGGTGGGCAACCGGTTCATTCACACCGGCAAGCCGACCCCGCAGGCCTACGCCGCCGCCGCAGGCTCGCTGTACTTCGGGGTGCCCACCGTGTGGTCGCGGGTCGCAGCCGACCCCGAATCGGCCCGCGCGCTGGCAGGAGCCCGGTTGCTGGTGTCGGGAAGCGCCGCGCTGCCCGTCCCGGTGTTCAGCCGGCTGACCGAACTGACCGGACACGCCCCGGTGGAACGGTACGGCTGCACCGAGACCCTGATCACGGTCAGCACCCGCGCCGATGGTGAACGCCGGCCGGGTTGGGTGGGTCTGCCCCTGGACGGTATGTCGACCCGGTTGGCCGGCGACGACGGCACCCCGGTACCCCACGACGGGGACAGCATCGGCAGCCTGCAAGTCCGGACGCCGACCATCTTCGACGGCTACCTCAACCGGCCCGATACCATCGCGGAGTCATTCACCTCCGACGGCTGGTACCGAACCGGCGACGCCGCCGTCATCGACTCTGCCGGGATGCACCGTATCGTCGGCCGCGAGTCGGTGGATCTGATCAAATCCGGTGGCTACCGGATCGGCGCCGGTGAGATCGAGACCGTCCTGCTCGGCCATCCCGAGGTGGCCGAGGCGGCCGTCGTGGGTCTGCCCGACGACGACCTCGGCCAGCGGATCGTCGCCTTCGTCGTCGGGGGCGCAGACTCCGATGAGCTCATCGACTTTGTTGCCCAACAACTTTCGGTGCACAAGCGGCCCCGGGAGGTCCGTCTTGTCGACGCACTGCCCCGCAATGCGATGGGCAAGGTGATCAAGAAGGAACTCATGTCCGGCGGATAGCGGCCCGCGTCGCTACAGTCCAGCGAAAAGCAGGTTCAGCGATTCCGCCATGGTGGGGTGGGTGAAGATCGTGTCGCGGACCTGTTGATAGGGAACCTGGCCGATCATGGCCATCTGCACCACCGACATCACCTCACCGGCGCCGTGGCAGAACAGCGAGCAGCCGAGAATCTGGTTCGTCTTCCGGTCGACGATTGCCTTCAGAACACCCTTGGTCTCGCCGGCGGTGTTGGCCCGGGGGACCCTGGACGCCGGCAGGGTGGCGACTGCGACGTCGAATCCCTGTGCCAGCGCCTGTTCTTCGGTCAACCCCACCCGGCCCAACTCCGGGTCGATGAACAACGTGTACGGCATCAGTCGACCGGACGTGCTGCGCCCGGCGTCGTGTAGCACGTTGGCCAGCAGGATGCGGTAGTCGTCCCAGGACGCGTGGGTGAACAACGGACCGCCGTTGCAATCGCCGATCGCGTAGACGTTCTCGGCGCTGGTTTCCAGTCGGTCGTTGACGGTGATCGCCCCCCGGGCGTTCACCTGCACCCCTGCCGTCTCGAGGCCCAGTCCGACGGTATTGGGTGTCCGGCCGATCGCCACCAACAGATGGCTGGCGCCCAGCGTGGCCTGGGCGCCGTTGCGGGAGTGCAGCACCTCGATGCCCTGTGGGCCGGGCTGCACCGCATCTGTCTCGGTGTTGTCGAGGAACTCGATCCCGTCCTCGTCCAACACATTTCGAATCTCGGTCGCGATGTCGGGGTCTTCATTGGGCAGGAACCGGTCGCCGCGCCCAATGATCACCACCTCGCTGCCCAGGCGGCGGAACACCTGGGCGAACTCCAGGGCGATGTAGCCCGCGCCGATGATCGCCAGCCGGGTCGGCAACTCCTGCAGTTCCATCACCGACGTGCTGGTGAGGTAGTCAACGGTGTCCAGGCCCGGGATCGGCGGGATCGTGGTGTGGCTGCCAGTGTTGATGTAGACCCGCTCACCGCGCACCATCCGCGTCGAGCCATCGGCCATAGTGACCTCGATCGTCCGGTCACCCACGAACGCGCCGCGGCCCAACAGGAACGTCATGTTCGCGGTGGTGGTGAACAGCGTCCAGTGGGTGTCGACCATCGCCGCGACCACTCGGCGCTTGCGTTCGATCACCGGTGCCAGGTCGACCGGCGGAAGATCCAGATCTACTCCGTAATCATCTGCGCGCCTGGCCAACTCGACCAGTTTCGCGCTGGCGACCATCGTTTTGGTGGGGATGCATGCCACATTGATGCATGTTCCACCGATCTGGCCGCTCTCAATCAGGGCGACGGTGTGACCCGCATTGGCCAGCGCCATTGCCAGCGATTTCCCGCCCTTCCCGCCGCCGAGCGCCACGTCGTCGAACTGCTCCACCATGGCTGCACTCCTTTAGGCTGCGGGATCGTCCCGTCACCCAGTGTGACCGCCCCGGCGGCCCGCGCGGCGTGGGATGCGCCAGCTGCGGCCTGCTCGAGGCGTTAGTTGGCGTGAAGTGCCTCGTTGAGGGTGATTCCGGTGCCGTCGCGGGACACCACCTCCACCGCCCCGGTCACTGAATTGCGGCGGAACAGAAGGTTGCTGGCACCGGAGAGTTCGCGCGCCTTGACGTATGAGCCTTCTGCCATGGCGACTTTGGTGCCGGAGGTGACATAGAGACCTGCCTCGACTACGCAGTCATCGCCGAGGGAGATGCCCAGTCCGGAGTTGGCGCCCAGCAGGCAGCGCTTGCCCACCGAGATCACCTCGGTGCCGCCGCCGGAGAGGGTCCCCATGATCGACGCGCCGCCGCCGATATCGGAGCCGTCACCGACCACCACGCCCGCCGAAATCCGGCCCTCCACCATCGACGCGCCCAACGTGCCGGCATTGAAGTTCACAAACCCCTCATGCATGACCGTCGTGCCGGACGCCAGGTGCGCACCCAGGCGCACCCGGTCGGCGTCGGCGATGCGCACCCCGGTCGGCACCACGTAGTCGACCATCCGCGGGAACTTGTCGACCCCGTAGACCGTCACCGGGCCGCGCCGGCGCAGCCGCAACCGGATCTCCTCGAATCCCTCGATCCGGCAGGGTCCGTAGTTGGTCCACACCACGTTGCTCAACGCGCCGAACACGCCGTCGAGGTTGAGTCCGTGCGGTTCGACCAGACGGTGGGAGATCAGATGCAGTCGCAGGTAGGCGTCGTAGGTGTCGGCCGGCTTGTCGGCCAGCACCGTGACGGTGCGGATCGGGACGATCTCGACGCCCCGGTCGGGATCCGGGCCGGACAGCGCGGCCAGGTGGTCTGGAACATCGTCGGGGGCGATCCGGGTGGTGCCTGAGGGGCTGTATGCGCCAAGTTCCGGTTCCGGGAACCAGGCGTCTAGCACCGTTCCGTCCTCGGCGATCGTGGCCAGTCCGAAGCCTGCAGCAGAAGTCACGGTGGACACCGTACTAGCCTGGTCAGTTGTGCTGGATCTGCGCTCTGACCCCGATGTGCTGACCGCCGCGCTGATCGACATTCCCAGTGTTTCGCGCGACGAACGCCGGATCGCCGACGAGGTCGAGACCGCCCTGTGCGAGCAGACCGGCTATGAGGTCATCCGCAACGGCGACGCGGTGCTGGCCCGCACCAATCTCGGCCGCCCGTCGCGGGTGATCCTGGCCGGACATCTCGACACCGTGCCGATCGCGGACAACGTGCCGTCCCGGCGCGACGCCGACCATATCTACGGTTGCGGCGCCTCGGACATGAAGTCCGGTGACGCGGTGTTCCTGCACCTGGCCGCGACCCTCGACCAACCGGTTCACGACGTCACGCTGATCCTGTACGACTGCGAGGAGATCGAGGCCAGTGCCAACGGATTGGGCCGGATCCACCGGGAACTGCCGGACTGGCTGCGCGGCGACGTCGCGATCCTCGGCGAGCCCTCCGGCGGCTACATCGAAGCCGGCTGTCAGGGCACCCTGCGGGCGGTGCTCTCCGCAACCGGCACCCGGGCTCATTCGGCGCGTTCGTGGTTGGGGGACAACGCTATTCACCAGCTCGGGCCGATTCTGGACCGGCTGGCGTCTTACCAGGGCCGAGTGGTCGACATCGACGGCTGCACCTACCGGGAGGGTCTGTCGGCGGTGCGGGTCGACGGGGGTGTGGCCGGCAACGTGATCCCCGACGCGGCCTCGGTGACGGTCAACTTCCGCTTTGCGCCGGACCGCAGCCCCCAGGCGGCCCTGGAACACGTCCAGGAGGTGTTCGACGGCCTCCCGGTGGACCTGCAGCAGACCGACGTGGCCGCCGGGGCGCTTCCCGGACTGCACTACCCCGCCGCCGCCGCACTGGTGGCCGCGGCCGACGGGATGGTGCGGGCCAAATTCGGCTGGACCGATGTGGCGCGCTTTGCGGCACTGGGGATTCCCGCGGTCAACTACGGGCCCGGTGACCCCAATCTGGCGCACCGCCGCGACGAGTGGGTGTCGGTGGCCCAGATCGGGGTGGTCACCGCGGCCCTGCGCCGCTACCTGTCCGCCTAAGCGCCAGACCCCGTCAGTCCGAGAGTTCCTCTGCCTGCCGGCGGGCGTCTGCGGCGGCGCCGTGGAACCCCGCCGCAGCCAGTCGCTGCGCCGCGGCGCTCAGCGCCGCCGGGTCGGATGCGGCTACCGCCTGTGCGTGTGCCAGTGCCATGTCGGTGTACTCGCACACCACCGAGTCGGCGATCTGAGTTATTGCCTCGGCCGCCCGCCGGTCACCGAGTCGGGTGGCCTCGTGCCAAGCGCGCACCGCGACCGCGAACTGGCCACTGCGCTTGGCGGTCCGCGCGGCGTCTCGTGCCGCGGTGATCGCCGCGGGTCGATCGCCGATGGTGTTCAGCCGCCAGGCGCGGGCGATCCCCAACTCCGGCGCGAACATCGCCGATTTCGTTCCGTGCCGAGATTGGGCGCGCGCCAGCGCTTTTGCCGACTCAGCGATGTCACCCTGATAGCCCAGCGCCGTCGTCAGATACATCAGCGCCAGCGGCCCCCACGAGTAGCCGGTGCGGGCCAGGGTGTCCGCCGCCGGCCGGAGCAGATCGGCGGCCGCGGCCGCCTCGCCGCGGGCCAGCAGCACCTGCGCCAGCAGAACCTCACCGATTGCGCGCCCCGGCTGGGCCAACTCGGCGAAATCGGTGAACCGCCGCGCCGCCTCATGGGCGGCCTCGACTTTGCCGGCCATCAGCAAGGTGCTGGTCTCGGCCAGGCCGATCGTGAACCGCAACAGACCGGGGTACTCGGCGCTCAGCGCCCGCGAAATCGCCGGGCCGACGGCCCCGAAGCGTCCCATCCGCGCCGAGGACAGCGCTGCGGCACTGGCGGCCCATGCCACCGCCATGTCGGGTGCGTCGGCGTGCCCGAGCACATCGTCGGCCACCTCGATGGTGCGACGGACGTTGCCCGCGTTCATCGAGAAGGTCGCCGACAGTGCGTCGAGGGTGATGCGCGACGAGGTTTCCCCGACCTTGCGCCGCACGTTCTGCAGGAACGTCGTCGCACGCTCAGGCTCCGACAGCATCCAGAACTGGTTGGCCGCCCGCGGCAGCGCCCAGGCCATCAGCTGATCCTCGGGCAGGCCCGTGGGGTCGACGACGGCCAGAACAGCGTCCGCCTCTCGGCCGCGGCCCTGCCAGGCCAGTGCGGAACTCAACGTGAGCCGGGCGTTGAAGTGCTCACCCCGGTCCAGCACCCCGCGGGCCAACCGTTCGGCCAGCGCGATGTCGCCCAACTGCAGCGCCTCACTGGCAGCGGTGACCACTGCGTCGGCGTCGATCGGGCCGTCGCCCTGCAAGGTGATGAGGGTGCGGCCCAACCGCTCGGCCGGAGTGCGGCTGGGGGTGGTGGCCAGTTGAGCGGCCACCGCGGTGCGCAATCGCTGCACCTGCGGTTTGTCCAGCAGGGTGGCCAGCCGTTCCAGGAACAGCGGATGGCCGCTGTGGGCGAACTCGCCATCGGCCACCGGGTGAAGCGCCACCGCCCCGACCTCGACGGCCCGGGCGAGCGCCGCCTCGTCGGTCAGCGCCGTCAGATCGGCGCGGGACAGCGGCTCGAACACGCACAGATGTGCCAGCAGTCCGCGCACCTGCGGGTCGAGGTCGCCGAGGTAGTGGTCAATGGCGCCGGCCAGTGTCTCCTCGGTGCCGCCGGTGCTCAGCAACATCCGCAGATGCAGCGGATTTCCGGCGCTGCGGCGGTACAGGGCGGCGGCATCTGGCCCTTCCGCGCCCGAGCGGCCCGTGGCGGCGACAATCGCGGCGGTTTCTTCGCCGTCCAGTGGGATGACGTCCAACCGTCGCAGCAGCCCGTCGTCCCACAGCGCGCTGACCACATGCGGGATCCGCAGCACCGAGCGCACCGTCACGATCAGCGGGCTCGCCGAGTCCTGCGCCAGGTGGTAGACCAGGCTGGCCGACAGCGGATCTAGCAGCCGGGCATTGTCGACGATGATCGGTCGTGAATCGGCCTGGGCGCGAACCGAATCCGCCGCGGACTGGATCAGTGCCGCGGGCTTGCCGGCATCGTGGCAGTCCAGCAGCGGTCCGAAGGCCCCGAACGGGACCGAGGACGCCGCCAGTGTTCCGATCACCCACAGCGGCTCCCCACGGTCGAGTCGCTGGGCGGCCATCGCGGCCAGAGTGGTCTTGCCGACGCCCTCGTTGCCGACCAGTGCCACACCGGCGGGGTTGGCGTGGATTGCGTCGACGAGGGGATCCAGGGCGCCTCGGGCGACGAGTGGCCACGGGGTGGGAACCGGCATAGCCACCGACTTTAGGTGGCCCATCGGTGCTCTGGTCTAGGTTTCGGTTGTGGCGCTACCAAGTCCCGACTCTCCCCTTCAACCAGACCCCGACTCGCAGTGGGCGGTCTGCGTCTACTGCGCGGCCAGTCCTCGGCACCCCGAACTGCTGGAGTTGGCGCACCGGGTCGGGGAAGGTATCGCCCAACGCGGCTGGACCCTGGTCTCCGGGGGCGGCAACGTGTCCGCGATGGGTGCGGTGGCCGCCGGTGCGCGCTCGCGAGGGGGCCGCACCATCGGGGTCATTCCCAAAGCGCTGGTCCACCGCGAACTGGCTGACGTCGAGGCCGACGAACTGGTGGTCACCGACACCATGCGGGAACGCAAGCAGGTCATGGAGGATCGCAGCGATGCCTTCCTGGCGCTGCCCGGCGGACTAGGAACCCTCGAGGAGCTTTTCGAAAGCTGGACTGCCGGCTATCTGGGAATGCATGACAAACCGCTGGTGCTGCTTGACCCGCACGGCCACTACGACGGACTGCTGCGCTGGCTCGGATCGCTGGTGCAGACCGGTTACGTCGCGCAGTCCGCGCTGGACCGGCTGGTCATCGCCACTGACGTCGACGATGCGTTAAACCAGTGCGCGGAAAGGGGCAATGCCGATGAGTGGTGACTCAGCCAAGGATTTCACCGCGAAGGATTTGCCTGCCAAGCATTCGGTCGGCCTACTCGATCTGGCCACCCGGTTACCTGCGGTGGTGATGGACGCCCCGGTGATCCTGCGCGGCGCCTTGACCGGTTTGCTGGCGCTGCCGACCTCAAAGACGTCGATCGGCAGAGTCTTTCAGGACCGCGCCGCCCGCCACGGCGACCGTGTGTTCCTCCGCTTCGGTGAGCAGAAGATCACCTACCGGCAAGCCAACGAGACTGCTAACCGCTACGCCGCGGTGCTGGCCGACCGTGGTGTGCGCCGCGGCCAGGTGGTCGGAATCATGCTGCGCAATTCCCCGGACGCCGTGCTGGCCATGCTGGCGGTGGTGAAGTGCGGAGCGGTGGCGGGGATGCTGAACTACCACCAGCGCGGCGAGGTTCTGGCCCACAGCGTCGGTCTGCTCGACGCGACAGTGCTTGTCGCCGAACGCGATCTGGTCAAGCACATCGTGGACAGCGGCGCCGAGGTGGCCGATCTGCTGACCGTCGGGAACCTGGCCGAACTGGCCGACGGCAAGCCCGCCGGAAACCCGCCGTCGGTATCGCAGGTGCAGGCCAAGGACCCGGCGTTCTACATCTTCACCTCGGGCACCACCGGCCACCCCAAGGCCAGTGTGATGACCCACCACCGCTGGCTGCGGGCGTTGGCCGCCTTCGGCGGGTTGGCGCTGCGGTTGCGCGGCGACGACACGCTGTACTGCGCGTTGCCGCTCTACCACAACAACGCGTTGACGGTGGCGCTGTCCTCGGTCGTCAACGCCGGTGGCACGCTGGCGTTGGGCAAGTCTTTCTCGGCATCGAAGTTCTGGGACGAAGTCCGGGAGATGGAGGCCACCGCCTTCGTCTACATCGGCGAGTTGTGCCGGTACCTGCTCAACCAGCCACCCCGCGACACCGACCGGGCCCACAAGATCCGGGTGATCGCCGGAAACGGTCTGCGCCCGGAGATCTGGGACGAATTCACCCGCCGGTTCGGCATCGGCCGGGTCGCCGAGTTCTACGCCGCCAGCGAGGGCAACACCGCGTTCATCAACATCTTCAACATCCCGAAATCGACTGGGATCAATCCGATGCCGTTGGCCTACGTGGAATACGACCCGGAGACCGGCGAGCCGGTGCGCGGCTCCGACGGTCGGGTGCGCCGGGTGCCGTCCGGGCAGCCCGGGCTGTTGATCAGTCCGGTGACCCGGCTGGCTCCGTTCGACGGCTATACCGATGCCGCCGCGACCGAAAAGAAGTTGGTGCGCAACGCTTTCAAGGACGGTGACGTCTGGTTCAACACCGGTGACGTGATGAACCCGCAGGGCATGGGACACGCCGCGTTCGCCGACCGGCTCGGCGACACCTTCCGGTGGAAAGGCGAGAACGTCGCCACCACTGAGGTGGAGGCCGCTCTCGCCGCCGACCGAAGCGTCGAGGAGTGCGCCGTGTTCGGCGTCGAGGTGCCCGACACCGGTGGGCGGGCGGGAATGGCGGCGATCACGTTGCGCGGCGGCACCCGGTTCGACGGCAAGGCGCTGGCTGAAACGCTTTACCGCAAGCTTCCGCCCTATGCGGTGCCGCTGTTCGTGCGGATCGTCAAGTCGTTGGAGACCACCTCCACCTTCAAAAGCCGCAAGGTGGATCTGCGCAACGAGGCCTACGGAGCCCCGCCATCCGAGGGCATCGCCGATCCGCTGTATGTGCTCTGCGGCCGCGAGGAGGGTTACGTCCCGTTCTACGACGACTACCCAGCCGAAGTGGGGGCCGGGCGGCGTCCGAGGGGCTGAGGGACCCGAGGGCGTGGATACTGTCGGGGTGAGCGCGACCTTCTGCGGCCGGCCGGTAGCCGGTGACCGCGCCCTGATCATGGCGATCGTCAATCGCACCCCCGACTCGTTCTATGACCGCGGCGCCACATTCACCGATGAGGCGGCCAAGGAGGCGGTGCACCGGGTCGTCGCCGAAGGTGCTGACGTCATCGACATCGGCGGAGTCAAAGCCGGACCGGGGATCACCGTGGACACCGACGAGGAACTCGCGCGGGTGGTCCCCTTCATCGAGTGGGTGCGCGCCACCTACCCCCAGCAGTGCATCAGCGTCGACACCTGGCGTGCTTCGGTGGCCAAGCAGGCCTGTGCGGCAGGCGCCGACATCATCAACGACACCTGGGCCGGTCACGATCCGGAGTTGCCGGAGGTCGCCGCGGAATTCGGCGCCGGACTGGTCTGCTCGCACACCGGCGGGGCGGTGCCCCGGACGCGGCCGTTCCGGGTGAACTACGGCACCTCGGTGACCGGGGTGGTCGACGCGGTGATCGCCGAAGTCACCGCCGCCGCCGAGCACGCCGCCAAGGTGGGTGTGCGCCGTGACGGGATCCTGATTGACCCGACGCACGACTTCGGCAAGAACACCTTCCACGGACTTGCCTTGTTGCGGCACGTGAAAGATCTTGTTAACACGGGGTGGCCGGTGCTGATGGCTCTGAGCAACAAGGACTTCATCGGCGAGACTCTGGGCGTGGAACTGACCGAACGCCTCGAGGGGACCCTGGCCGCGACGGCCCTGGCCGCGGCCGACGGCGCGCGGATGTTCCGGGTGCATGAAGTGGGTCCCACCCGCAGAGTGCTGGAGATGGTCGCCTCGATCACCGGTGATCGAACCCCGGCCCGGACGGTTCGGGGCCTGGCGTGACGCGCACCGCCGCATCCGAGGATTGGCTGGCCGGACACAGCTGGCAGCGGCCGCCGTGGACGGTCCCAGAACTGGAAGCCGCCAAACGGGGACGCACCGTCTCGGTGGTATTGCCGGCGCTGAACGAGGCCGCGACCGTGGGCGCGGTCATCGAGACGATCACCCCGATGCTGGGCGGTCTCGTCGATGAGTTGATCGTGCTGGACTCCGGGTCCACCGATGACACCGAGGCGCGCGCCGTGGCCGCCGGTGCTCGGGTGGTGCACCGCGGGGAGGTGCTGCCCGAGATCCCGCCGCAACCCGGAAAGGGTGAGGTGCTGTGGCGCTCGCTGGCGGCGACCACCGGCGACATCATCGTGTTCATCGATTCCGACCTGATTGACCCGGACCCGATGTTCGTGCCGCGACTGGTCGGCCCGCTGCTGACCCGCGACGGTATCCACCTGGTCCGCGGCTTCTACCGCCGGCCGCTGAAACTCGGCGCCGCTGAGGAAGCCACCGGCGGCGGTCGCGTCACCGAACTCGTCGCCCGGCCGCTGCTGGCGGCGCTGCGGCCCGAACTCGGATGCGTGCTGCAACCGCTGGGAGGGGAGTACGCCGGGACCCGGGAGCTGTTGACTTCGGTGCCGTTCGCCCCGGGCTACGGAGTGGAGATCGGCATCCTGATCGACACTTACGACCGCTACGGACTCGATGCCATCGCCCAGGTGAACCTCGGGGTCCGGACGCATCGCAACCGGCCGTTGAGTGAATTGGGACCGATGAGCCGGCAGATCATCGCCACCTTGCTGACCCGGTGCGGCATCCCGGACTCCGGGGTCGGGCTGACCCAGTTCTTCCCCGGTGAGAGCAACCACGACGGCCCGGTGATGGTGCCGCGCACCTCGGTTGTCACCCTGGCCGACCGGCCGCCGATGAACACCCTGCGCTGACGACCGGGCCCGGCTGAGGCAGGATCGGGCGGGTGACGCTGATCCTGATGTACCTCGTCGTGCTGATCCTGGTGGCCACCGTTTTGTTCGGGATAGCCAGTTTCCTGTTCGGCCGAGCAGAACAACTGCCGCCGTTGCCGCGCGCGACCACCGCCACCCTGCTGCCCGCCTCGGGGGTCACCGGCCGCGACGTCGACGCGGTGAAGTTCACCCAGGTGCTACGCGGATACAAGACCAGCGAAGTGGACTGGCTGCTTGATCGGCTCGGAGCCGAACTGGACCAGCTGCATGGCGAGCTTGTCGCCGCCCGGGCGGCCGCCGGGTGGACCGAAACCGCCCGGCCCAATGACCGGTGATTGACGCTGACTCCAAAACTCGCTGCCCGTGGGCGACGCCTGGGCTGCTCGCCGATTATCACGACGACGAATGGGGTCGGCCGCTGCGCGGCCGCACCGAGATGTTCGAGCGTATGACGCTGGAGGCGTTCCAGAGCGGCCTGTCCTGGCTGATCATCCTGCGCAAACGGGACGCCTTCCGACGTGCCTTCGCCGGCTTCGACATCGAGACCGTGGCGGGTTTTTCCAGCCGGGACGTCGACCGGTTGCTCGCCGATCCCGGCATCGTGCGCAACCGGGCCAAGATCGAAGCCACGATCGCCAACGCCCGGGTGGCGGCGGATCTCGCCGCCGACCTGTCCGACCTGGTGTGGTCCCACGCCCCTGTGCCCCGACCTAGGCCTGCGACAAGCGCCGATGTGCCCTCGCAGTCGCCGGAATCGGTGGCGCTGGCCCGCGACCTGAGACGTCTGGGCTTTCGTTTTGTGGGTCCGACCACCGCTTATGCGTTGATGCAGGCCACCGGGATGGTCGACGATCACCTGCGTGATTGCTGGGTGGCAGGGCCTTTTTCCCGTACAGGCTGCCGATAGGGAACAATGGGGGGCACTAGAATTAACCAACCCGGCACCGGCGACGGTGCCGACGGGTCTGCTCGATCTGGAGGGAGCACTCGATGGCGGCGATGAAGCCCCGGACCGGTGACGGTCCGCTTGAAGCGACCAAAGAGGGGCGGGGCATCGTGATGCGGGTTCCACTGGAGGGCGGCGGCAGGCTCGTCGTCGAGTTGACCCCGGCCGAGGCGGCCGCCCTCGGCGACGAACTCAAAGGCGTTACCAGCTAACTCTCGGCCCGGCAAAACCCCGTGCGCCCGCACGGGGTTTTCCTGTCGGCCGGGGGTGGTCTACTCCGAGACTTTTCGGTAGATCTCGACGGTCTGCTCGGCGATGCGGGCCCAGGAGAACTCGTCGATGCAGCGCTGCCGACCGGCCGCCCCGTAGCGTGCCGCCTTGGCCGGGTCCTCCACCAGGGCGTTGACCGCCTCGGCCAGGTCGGCTTCGAAGCCGCGGGGGTCATTCGGGTCGTAATGCACCAGCGTCCCGGTGACGCCGTCGTCGACCACCTCGGGGATGCCCCCCACATCGGAGGCCACCACCGCTGTGCCGCAGGCCATTGCCTCCAGGTTGACGATGCCAAGAGGTTCGTACACCGATGGGCAGACGAAAGCGGTTGCTGCGGAAAGTATTTCGCTGATCTCATGGACCGGCAGGAAATCCCGGACCCAGAACACCCCGGTGCGCGTAGCGGCGAGTTCGTCGACCGCCGTCCTCACCTCGGCGGCGATCTCGGGGGTGTCGGGAGCCCCGGCACACAGCACCAGTTGGACGTCCGGATCGAAGCGGTGGGCGGCCGCGATCAAATGCGGAACGCCTTTCTGCCGGGTGATCCGACCGACGAAGGCCACCATCGGCCGGGATGGGTCGACACCGAGTTCGGCCAGCACCGACTCCTCCGGATCCGGCGGGGTCGGGTGCCACACAGCGGTGTCGACCCCGTTCTTGACCACATGCACCCGGCTGGGATCCAGCGCGGGATAGGCCGACAGCACGTCCTGGCGCATTCCGGCGCTGACGGCGATCACCGCGTCGGCGGCCTCGACGGCGGTCTTCTCCACCCACAGCGACACCTGGTATCCGCCGCCGAGTTGCTCGGCTTTCCAGGGCCGCATCGGCTCCAGGGAGTGGGCAGTCAATACGTGCGGCACTGCGTGCAGCATCGCAGCCAGGTGCCCGGCCATGCCGGTGTACCAGGTGTGCGAATGCACCACCGACGCACCCGCCGCCGCGTGCGCCATCCGCAGGTCCGTGGACAACGTCGACAGCGCCGGGTTGGCCGGGGGATCAGCAAGGGCCAGTGCAGGGTCGGGCTGATGGGCGAACGCCGTCTCCCGCGGGACGCCCATGCAGTGCACGTCGACCTCGCACAGATGACGGAGTTGGGCAACGAGTTCGGTGACGTGCACGCCGGCCCCGCCGTAGACCTCAGGGGGATATTCCCTGGTCATCATTGCCACCCGCATACCGCTGACCGTAGTGCACGAGGTTGCTGCGCGAGGTCGGCTTTCCCCGTTGCCCTAGCCGTCCCCGTAAGGGGTGGTTAGGTTACTTCCATGAGGGAGTTGCCGCACGTTCTGGGCATCGTGATGGCCGGGGGCGAAGGGAAACGGCTCTACCCGCTGACGGCTGACCGCGCCAAGCCCGCGGTCCCGTTCGGGGGCGCCTACCGGCTGATCGACTTCGTGCTGTCCAACCTCGTCAACGCCCGGTATCTGCGGATCTGCGTGCTGACTCAGTACAAATCGCACTCGCTGGACCGGCATATCTCGCAGAACTGGCGGTTGAGCGGCCTGGCGGGGGAATACATCACCCCGGTTCCCGCCCAGCAGCGCCTCGGGCCGCGCTGGTACACCGGTTCGGCCGACGCGATCTACCAGTCCCTGAACCTGATCTACGACGAGGATCCCGACTACATCGTGGTGTTCGGCGCCGACCACGTGTACCGGATGGACCCCGAGCAGATGGTCAAGTTCCACATCGAAAGTGGGGCCGGCGCAACGGTGGCCGGGATCCGGGTTCCGCGTGCCGAGGCGTCGGCGTTCGGCTGTATCGACGCCGATGACTCCGGTCGCATCCGCAGTTTCGTGGAGAAGCCGTCGGATCCGCCCGGCACGCCGGACAACCCCGAGCAGACCTTCGTGTCGATGGGCAACTACATCTTCACCACCAAGGTGCTCATCGACGCCATCCGCGCCGACGCCGACGACGAGAACTCCGATCACGACATGGGCGGCGACATCATTCCGCGACTGGTCGCCGACGGCATGGCGGCGGTCTACGACTTCAACGACAACGAGGTGCCCGGCGCCACCGAACGCGACCGCGGATACTGGCGTGACGTCGGAACCCTGGACGCGTTCTACGACGCTCACTTGGATCTGGTGTCGGTGCACCCGGTGTTCAACCTTTACAACAAGCGCTGGCCCATCCGCGGTGAGTCCGAGAACCTGGCGCCGGCCAAATTCGTCAACGGTGGTTCCGCGCAGGAGTCCGTGGTGGGCGCGGGCAGCATCATCTCCGCGGCGTCGGTACGCACCTCGGTGCTGTCGAGCAATGTCGTGGTCGACGACGGCGCGATCGTCGAAGGCAGCGTGCTGATGCCCGGGGTGCGGGTGGGCCGCGGCGCGGTGGTGCGCCGGGCGATCCTGGATAAGAACGTCGTCGTCGGCCCCGGAGAGATGGTCGGGGTGGATTTGGAGAAGGACCGCGAACGGTTCGCCATCAGTGCCGGCGGGGTGGTCGCGGTCGGCAAGGGCGTCTGGATCTAGCCGTCGCCCGGGAGTGCGGGGACGCGGCGGCGTCGTCGACGCAGTAGCCACACCGCCGCCCAGATCAGAGCGATCAGCACTATCAGCACCAGGGCGGGGATGAGGATGGCGATGAACGTCAGGCTCACACTGGTGACGTCCCCGATGGTGGACAGCACCGGCGCGGCCAGACCGGCGGTGGCCGCGTTGGCCGCGGGCCGCACCGCGCTCTTGGTCAGGTGCACCGCCAGTGCGGTCATCACCCCGATCGCCACCGGCACCCACTGCCCGGAGCGGGCGAACTCGCCAGGGTCGGCCAACGCGGCGGTCTGAGCGGCGGTGCCGGAACCGAACACGATCCCGCCCGAGGTGGGCCGCACCAGGGTCTGCACCGTGTCGTTGACCGAATCCAGCGCCGGAATCTTGTCGGCGACGATCTCCACGGCCAACAGAACCGCGACGATCGTCAGCACCCAGCCGTTCTCCAGCCAGGACCAGCCCTGCGGCAGGTCGATCAAGCCGGTGAACCGGCCCAACAATCCCATCAGCAGCATCGGAATGTAGGCGTTCAGGCCGGCGGCGGTGGCCAGGCCGAGTCCGGTCATCAATTCCATCAGTCACGCACCGCGATCAGGATGCCGTCGGCCAAGGGAACAAGTACCGGGGTGAAGCGCTCATCTTCGGCGATCAGCCGGGCGGCCTCTCGCACCGCGACGACATCGCTGTCGTGGGCGTCGGGATCCCCGGCCCGACCGTCCAGCGCGGCGTGGTGCAGCACGATCAGGCCTCCCGGCCGCAGCAGGCGTACCGCCTCAGCCAGGAAATGCGACTGATCAACCGGGGCCGCATCGATGAACACCAGGTCGTAGGACGCGTCGGCCAGCCGGGTCAGGACTTCCTGAGCTCGCCCGCCTATCAGCCGCGTCCGGCCCGGGCCGATGCCCGCCTCGGTGAACGCCTGCTTGGCCAGCCGCTGATGCTCAGGTTCGACGTCGATAGTGGTCAGCACGCCGTCCTCGCGCATCCCGGACAGCAACCACAGGCCGCTCACACCCGCCCCGGTGCCGACCTCCACCACGGCCCGGCCACCGGACAGTCGGGTGAGAAGGCCCAGCAGGGCACCGGCCGCCGGGGTGATCGCACCCGCGCCGGCGTCCAGCGCGCGTTCCCGGGCGGCAGCGACGATCTCGTCCTCCGAGATGGAGCCCTCTGCGTGCGCGAGGATCCGCTCGGCCCGGCTCAGTGCGGGTACGTCGGTAATGGACATGTACAGAGCGTAGATCAACCGCGCCGCTACAGGTGCCGACGCGCCCGTTGTCACCAGGCCTCCGCGACACGCCGATGAGTCAATCTAATGAAATTGCTAAGAAGTTACCGATTTCTAACATAGGCACTGTTAAAGCCCGATTAGAGACGGGTTTCTCAGCCATCGCTTACTTTGCCCACATAGCTCACACACCGCGATGCGGAAGGCTGATGTGCATGGAAAGCCTTAGCGGCTGGGCGGGGAATACCCCTGAGGGGAGCGACGTTGTCTCCCTTGACGCGTTAATCGGCACACCGCCGGCAGCGCACGAGTTCCGGGAGGATCCGACGAACACCACCTTGACGGCCCCGATCACCATGTCGCACGTAACCCCCGCGGGTGAAGCCGACTGGGCGGAGCCGTCCGACGAGCTACAGGGCACCGCGGTGTTCGACGCCACCGGTGACCGTGGATCCATGCCGTCCTGGGACGAGTTGGTGCGCCAGCACGCCGATCGGGTTTACCGGCTGGCTTACCGGCTGTCGGGCAACCAGCACGACGCCGAAGACCTGACCCAGGAAACATTCATCCGGGTGTTCCGCTCGGTGCAGAACTACCAGCCCGGCACCTTCGAGGGCTGGCTGCACCGCATCACCACGAACCTGTTCCTGGACATGGTCCGCCGTCGCGGTCGGATCCGGATGGAGGCGCTGCCCGAGGATTACGACCGGGTGCCCGCCGCCGAACCCAACCCGGAGCAGATTTACCACGACTCCCGGCTGGGTGCGGATCTTCAGGCGGCTCTGGATGCGCTGCCGCCGGAATTCCGCGCCGCGGTGGTTCTGTGCGACATCGAAGGTCTGTCCTACGAGGAGATCGGTGCCACGCTCGGGGTCAAGCTGGGCACGGTGCGGAGCCGGATTCACCGCGGCCGCCAGGCGCTGCGCGACTATCTGGCCGCCCATGGCCGTACCCAGTCCGAGATGGCCTGACGCCCCGCCACAATCCACGTCATGCCGTGTCGCCACGTCATCTTCGCGCTACATTCGAGCTAGGCGCTTTCGGTCGTCGTCCGGCGGATCCGCAGGGCAACCGGAGAGGAGTGCACGCGATGGTAGATCCCGGGCATGTGTTCCGTCGTGCGCTGTCCTGGTTGCCGCCCAACTTCGTCTCGGTGGACGAAGCTGCGCTGCAAGCGCCGCGTCAGTTCAGCTCGGTTGACCATCTCTCCGCTGAGGCCGTGGCTGCCTACGTAGACGGTGAACTGCCGATGAAGGCCCACCTGAGGGCCAGTGGCCATCTCTCCGCGTGCGCGCAGTGCCGGGCCGAGGTAGAGGCCCAAGGTCAGGCCCGCGCGGCGCTGCGGGACTGCCGGCCGGTGACGATGCCCAGCACCCTGATGGGCCTGCTGTCGCAGATCCCCCAGTCCACGCCAAATGAGCCGCCTAATGAGCCGCCTAATGAGCCCACGCCGAATGGACCACCGTCGCCGCCTCCGGCCGGTGATGGCCACGGGGCCGGCATGACCCGTGGCTGGCGCAAGCGCCGGTAGGGTGAAGGCCAATCACCGAGCAGCGCAAGCCGGAAAAGACGACGCCCGCTGCCCAGCGTTCGGATAGAGGTTGATTGTGAGCTCCGAGAAAGACACGTCCGGCGGCGCCCACCGGTTGGCGCCGCGGCCGGTTTCACGGCCACCGGTCGACCCGGAGGCGGTCCGTACATTCGGCCGTCCCAACGGGGTTGACGGCTCGTTCGTGGCCGACGATCTGCGGCCGGACCGCGCGAACGAGGACGCGCCCAGAACCAGGCCGGCCGATCCGGTGCTGCAGGAGGCTTTCAGCCGGCCCTATTCCGGTGCGGAATCGTTGCAGCGGCACCCCGCCGATGCCGGTGCGCTCGCCGCCCGGGATCCCGAGGCCGAGCAACCGGCCGATCCCTGGCGTGACCCGGCCGCCGGTGTCGCGCTGGGCACCCCGGCGCTGGAACGGCCTGCCGCGATCGTGGTCGGACCCCCGCCCGGCAAGCTGGGTGTTCGCGATGTGCTGTTCGGTGGCCGGGTGTCCTACGCCGCGCTGGCCGTCCTGGGTATCACTGCGCTGCTGATCGGACTGATGGGCGGCTGGGTCGGGCGCAAGACCGCTGAGGTGGTCGAGGCGTTCACCACGTCCAAGGTGACGCTGTCGACCTCCGACAGCGGCGAGGTGCCGGCCGGGCGGTTCGCGCAAGTGGCTGCCTCCGTCGCCGATTCGGTGGTCACCATCGAAACTGAGAGCGACGAGACGGGCTCGCAGGGCTCCGGAGTCGTCATCGACGCTCGCGGCTACATCGTCACCAACAATCACGTCATCTCTGAGGCCGCCGCCACCCCCGGCAAGTTCAAGATGACGGTGGTGTTCAACGACGGCAAGGAGGTCCCGGCCAACCTGGTGGGCCGCGACCCCAAGACCGACTTGGCAGTGCTCAAGGTCGACAATGTCGACAACCTCACCGTGGCCCGTCTGGGTGACTCCGAGAAGCTGACGGTCGGCGAGGAAGTCGTGGCTGTGGGCGCGCCCCTGGGCCTGCGCAGCACCGTCACCAGCGGCATCATCAGCGCGTTGGACCGCCCGGTGCCGCTGTCCGGTGACGGATCCGACACCGACACCGTCATCGACGGTGTACAGACCGACGCATCGATCAACCACGGCAACTCCGGTGGACCGCTGATCAACATGAACTCAGAGGTCATTGGCATCAATACCGCTGGAAAGTCGTTGTCCGACAGCGCAAGTGGCCTCGGCTTCGCCATCCCGGTCAACGAGGTCAAGGCCACCGCCGAGGCGCTGATCAAGGACGGCAAGATCGCCCACCCCACGCTGGGCCTGACCGCCTCGTCGGTGAGCAACGATCTGGCCTCGGGCGCGCAGGTTCGCAACGTCACCGCCGGCGGGCCTGCGGACAAGGCGGGTATCAAGGAGAACGACGTCGTGGTCAAGGTCGGTGACCGGACCGTGGCAGATGCCGACGAGTTCGTGGTGGCCGTCCGGCAGTTGGCGATCGGTCAGGACGCCCCCATCGAGGTGATCCGGGAGGGCCGCAAGGTCACGGTGACGGTCAACCCGGCGCCGGACAAGCCCTCGGTCAGCTAGCCAACGTGTTCGCCAACATCGGGTGGGGCGAGATGTTCCTGCTTGTGGTGATCGGCCTGGTGGTGCTCGGACCGGAACGGCTGCCGGAGGCCATCCGCTGGAGTACCGGCACGATCCGTAAGGTCCGTGAGTACCTCAGCGGAGCGACCCGGGAGTTGCGTGAGGAATTCGGCCCGGAGTTCGACGACCTCCGCGAGCCGATCGGCGAGTTGCAGAAGCTTCGCGGAATGACCCCGAAGGCGGCCATTACCAAGCACCTTCTTGACGGCGACGACTCCTGGATGACCGGCGAATTCGACGGTCCGAAGGCTCCGGCCGTCAAGCCGCAGAGCGCCCCGGTGCCGCCGCCGGGCCCGGCGCCGTTCGACGCCGACGCCACCTGACAGGACCGCCGCTAACGGCCGGCCGGGTCGAGCCCGAGCGACATCCCGGCCAGCCCGCGCCGCCGGGACGCCAGCTTGTCGGCGACGCCGCGCAGCTGTTCGGCCGCGGCGGATTCCGGTGCCGAAAGTACCAGCGGCACACCGGAATCGCCGGCGGTGACCAGGGCCGGGTCCAGTGGTATCTGGCCCAGCAGGGGCACATCGGCCCCCACTGCGCGGCTGAGGTTCTCGGCCACTTGGCGGCCGCCGCCTTCCCCGAAGATCTGCATGATCGAGCCGTCGGGCAGCACTAGCCCGGACATGTTCTCCACCACGCCGACGATGCGTTGACGGGTCTGCAGGGCGATCGCCCCGGCGCGTTCGGCCACTTCGGCGGCTGCGTTCTGCGGCGTGGTCACCACCAGGATTTCGGCGCTGGGCAGCAGTTGGGCTACCGAGATGGCCACATCACCGGTGCCGGGCGGCAGATCGAGCAGGAGCACGTCCAAATCGCCCCAGTACACATCGGCGAGGAACTGCTGCAGTGCCCGGTGCAGCATCGGGCCGCGCCACACCACCGGGACGTTGCCCTGGGTGAACTGGGCGATCGATATGACCTTCACGTCATGCGCGATCGGCGGAAGGATCATCGACTCGACCTGGGTGGGGCGGTCGGTTGTGCCCATCATCCGGGGTACCGAGTGGCCGTAGATGTCGGCGTCGAGCAAGCCGACCGAGAGCCCGCGCGCGGCCAAGGCCGCCGCGAGATTGACTGTGACACTGGACTTTCCGACGCCGCCCTTACCGGATGCCACCGCGTAGACCCGGGTCAGTGAGCCGGGCTGGGCGAACGGGATGACCGGTTCGCCGGCGAGTCCTTGTTCACCGCGCAGTTGTTTGCGAAGTTCGGTGCGCTGCTCATCGCTCATCACGTCGAGGTCGACGGTCACCGCGCCGGTGCCGGGTACGTCGGCCACGGCGGCACGGACGAGGTCGCTGATCTCCGCCTTTTTGGGGCACGCCGCGGTGGTCAGGTAGATCCCGACATGGGTGGTGCCGTCGGGTTCGACCGCGACGCCCTTCACCATGTTCAGTTCGGTGATCGGCCGCCTCAGTTCCGGGTCGATGACTTTCGCCAGGGCGGCGCGGACGGCGTTCTCCAGTTCGGTGCTCATCGCTGCCGAGTCTAGGTCTCGAAGGCCGGGAGGTATCGCCGAGGGTTGCTCCCGTGCCGAGTGCGCAATCGCACCGTCGAGCAAGCTAGGCGGGCGGTCCCGGGGGCGCACCCAGCACCGGCACTCCCGGTGCCGGTGGAGGAGTCAGCAACGGCGGAGTCTGCGGTCCGGGCGTGAACGGGACCTCCGCAGCCGGTGCCGACGGCATGCCGGGCAGCGGGGCGGTCGGTGCCGGGGGCATGCCGGGCAGCGCGGCCGTGGGTGCCGGGGGCATGCCGGGCAGTGGCCCGGTCGGTGCCGACGGCATGCCGGGCAGCGGGGCGCCGGCAGGTGCCGGACCGGGCAGCGGGGCGCCGGCCGGAGCCGGACCGGGCAGCGGGGCACCGGGCAGCGGCATCATGCCGGGCATCGGTGCGCCGAGCGGCTGGGGCATCCACGGGGGCTGCGCCATCCACGGCGGCAGGTTGGACGTGGGCGTCTGAGACGGTGCCAACTGGGAGGCCATGCAGATCACTTCACACCCGTGCTCAGGCGCAACACCGGCAGCCACCCCCGGGGTGTGGCCCAGCCGCAATTGGCCGGCCTCCGCGCTGTTGCCCAAGGCCAGTTGCGCCAACGGGTCTCCGCCCGGAATGCCGGTCATCCCGGGGCCGAGGCCGCCGGGGCTCTCCAGGTGGGTGCCGCCGAGGGCCGGGACCGAGCCGGTGATGGCCGGCAGGTTCAGCGGGGCGACGCCGGTGGCGTAGGCCGCCGCCCAACCCAGCACGTTCTGGGCGTAGGGCATCGAGTTGTTGTAGCGCAGGATCGAGGTCATGACCTGGGCCTGATTGCGAAGGTTGAGTCCGCCGCTGCACAGGTACCGCGCCGCCGACAGGCTTGCGTCGAACAGGTTCTGCGGGTCGGACTTGCCGTCGCCGTCACCGTCGGAGGCGAACCGCGACCAGGTCCCGGGCAGGAACTGCATGGGCCCCATCGCGCGGGCGTAGATCGCCCGGCCGCCGAGGTTGCTCTGCACGATGATCTCGTTGCCCGGCAGGCTTCCGTCCAGAACCGGCCCGTAGATGGGCCGCACCGCGGTGCCGCGGTCATCGGTGGCCCCGCCGTTGGCATGTGAGGACTCGATACGGCCGATGCCGGCCAACAGGTTCCAGCTCACCCCGCAACCGGGGGCGGCGGCCGCCATGGTCTGCTCGGCTTTGCGGTAGGCCGACAGGGCCATCGCCGGGATGCGCAGACCGGCGGCGCCGGCGGCGAAACTGCCGGTGCCCAGGACCGCGGCCGGCGGGGGCGGTCCCATCGACGTCGAGGCGAAGCGCAGGTCAGCCGGTGGCTTGGACATCGCCACCACCGAGACGCCCTCGGAGCGCTGCTCAACGACGGGTTGAGTCACGCTGGCGTCGTCGGTCCTGACCGAAACACCGGGTCCGCCCGGCGAGGCCGCGACGGCACCGGCCAGAACAACCGGAGTCAACACGACGATCCCGAACGCAGGCGACCGCACCACCCGGCCCACTCCGCGCCTTAACCCCACTCGCCCGTCCTCACCGCTGCCGGACCACACCGATCGATCCTGTGAACGAAGTCACCATACATAAGGTAGTGACGGCCGCGAAACGAATTCCCCCGAAGCGTTATCAGTCGCCCCTTGCGCCCCGACGCTCGCCACCGGCGCTTTTGCTGCCGCCCCTGTCGCCGGTTCCGGACGATTGGCTGGGGACCTGCGGGGCGCTGTCGATCTGGGTGCGCCCGCTTTGACGGCCGCCGCCGTTGTCGGCGACCGGGGTTTGAGCGGGCGCCTCGGGTACGAGGTCCAGGACGGGGGCCGGCACGGGGGGTGGCACGGGGTTCGGCGCGGTGTAGGCCGGCGCGGTATAGGACTGAGTCGGCTCGGTGCGCGGCCCGTCCCCTTGCAGAGCCAATGGCGGCGCAACCGCAGCACCGCGGGTTTCGGCTGCGATCACCGGTGCCGGGACGCTGGCTGCCGCCGCCGGCTCGACCCACGTCGGCGGCTCCGGCACGACGACCGGTGGCGGCGGTGGCGCCTGCTCGGGCAGCACGCTGTTCGGGGCGACCGCAGCCGCGCCCGGCAGCAGGTATCCGGCTTGTGTGCTGCTGACCAGGGTTGCCTGCTGCAGGCCCCAGATGCCGGGAAGGAACGGTCCGAGTACCGGAACCGGACCGTAGATCGGCGGCAGATTGAGCGGGGCGGTGCCCGTGGCGTACGCCGCCGCCCAGCCCAGCACGTTCCGGGCGAACGGCATCGAGTCGTTGTAGCGCATCAACGCCGTCAGCGCCTGGGCTTGGTTGCGGAAGTTCATCCCGGTGCTGCATAGGTGCTTTGCGGTCGCCAGGGTGGCGTCGAAGGGGTTCTGGGCATCGGACCTGCCGTCACCGTCACCGTCGGCGGCAAAGCGCAACCAGGTTGCTGAGGGCATCTTCTTGGGTGCCGGGGTCCGGGCGGACACCGCCTGCACCGCACTAGGTTCTGTGGTGGCCCGGGTTGACTCGAGACGGCCGATGCCGGCCAGCAGGTTCCAACTCAACCCGCAGCCCGGGTCGGCGGTGGCCATCATCTTCTCGGCTTTGCGGTAGGCCGACAGTGCCGCCGCCGGAATGCGCAAACCCGCGACAGGTGCTTCTGCCAGGGCGGGAGCGGGAGCCACAGCCGCCGGCGCAGGCCGGGGCGCAGCCGAGGGGGCGGCGACGGAGACCGGCGCCGAAGGCCGGTCCGGTGACGCTGCCACCGCACCCGCCAACAGGACCGGCGTCAGGATTGCGATACCGAACGCGGGTGCCCGCGTCGCCCGGCTGACCTTGCGTCTGCCCATGAGTCAGCCCCCGTTTACTCGACGTTACCGGTGTGTGAACATCTTTACCCTACCCACGTCGGCTACGCGGGTGAAGGCCACTCGCCGGAGTCGGTACCCCTCTTTTTGCCCCGCCGTTCGTTGTTGTCCTTCTTGCCCGATGCGGTCTTGGGGGGTTGCAGTTTCTCGACTAGTTCGCGCAGTTCGTCGAGTTCCCGGCGGAGGTAGTCGCGGGTGGCCACCTCGCCGACGGCCAGTCGCAGAGCCGCGAGCTCCCGGGCCAGAAACTCGGTGTCGGCCTTGGTCTGCTCGGCGCGCCGCCGGTCCTCCTCGAGTGACACCTTGTCGCGATTCTCCTGCCGGTTCTGGGCCAGCAGGATCAACGGTGCGGCGTATGCGGCCTGAGTGGAAAACACCAAATTCAGCAGGATGAACGGGTAGGGGTCCCAGCGCAGGGTCACCGCGAACAGGTTCACGCAGATCCAGACGACCACCAGGATGGTCTGCCAGAGCAGGTAGCGGCCGGTGCCCAGGAAACGCGCCACCGATTCGCTGGCCCGGCCCACCGCCTCCGGATCGAGAGTCAGCGACAGCCGCCGCGAGGTCAGCGGCGTATCGAGGCGCTGGCGGGGGTCGCTCATGTCGGACTCCCGATCTGCGCCGCGCCGGCCTCTTCGAAGGTCTCCCGCCAGTCGTCGGGCAACAGGTGATCGAGAACGTCATCGACGGTGACCGCGCCCAATAGGTGACCCTCGTCGTCGAGTACCGGGCCGCACACCAGGTTGTAGGCGGCGAAATACCGGGTGACGGCGCCCAGCGTGGTGTCCGGGTCCAGGTGCGGCAGATCGGCGTCGACGATGCCGCTGACCAGATTCGCCGGCGGTTCCCGCAGAAGCGCCTGCAGGTGAACGCACCCCAGGTAACGCCCGGTCGGGGTGGCGGTCGGCGGGCGCACCACGAAGACCACCGACGACAGCGCCGGTGTCAGATCGGGGTCGCGGACCCGGGCCAGCGCCTCGGCCACCGTGGTGTCCGGGGCCAGCACCACCGGGTCCGACGTCATCAGGCCGCCGGCGGTGTCTGGAGAGTGGCTCAGCAGTCGTCGGACCGATTCGGAGTCCTCCGGGTCCATCCGGCGCAGCAGCACCTCGGCTTCGGTCGGATTCATGACCCCGAGCAGGTCCGCGGCATCATCGGGGTCCATCGCCTCCAGGACGTCGGCGGCCCGTTCGGTATCGAGTTGGCGCAACAACTCGCTCTGATCGTCCTCGGAGAGTTCCTGCATGATGTCGGCGAGTCGCTCATCGTCGAGGGCCTTGATCAGCTCGATCCGCCGTTTGGCCGGCAGGTCGCGGAGCGCATCGGCCACCACGATCGGACGCTGCCCCTCGAACTGGTGCAGAAGTTGGGTGACGCCCTGGTCTGGCATCGCCAGGCCGGAAGGGGTGAGGCCCTGCACCGTCTGCCAGTCCACCACGACGACCGCCCCCCGCCGGCCGAGCCGCCGTTGGCTGCGCACTGCGACCCGGGTGACCACCCAGTCACGGGTGCGGGTCGGCTCGATGCCCAGGTCGACGACGACGACGTCGATCCCCGCGAGCTGCTCCTGCTCGGGATCGTTGACCCGGACCCGGGTGTCGAGCACCTGGCCGAGAACCAGCACCTCGCCGGGTCGCTGCACGAACCGGCGCAGCGACATATTGCCCGTGGTGAGGGTGACGGCGTCGGGCTCGATGGCGGTAACCCGCAGCATCGGGACGAAAATCCTTCTGCGGGTGGGCAGTTCGATGACCAGGCCTAGCACCCGCGGCTGCTGACGGACGAAGCTGATGCTGATGACGACGTCGCGCACCCGGCCGAGAGACTCGCCGTCGGGTCCCAGCACGATCATTCCGGCCAGTCGCGCCGCATATAACCTGTGCAACGACGCCATGACACAAAGGGTAGGAGTCTGCGGGTGGAACACGCTGATCGACCCGCCTATCGTCCCCGCCGAACCTGCCTGTCGGTTCCGGGCAGCAACCCCAGGATGATCGAGAAGGCCAAAGGGTTACCTGCCGACGAGGTTTTCCTCGATCTGGAGGACGCGGTCGCCCCCGACGCCAAGGCGCGGGCCCGCACGGAGGTGGCGGCCGCCCTGGCCGAGTCGGGATGGGCGGGACAGTTGCGGGGCGTCCGGGTCAACGACTGGACGACGCCGTGGACCCACCGAGACGTGATCGACGTGGTGTCGGCGGCCGGTGCCCACCTCGACGTGATCGTGCTGCCGAAGGTGGCCGATGCCTCCCACGTCGTCGCTCTGGACCTGCTGCTGACCCAAGTGGAGCGCAGTCACGGTCTGCCGGTGGGCCGGATCGCAATCGACGCGCAGATCGAGGACGCCGCGGGCCTGACGAACATCAACGCGATCGCCGCCGCGCCGCGGGTCGCGGCCCTGGTGCTGGGGCCGGCCGATCTGATGGCCAGCCTCAACACCCGGACCTTGGTCGTCGGCGAGCAACCCGAGGGCTACGACGTCGGCGACGCCTACCACCACGTGTTGATGACGATCCTGGTCGCGGCCCGCACGCACGGACTGGCCGCGATCGACGGGCCGTATCTGAAGGTGCGCGACGTCGAGGCGTTCCGGCGGGTGGCGGGGCGTTCGGCGGCGCTGGGCTATGACGGCAAGTGGGTGCTGCATCCGGACCAGATCGCCGCCGGCAACGAGATTTTCAGCCCCAGGCAAGACGAGTACGACCGTGCCGAACTGATCCTGGAGGCCTACCACTGGCACACCTCAAGTGCCGGCGGTGCGCGCGGGGCGGTGATGCTGGGCGAGGAGATGATCGACGAGGCAAGCCGCAAGATGGCGTTGGTGGTGGCCGGCAAGGGCCGCGCCGCCGGAATGGACCGGCAGGCCGAACCGTTCGTCCCGCCCGCGGACTAGCCCCAGGTGTAGGTCAGCCCGACCATCCAAATGAGCAGTGTGATCACGCCGACGATGATGCCGGCGATGGCCAGTCCGTTGCCGCGCTCGCGGGTCCGCTTGATCTGGTTGATCGAGACCGCCCCGGCGACGATGCCGGCGATCGAGAATAGAAATCCGCACAGCGGCACCAGACCCAGGATCGAGCAGACGAGCGCGGTGATGGCCAGCGAATTGGTCCCGGCCTGTGGTGGCATCGGATAGCCGGGATAGCCGGGATAACCCTGGTAGCCGGGGTAACCCATTGGGCCGGGCGGGTAACCGGGGCCGTACGGCGCCGGTGGGGGGTAGCCCGGCGGCGGGGGATACGGTGCTGGCGGCGGGGGATAAGGCGCCGATTGCGGGGGATACGGTGTCGCCCAGGCTGGGTCGGGCGGGGTTCCGTACGCGGGGGCCGGCGGGATTTCGTAGGCCGGATAGACCGGTGTCTCGTAGGCCGGATAGACCGGCGGTGCCGGAGCGGCGGCCGGCATGTCGGCCGATACGCCGGTCGGTACGTCGTAGCCGCCATAAGCTGGTGTCTGCTCGAAGGGCGGGGGCTCAAGGCCGCCATTGTCAGCCTCGGCCGGCCGCCGTTGCTCGGGGTCGCCGCTGGCGGCTGTCATGCTGTTCAACCTAGCGTATGTACATTGCTGCACGACCGGAGTAAGGAACACCAATGACCAGTCCATTCCCACCATCGCAGAACCCGGGTGGAGTCCCCGGCGGCGCCATGGGCGCGGCGCGGCGCGGCCCGTTGAGCCTGCCCACACCGCCGAAAGGCTGGCCGGTGGGCTCCTACCCCACCTACGCTGAGGCGCAGAAGGCCGTCGACCACCTCTCCGACAACCAGTTCCCCGTGCAGCAGGTGACCATCGTCGGGGTGGACCTGATGCAGGTCGAGCGGGTCATCGGGCGGCTCAGCTGGGGCAAAGTGCTGCTGGGCGGCGTGCTCAGCGGCGCCTGGCTGGGTGTCTTCATCGGTCTGCTCCTGGGGCTGCTGACCGGCAACCTCGCCCAGGCCCTCGTCGCCGCGGTGCCGGCCGGCGTGCTGTTCGGGCTGATCACGTCCGCAATCCCGTACGCGATGTCCAAAGGCACCCGCGACTTCAGTTCCACCATGCAATTGGTCGCCGGCCGCTACGACGTGCTGTGCGATCCGCAGAGCGCCGAGCAGGCGCGGGACATGCTGTCGCGCCTGACCACCTAGCACTGCCCGGGCACCGCGGCGAACAGACACAAACTCGCACGATCCGTGCCCGAATCGTGCGAGTTTGTGTCTGCTCGCGCGGGGGATGGCGAGTTAAGGTACGCCTCGTGGCGATCAGTGGCGGGCGGGCACAGCGGGTGGGTGTCGGCGTGCTGGCCTCCCTGACCGTTGCCTCGGTGGTCTCGGCATGCGGGTCCGGCTTGGACAGCCAGACGGTCAGCCTCTACACCCCGGCCAGCGAGACCGCCACATTCACTGCCGTAGCCAATCGCTGCAACGAGCAGTTCGGCGGCAGGTTCCGCATTCAGCAGGTCAGCCTGCCCAAAGGCGCCGACGATCAACGGCTGCAATTGGCCCGCCGTCTGACCGGCAACGACCGAACGCTGGACATCATGGCCCTCGACGTGGTGTGGACCGCGGAGTTCGCCGAGGCGGGTTGGGCGTTGCCGCTGTCCGACGACCCCGCCGGGCAGGCTGAGGCCGACGCCAACGCCGACACTCTGCCCGGCCCCCTGGAAACCGCCAAGTGGCAGGGCAAGCTGTTCGCCGCCCCGGTCACCACCAACACCCAAATGCTTTGGTACCGGCCTGATTTGGTGTCTCCGCCGCCACCCACATGGGATCAGATGATCAGCGAGGCGAACCGGCTGCACGCCGAGGATAAGCCGAGTTGGATCGCGGTACAGGCCAAGCAGTACGAGGGTCTGGTGGTGTGGTTCAACTCGCTGCTGGAAAGTGCCGGCGGCCGGGTGCTTTCCGAGGACGGCAAGACCGTCACCCTGGTCGACACGCCCGAGCATCGCGCGGCCACCGTCAAGGCCCTACAGATCATCAAGTCGGTGGCGACCGCGCCCGGCGCCGACCCGTCGGTGACCCAGACCGATGAGGGCACCGCCCGGTTGGCACTCGAGCAAGGCAACGCAGCACTACAGGTGAACTGGCCGTTCGTGTTCGCCTCGATGCTGGAGAACGCCGTCAAGGGCGGGGTGCCGTTCCTGCCACTCAACGACAAACCCGAACTGACGAGCGCGATCAACGACGCGGGCACGTTCTCCCCGACCGACGAGCAGTTCCAGGTGGCCTTCGACGCCAGCAAGGAGGTGTTCGCCTTCGCGCCGTACCCCGGTGTCATCCCGGATCAGCCGGCCCGGGTGACCCTGGGCGGACTCAACCTGGCGGTGGCGGCCACCACCGAAAAGGCGGCGCAGGCGTTCGAAGCGGTGCGCTGCATCCGCAGCGAATCCAATCAGCGCTACACCTCCATCGAAGGCGGTCTGCCGGCGGTACGCGCCTCGCTGTATTCCGATCCGGCGTTTCAGAAGAAGTACCCGCAGTACGCGATCATCAGGGATCAGTTGACCAACGCCGCCGTTCGGCCGGCGACGCCGAACTATCAGGCCATGTCGACCCGGATCTCGGCGACGCTGGCCCCGATCACCGAGATCGACCCCGAACGCACGGCTGACGAACTGGCTGCCCAGGTCCAGAAGGCCATCGACGGCAAGGGGCTCATCCCGTGACCAACCCGGTGACCAACCCGGCGCGCACCGTGCTGACCAGTGACGCTGCGTCCCAGCGCCGGTTGGCCTACTGGCTGATCGCGCCGGCCGTCTTTTTGATGCTGGCCGTCACCGCCTACCCGATCATTTACGCCGTCTGGCTGAGTCTGCACCGCTACAACCTGGCCAGCCCGGCTGACATCCAGTTCGTCGGGTTCGCCAACTACGCCACCATCCTGACTGATAAGTACTGGTGGACAGCGTTTTTCGTCACGCTCATCATCACAGTGATCTCAGTGGCGATCGAGTTCGTCCTCGGGCTGGCGCTGGCCCTGGTGATGCACCGCACCATCTTCGGCAAGGGCCTGGTGCGAACCGCGATCCTGATCCCGTACGGCATCGTGACCGTCGCGGCGTCCTACAGCTGGTACTACGCGTGGACACCCGGAACCGGTTACCTGGCCAACCTCCTTCCTGACGGAAGCGCCCCACTCACCCAACAGATTCCGTCGCTGGGCGTCATCATCCTCGCCGAGGTCTGGAAGACCACGCCATTCATGGCGCTGCTTCTGCTGGCCGGCTTGGCGCTGGTCCCCGATGATCTGCTCAAGGCCGCCGAAGTCGACGGCGCCGGCGCGTGGACCCGGTTGACCCGCATCATCATCCCGCTGATCAAGCCCGCCATCCTGGTGGCGTTGCTGTTCCGCACGCTGGACGCCTTCCGGATCTTCGACAACATCTACGTGTTGACCGGGGGTTCCAATGACACCGGATCGGTGTCGATTCTGGGCTACGACAACCTGTTCAAGGCGTTCAACATCGGGCTGGGGTCGGCGATCAGCGTGCTGGTGTTCCTGACCGTCGCCGTGATCGCGTTCATCTACATCAAGCTTTTCGGCGCCGCTGCCCCCGGCGCCGACAACGAGGTGCGGTGATGACGAGCACGCGCAGGGCCGCCGGATGGACCATCATCAACATCGTGGTGGTGATCTACGCGCTGCTGCCGGTGTTGTGGATCCTTAGTCTCTCGCTCAAGCCAAGCTCAATGGTCAAGGACGGCAAGCTCATTCCGTCGTCGATCACCTTGGACAACTACAAGGGCATCTTCAAAGGCGATGTGTTCACCTCGGCGCTGGTGAACTCCATCGGTATCGGGCTGATCACCACCGTCATCGCGGTGGTGATCGGTGGGATGGCCGCCTATGCGGTGGCCAGGTTGGATTTCACCGGCAAGCGGGTGCTGATCGGCGCCGCCCTGCTGATCGCGATGTTCCCGCAAATCTCCCTGGTGACACCGCTGTTCAACATCGAGCGCCGCATCGGGTTGTTCGACACCTGGCCGGGGCTGATCATTCCCTACATCACCTTCGCGCTGCCGCTGGCTATCTACACCCTGTCGGCGTTCTTCCGGGAGATCCCCTGGGATCTGGAGAAGGCCGCCAAGATGGACGGCGCGACCCCGGCCCAGGCGTTCCGCCGGGTGATCGCCCCACTGGCCGCGCCGGGTATCGTGACCGCGGCCATCCTGGTGTTCATCTTCGCCTGGAACGACCTGCTGCTGGCCCTGTCGCTGACCGCTACCAACGCCGCGATCACCGCGCCGGTGGCGATTGCGAACTTCACCGGCAGTTCGCAATTCGAGGAGCCGACGGGGTCCATCGCCGCCGGCGCGATGGTGATCACCATTCCGATCATCATTTTCGTGCTGATCTTCCAACGTCGGATTGTCGCCGGGCTGACCTCCGGCGCGGTGAAGGGGTAAGCGGTACTTATGGCCGAAATCGTGTTGGACGGTGTGACCAAGCGCTACCCCGATGGCGCCACGCCGGTGAAAGATCTGTCGATGACCATCGGCGACGGCGAGTTCGTCATCCTGGTGGGGCCGTCGGGATGCGGAAAGTCGACCACGCTGAACATGATCGCCGGACTGGAGGACATCACCTCCGGGGAACTGCGGATCGGCGGCCAGCGGGTCAACGAGAAGGCGCCCCGGGACCGCGACATCGCGATGGTGTTCCAGTCCTATGCGCTCTACCCGCACATGACGGTGCGGCAGAACATCGCCTTCCCGCTGACCCTGGCCAAGCTGTCCAAGTCCGAGATCGACGCCAAGGTTGCCCAGACGGCCAAGACTCTCGACCTCACCGAACTGCTGGACCGCAAGCCGTCCCAACTGTCCGGCGGTCAGCGTCAGCGGGTTGCGATGGGCCGTGCCATCGTCCGTCAACCCAAGGCGTTCTTGATGGATGAACCGCTGAGCAATCTCGACGCCAAGTTGCGCGTGCAGATGCGGGCCGAGATCGCCAGCCTGCAGAACCGGCTTGGCACCACCACCGTGTACGTCACCCACGACCAGACCGAGGCGATGACCCTCGGCGACCGGGTGGTGGTGTTGCGTGCCGGGGAGGCCCAGCAGATCGGCACTCCCGACGAGTTGTACAACCATCCGGCGAACCTGTTCGTCGCCGGCTTCATCGGCTCTCCGGCGATGAATTTCTTCCCCGCCTCCCCGACCGAAGGTGGCCTGCGACTGCCCTTCGGGCAGATCGCCCTCACCGGCGGCGCGGGGCTGCCGGCCGATGTGATCGTGGGTGTGCGCCCCGAACACTTCGAGGACGCCACGCTGATGGAGCCGCACGAACGGGCCCGCGCCCTGACCTTCGGGGTGCGCGCCGACCTGGTCGAGTCCCTCGGCGCTGATAAGTACGTGTACTTCTCCACCGGGGGCGCCGGGGCGAGCTCGGCGCAGCTAGCCGAGCTCGCCGCCGACTCCGGGGTCGGTCACAACCGTTATGTGGCAAGGGTTTCGGCCGACTCCGCCGCCGCCTCCGGCCAAACCGTGGAACTCGCGCTCGACATCACGCGGCTGCAGGTCTTCGACGCCGTTTCCGGGGTGAACCTCACCGCGCACTCCAGGTGAGTGATCCGCTGGCCGCGGTGACCGGTCACCTGCGCGCCCACTTCGCCGCGCTGGGAATGGACTGCGAGCCCGACGTCGCCGGGGTGACCTTTCTGGGTGTGGAGCGCATCGACGTTCTGCGTTTCGGGCCCGACCCCCGCCCCGGTTACGAGAACGTCTTTCATCACGTCTCGCTGGGCTGCTCCCGCTACCCGATGACCGACCCGGCTGCGGCGGTGGCGGATCCGCTGCGCGGGCCGCGGGCGGAGATCGTGGTGAGCCTGCGCGCGAGCAGGCCGACCACCGGACTGGCCCGAAGCCTCGCGGTGGTGGCGGCCACGCCGGCGGTTGAGGGCGTGGTGCTGGCTCCCGACGCGTTGGTCGACCTGTCCGGGCCGCTGTGGGAGGCCACGCCGTTCACTGCTGTGCTGCTTGGTGTTTCAGATATCGGCGATTGCGCACTGGATCCGCCGCGGGAGCCGGTCCAGTTCTTGTCCGCGACGCCCATCAGCCAGACCGAGGGGGCCTGGGTGCGACTCAAGGGTGCTGAGGCGATGCGCCAGGCGTGGGTCGATGACCGCGTCGATGTGCTGGATCCGTTGCGGCCGGCGTCGTCGGGCGGAGCGAGCTGAGCCCGGCGGATGTTCACAGCCAGTGGTTGCGCCGGAAGGTCCGGTACAGGAAGAAACAGATGGAGACCATCACCACCAGTACCGCGGGGTAGCCCCAGGTCCACGTCAACTCCGGCATGTTCTCGAAATTCATTCCGTAGATGCCCGCGATCGCCGTCGGCACTGCCGCCATCGCTGCCCACGCCGAGATCTTGCGCATGTCCTGGTTCTGTTGCATGCCGACCTTCGCCGATGCGGCCTGCACCAACGAGGACAGCATCTCGTCGTATTCGGCGATCTCCTCCGCGGCCAGGATCTGATGGTCCAGGACGTCACGCATCTGACGACGCACTTCTTTGGACAACAGATCCTGATTGCTGGAGTTGAGCCACTCGATGCCCCCGGTCAGCGGCGTCACGGCACGTTTGAGTTCGACCACCTCGCGCTTGAGCAGATAGATGGGTTCGATGTCGGTCTTGGTGGTGGGGGAGAACGTCGACTCCTCGACGGCGTCGACGTCGGCCTCCATCGCGCGGGTGACATCCTGGTAGCTGTCCACGACGTGGTCTGCAACGGCGTGCAATACCGCCATCGGTCCCAGTCGCAGCTGATCGGGAAGGGCTTCGAGGCGCTGCCGCACGTCGGCCAGTCCGGTGTGTTCCCCGTGTCGCACGGTGACGACGAAGTCGGCGCCGACGAACACCATGATCTCACCGGTCTCGACGATCTCCCGGGCCAAGGCGACGGTGTCATGCGGGATGAAGACCACCGTCTTGAGCACCATGAAGATCGTGTCGTCGTAGCGCTCGGCCTTCGGCCGCTGGTGGGCCTGCACCGCGTCCTCGACCGCCAGTGGGTGCAAACCGAACAGTTCGGCGACCGACTGCATCTGCCGCTCGTCGGGTTCGTGCAAGCCGATCCAGGAGAAGGCCGGCTGCCCTTGGGCTTGGAGTTCCCGCACCTTATCGACGGCCGCGGCCGGCGTGTACTTTCCCGGAAGACGCGACCCATCCAGGTAGATCGCACAATCCACCACTGCCTCAGTCACCGGAAGGTGAATGCGGCCGGGGTCGAAGTCATGTTGCCGGGCGCGATTGATACCCAGCAGCGTGGGTGGCCGCGGTCGGAAGTTCGCCATCACTCCACCTCTCGCCAGTCGCACCAGATGTTACGCGCCGGTTGGCGCTAGCTGGAGCGACGCTGCGAACCCGGCCAGGCCGTCGAGTACCCTTGCGCCGTGTCCGAAACGGTGCCCGCATCCCATCTCGTCATCGACGACGAGGAAATCTTCGCCGCCCACGAGGGCGGCAAGCTGTCGGTGGAATTGAAGGCGCCGCTGGACACCCAGCGAGCGTTGTCCATCGCCTACACCCCCGGGGTGGCGCAGGTCAGCCGGGCGATTGCCGCCGACCACACCCTGGCGGCGCGCTACACCTGGGCACATCGCCTGGTGGCGGTGGTCAGCGACGGCAGCGCGGTGCTGGGGTTGGGTGACATCGGCCCGTCGGCGTCGCTGCCGGTGATGGAGGGCAAGTCCGCGCTGTTCAAGCAGTTCGCCGGACTGGACTCAATCCCGATCGTGCTGGCCACCAAGGACCCCGACGAGATCGTCGACGTCTTGGTGAAGCTGCGGCCCACGTTCGGGGCGGTCAACCTGGAGGACATCTCGGCCCCGCGTTGCTTCGAGATCGAGCGCCGGGTGATCGAGGCGTTGGACTGCCCGGTGATGCACGACGACCAGCACGGCACCGCCATCGTGGTGCTTGCGGCACTGCTGGGCGCCACTGCAGTGCTGGACCGGAAGATGAGCTCACTGAAGATGGTCATCTCCGGTGCCGGCGCGGCGGGCGTGGCGTGCGCCAACATCCTGATCGAAGCGGGGCTGACCGACATCACCATGGTCGACTCCCGCGGCATCGTGCACAGTGGCCGCGACGATCTGAACTCGGTGAAGGTCGATCTGGCGGCCCGCACCAATCCGGAGGGCCGCACCGGCGGAGTGGCCGAGGCGCTCAAGGGTGCCGACGTGTTCCTCGGAGTGTCGGCGGGCAAGGTGCCCGAGGAGTTGATCGCCACCATGGCCCCGCAGGGCATCGTGTTCGCCTGCTCCAATCCCGACCCGGAGATCCACCCCGAGGTGGCCAAGCGGTACGCCGCGATTGTCGCGACCGGCCGCAGTGACTTCCCCAACCAGATCAATAACGTGCTGGCGTTTCCCGGAGTCTTCCGCGGCGCGCTGGACGCCGGTGCCCGCCGGATCACCGAGAAGATGAAAGTGGCTGCCGCCGAAGCGATTTTCTCGGTGGTAGGCGACGACCTCGCCGCCGACCACATCGTGCCCAGCCCGCTGGACCCGCGCGTCGGACCGGCCGTTGCGGCCGCGGTGGCCGCTGCCGCCGAGGTGTGATCGGTGATCCGTCGGCTGCTGCTGGCGAGCTTTGTAACGCTGACGGTCGCCTGCGGTAGCCCCGGTCCTGGGCCGTCGCTGGTGGTCGGTGCCTCCCCTGATCCACAGAACAGGTTGCTGGCAGGCATTTATGCGGCCGGATTGCGTTACTACGGGACCGGGGCGCGGGTGGAGATCTCCGATGATCCACTGGCCGCTTTGGACGCCGGGAAGGCCACCGTCGCAGCGGGATTCACCGGTCGGCTGCTGGCGCGGTTCGACCCCGGGTCGGCGGCCCGGTCCGCCGAACAGGTCTACCGAGCCATGGTGGGGGCGTTACCGGAAGGGCTCGCGGCCGGTGACTATGCAGTCGCCGCCGAAGACAAAGCCGCACTGGCCGTCACCGAGGCCACCGCCGATGCCTGGGACAGCCGGGAGTTGCGCGCGTTGGTGGACAACTGTGACCGGGTACGTGCCGGGGCGGCGGCCGGCACAACTCCGCCGAGCGGGGTGGGGGAGTGCGAGCTTAGCTCCGAGCGCCAGTTCGCCACTCCCGCATTGATGTTCGGCGCGCTGCGCTCCGGTGCTATCAACGCCGCCTGGACTTCCACCGCGGCCACCGGAACGCCGGACGGAGTCGTGGTGCTCGTCGATCGCAAACCGGCCCTGATCCCGGCCCAGAACGTCGTCGCGTTGTACCGGCGCAACGAACTCGGGCCGATGCAGTTGCGGGCCATCAACGAGATCGCCGGGGTGCTCGACACCGCCTCGCTGGTGGCGATGTCGGACCGGGTGGGCTCCGGCGCCGACCCGGGTGTGGTCGCCGAGGAGTGGCTGGCCGCCAACCCGCTGGGGCGTTAGCTGTTCTTGCCGCGGGTCGAGGGCAGCGTGCGCTTCGCGAGCGCAAGCACCCCGCGCTGGTAGCGCGAGCCGGTCAGCCTGACCATCGCGTCGACCACTTTCGCATCAAGTCCGACCAGCACCCGGGCCTTGTTCTTGGCCACACCGTCGAGAATGACTTGCGCGGCTTTCTCCGGGGAGGTGGTGGCCAGCTTGTTGTCGAACAACTGCGCCAGCGACGCCTGGTCAAGCCCCTCAGCAGCGGTGGCGTTGCGGGCGATCGCCGTCTTGATCCCGCCCGGGTGGACGGTGGTCACCTTGACCGGGTGCCCGGCCAGGACCATCTCCATCCGAAGCGCCTCGGTGAATCCCCGGACGGCGAACTTCGCCGCGTTGTAGGCGGCCTGCCCGGGCACCGCATGGATACCGAAGAGGCTGGAGATATTGATGACATGCCCGTCGCCCGAGGCGATCAGATGCGGCAGGAACGCCTTGGTGCCGTTCACCACACCCCAGTAGTCGACGTCCATCACCCGCTCGATGTCCTTGAACGCGGTGATCTCGACGTCGCCGGTGTGGGCGATGCCGGCGTTGTTGTAGATCTGGTTGACCTTGCCGAAGTGTGCCTTGACCTCGTCGGCGTAGAGCAGGAAGCGTTCCCGCTCGGTGACGTCGAGACGGTCTGACTTGACCTTGGCGCCGATCGCTGTCAGACGATCCTCGGTCACCTTGAGGCCGTCGGTGTCGACGTCACTGATCGCCACCGATGCCCCGGAGCGTCCCAGTTCGACCGCCAGTGCCTGCCCGATACCTGAGCCGGCCCCGGTTACAACTGCCACTTTGCCGGCGAATCCCTGCATGCACGCTCCTGTTGACGGGTGTCTAATCCGCTTCAGGTTACAGCGAGCAACCAGATGCGTAACGTCCGCGCAGGCCCGTACGATTCCACCATCATGAAGTTGCGCCGTGTCACTGGTTCGCTGTTGGTTGCCTCAGGTCTGGCCAGCGGGGTATTCGCCGCGCCGGCGCAGGCCGAGCCCGGCGACAACGCGGGAAACGTCGACGATTTCCTGTCGACCCTGGATATCGCCGACCTGACCGGGATCGACACCGGCCAGGCGGTGGCCATCGGTCAGTCGCTGTGCCCGTTCCTGGCCGAGCGGGGCCAGAACACCGCCGATATCGCCGCCGAGGTGTCCGAAGCCATCGGCCGTCCGCTGGGGCCCTCGACGATGTTCACCGGCTCGGCGATCTCGTTGCTGTGCCCGCGCGCGGTGGAGAACGTCACCAATAACATCGCCGACGGCAAGCCGCTGCTGCCGCTGTTCGGGGGCTGAGCGCGCGTTCGTTTAGCCGAACGCCTCGTCGATGATCTCCTGCTGCTCGACGGCATGCACCTTCGATGACCCCGACGACGGCGCCGACATGGCGCGCCGGGAGATCCGCTTGATCCCGGCCAGCTTCTCCGGCAGCAACTCAGGCATCGTCAGTCCGAACGTCGGCCACGCGCCCTGGTTGGCAGGTTCCTCCTGTACCCAGAAGAACTCCCGCGCGTTCGGGTAGCCCTCCAGGGTGTTGGCCAGCCGGCGTCTGGGCAACGGGGCCAGTTGCTCGACCCGCAGGATTGCGACGTCGTCGCGGTGGTCCTTGGTCTTGCGTGCCTCCAGCTCGTAGTAGACCTTGCCGCTGGTCAGTAGCACCCGGGTGACCTTGTCCCGGTCACCGTCGCCGTCGGTGTAGGTGGGCTCCTCCAGAATGGAGCAGAACTTACGCTCGGTGAAGTCACGCAGATCGCTCACCGCGGCCTTGTTGCGCAGCATCGACTTTGGCGTGAACACGATCAGCGGACGGTGCACCCCGTCCAAGCCGTGCCGGCGCAGCAGGTGGAAGTAGTTCGCCGGGGTCGACGGCATCGCGATGGTCATCGAGCCCTCCGCCCACAACTGCAGGAACCGCTCGATGCGGCCGGAGGTGTGATCGGGCCCCTGACCCTCGTGGCCGTGTGGCAGCAGCAGCACCACGTCGGAGAGCTGACCCCACTTGGCCTCGCCGGAACTGATGAACTCGTCGATGATCGACTGTGCGCCGTTGACGAAGTCGCCGAATTGGGCCTCCCACATCACGATCGCCCCGGGGTTGCCCACCGAGTAGCCGTACTCGAAGCCCACCGCCGCGTACTCCGACAGCGGCGAGTCGTACACCAGGAGCCGCCCGCCGGTAGGTGTGCCGTCCGGGTTGACGGTGAGCAGGTCCAGTGGGGTGAACTCGGCGGCGGTATTCGGGTCGATGATCACCGCATGGCGCTGCGTGAAGGTGCCCCGGCGGGTGTCCTGCCCGGTGAACCGGATCAGCTTGCCCTCGGCCAGGAAGGTGCCCAGCGCCAGAAGTTCACCGAAGGCCCAGTCCACTTTGCCCTCGTAGGCCATCTCCCTGCGCTTCTCCAGCACCGGCTTGACCCGCGAGTGCGGCGAGAACTCAGGCGGGAAGGACAGGTGCGCGTCACCGATGCGGGCCAGCAGCGCCTTGTCCACCGCGGTGTTCATCCCGCGCGGGATCATCTGCGCCGCCTCGACCGACTCGCTCGGCTCGATGACGTGCTTCTCCAGTTCCCGGACCTCGTTGAACACCTGCTCGAGTTGGCCCTGGTAGTCGCGCAGTGCGTCCTCGGCCTCCTTGATGGAGATGTCACCGCGGCCGATCAGCGCCTCGGTGTAACTCTTGCGGACACCGCGCTTGGTGTCGATCACGTCGTACATCGCCGGGTTGGTCATCGACGGGTCGTCGCCCTCGTTGTGACCGCGGCGGCGGTAGCACAGCATGTCGATGATGACGTCCTTCTTGAACTGCTGGCGGAAGTCCATCGCCAGGCGAGCCACCCAGACGCAGGCCTCCGGGTCGTCGCCGTTGACATGGAAGATCGGGGCGCCGATCATCTTCGCGACGTCGGTGCAGTACTCGGCTGAGCGTGAGTTCTCCGGTGCGGTGGTGAAGCCGATCTGGTTGTTGACGACGATGTGGATGGTGCCGCCGGTGCGATATCCCGGCAGCAGCGCCAGATTCAGCGTCTCGGCCACCACCCCCTGGCCGGCGAAGGCGGCATCGCCGTGCAGCATCAGGGGCACCACGGTGAACTCGCGGGGTTCGGAGTCGCCACCTTCCGGTGGTCCCTCGATCAGGTCCTGCTTAGCCCGGACCAGACCCTCGAGCACCGGGTCGACGGCCTCCAGGTGCGACGGGTTGGCCACCAGCGACACCTCGATGTCGTTCTCCCCGAACATCTGGATGTAGGTGCCGGTGGCGCCGAGGTGGTACTTCACGTCGCCGGAACCGTGCGCCTGCGACGGGTTGAGGTTGCCCTCGAACTCGCTGAAGATCTGCGAGTAGGGCTTTCCGACGATGTTGGCCAGCACATTGAGCCGGCCGCGGTGCGGCATGCCGATGACCACCTCGTCGAGGCCGTGTTCGGCGGCCTGGTCGATCACCGCGTCCATCATCGGGATCACCGACTCCGCGCCCTCCAGTGAGAACCGTTTCTGCCCAACGTATTTGGTCTGCAGGAAGGTCTCGAACGCCTCGGCGGCATTGAGCTTGCTCAGGATGTACTTCTGCTGGGCGACCGGCGGCTTATCGTGCTTGACCTCGACGCGCTCCTGCAGCCAGCGCTGCTGATCGGGTTCGAGGATGTGGGTGTACTCCACGCCGATGTGCCGGCAGTAGGCGTCGCGCAGCACCGAGAGCACGTCGCGAAGCTTCTTGTACTCCTGGCCGGCGAACCCGTTGACCTTGAACTCCCGGTCGAGGTCCCACAGCGTCAGTCCGTGGGTCAGCACATCGAGATCGGGGTGCATCCGGAACCGGTTCTTGTCCAGCCGAAGCGGGTCGATGTCGGCCATCAGATGGCCGCGGTTGCGGTAGGCGGCGATCAACTCGATGACGCGGGCGTTCTTGTCGACGATTGAGTCCGGGTTGTCGGTGCGCCACCGCACCGGCTCATAGGGGATGCCGAGGTCGAAGAAGATCTCGTCCCAGAAGTCCTCCGAGAGCAGCATCTGGTGGATGGTGCGCAGGAAGTCGCCGGACTCCGCGCCCTGGATGATCCGGTGGTCGTAGGTGGAGGTCAGCGTGATCAACTTGCCGACGCCCAGCTCGGCGATGCGTTCCTCGCTGGCGCCCTGGAACTCCGCCGGGTACTCCATGGCTCCGGCGCCGATGATCGCGCCCTGCCCGGCCATCAGGCGCGGCACCGAGTGCACGGTGCCGATGGTGCCCGGGTTGGTCAGCGAGATGGTGACGCCGGCGAAATCCTCGGCGGTGAGCTTGCCGTCGCGGGCGCGCCGGACGATGTCCTCGTAGGCGGCGACGAAATCAGCGAATTCCATTGTCTGGCAGCCCTTGATGGCGGCGACCACCAGGGAGCGCTTGCCGTCCTTACCCGGCAGGTCGATCGCCAGACCCAGGTTGGTGGTCGCCGGGGTGACGACGTTGGGCTTGCCGTCGATCTCGGCGAAGTGCCGGTTCATGTTGGGGAACTTCTTGATCGCCTGCACGATGGCGAAGCCCAGCAGGTGGGTGAAGCTGAGCTTGCCGCCGCGGGTCCGCTTCAGGTGGTTATTGATGACGATGCGGTTGTCGATCATCAGAGTCGCCGGGATGGCCCGCACGCTGGTGGCGGTGGGGATCTCCAGCGAAGCGTTCATGTTCTTGACGACTGCCGCCGCGGCGCCGCGCAGCACCTGCGCGCCGTCACCGACCGGTTCGGTGGCGGATGCCGCCGGGGCCGGTGCTGACGCGGGTGCCGGTGCGGGCGCCGGGGGAGCCGATGCCGGCGGCGTCGGGGGCGTGGTCGGCGCGACCGGGGCGGGAGCGGCGGCCGGCGGGTTGGGTGCCGGAGGGTTCGGCGGTGCGACGGCCGCGCGCGCAGCGGGCTGACCGTTGGCCGACGGGGTTTGACTGCCGACGTTCGTCGGCGGGGTTTGACTGCCGACGTTCGTCGGCTCCGGCCGGTAGTCGATGAGGAACTCGTGCCAACTCGGGTCCACCGAGGAAGGGTCGTCGCGGAATTTGCGGTACATCTCCTCGACCAGCCATTCGTTCTGGCCGAAGGGTGAACTCGTACTGCTCACGGAAGCGCTCGCCTCAATTCTGTGCCCCAAGTGGCCGCCCATTAGACGTCGCCTAAAGGCTATCTCGTGTTGGGTAGCACGTCAGGCGCATGCCCGAGGACCGCGAGTCAGGTCAGTCAGGTCAGACCGGGGGGCCCCGACTGAGATTGCTCGATGGCGGGCAGTTCCTCGGTGGCAGTCACCACACGCAGGGTGCCCGGCCAGCGCGCCGGCGCCGGGCCGAACGCCTTGCGGGCATTCTGGAGGATCTTCTTGCCCATCATCCGGTTGCCGCCACCACCGATCGCCGCGCCGATGCCGACCGGCAGCATCTTGCCGAAGGCCATGGCGGTGCGTTTGATCGCGAACTTCTTGACGAAGTGCTGCGTCAGCCGGGAATTGAGTTGGGACACCACCGGCAGCGGAATCAGTTCAGCCTCGGCCAGCCAGGCGCCGCTGGTGCGTCCCGCTCCGAGCAGGTCCTTGACTGCCCCCGAGCCGTTCTCACCGACCAGTGCCGCGAGCACCAGGGTGCGCCGGCGCTCGCGGTCTTCGACCGGGATGCCATGTACTTCCGCGACGGCGAGCACGAAGGCGGCAGTGGCTTCCAGGAACAGGACGGTCTCGCCGGCGACTGCGGACAGTGCCGTGATGGTGCCGATACCCGGGAAGGCGGCGGCCGACCCGACGGCCGCTCCACTAGCCATCACCGCGGCCAGATAGTGCTTCTCCAGTTTGGTGACGATCTCGGCCGGGCTGGCATTCGGGTTGGTTCGGCGCAACCGTGCGACATAGGCCTTGACGGCCGGGGCCTGCAGCCGTGAGCTGGACTCCAGGATGTGCGACAGCAGTTTGGCTGAAGTGCCGGAATCTTCCGGCCGGGCCGGCAGGTTGTCCGGTGGCGTCTGCTTGCGGCGAAGCCTCATGACGAGCCTTTCCTCTGTTCGGCGATTCCGCTGGTCGGAGAATCCGCGCTGGGGCGCGTCGTCAGGCTAACGAACGGGGCCGGCGCAGAAGTGCCCGAGGGGCCGAATTTCCATCGCCGGTGGCGCCTGCGAGCAAAGGATGCGCCTCGTCGGCGGGTAACCGCGGTCCTTAGGACCCGCCCAGCGACCCCTGGGGCCAGTGCTGGCAACATCGCACCAGTGACCCAGCCGGCCAATCCCTGGAAGACGTTGTGGGCCATGCTGGTCGGCTTTTTCATGATCCTGGTCGACTCGACGATCGTCGCGGTCGCAAACCCCAGCATCATGAAGGCACTGAACATCTCCGATTACGAGAGCATCATCTGGGTCACCAGCGCCTACCTGCTGGCCTACGCGGTGCCGTTGCTGCTGGCCGGTCGGCTCGGCGACCGGTTCGGTCAGAAGAAGCTCTACATGATCGGCCTGGCCGTGTTCACCGCCGCCTCGCTCTGGTGTGGGCTGGCCGGGTCGCTGGGCATGCTCATCGCGGCCCGGATGGTGCAAGGGGTGGGTGCCGCCCTGCTCACTCCGCAGACGCTGTCGACCATCACCCGCATCTTCCCGGCCGAGCGACGCGGGGTGGCGCTGAGCATGTGGGGGGCCACCGCAGGGGTGGCGACGCTGGTCGGTCCGCTGGCGGGCGGCGTGCTGGTGGACCGCCTCGGCTGGTCGTGGATTTTCTTCGTCAACGTGCCGGTCGGGATCGTCGGACTGATCTTGGCGGCCCGGCTGATTCCGGTCCTGGACACCCATCCGCACCGCTTCGACATTCCCGGTGTGCTGCTCTCCGGTGTGGGACTGTTCCTGATCGTTTTCGGCCTCCAGGAAGGCCAGGCCCATGACTGGCAGCCCTGGATCTGGGTGACCATCGCCAGCGGGATCGTCGTCATGGCGGTGTTCGTGTACTGGCAGTCGGTCAACCGTCGCGAGCCGCTGATCCCGCTGGCAATCTTCGCCGACCGGGACTTCAGTCTTGCCAACGTTGGAATCGCGGTGATCGGTTTCTCGGTCACCGCGATGATCCTGCCCCTGATGTTCTTCGCCCAGTCGGTGTGCGGGCTTACCCCCACCCGCGCGGCGCTGCTGACCGCGCCGATGGCTGTATTCAGTGGTGTGCTGGCGCCTTTCGTCGGGCGGATCGTGGACCGCTCGCACCCCCGGCCGATCATCGGGTTCGGCTTCTCGACTCTGGCGATCGCGCTGCTGTGGCTGTCGATCGAGATGACGCCGAGCACCCCTATCTGGCGGTTGGCCCTGCCGTTGGCGGCGATGGGTATCGCGATGGCGTTCATCTGGGCGCCGTTGAGTGCCACCGCCATCCGCAACCTTCCCGACCGGCTGGCCGGAGCCGGTTCGGGCGTGTACAACACCACCCGGCAGGTCGGCTCGGTGCTCGGCAGCGCCAGTATCGCCGCATTCATGTCCTGGCGAGTCAGGGTCGAGATGCCCTCGGCCCCTGCGGGTTCGGCGCCCCGCGGCGAAGCCGACGTCACAAACGTGCCGCCGTTCCTGCAGGAACCGTTTGCGCATGCGATGTCGCAGTCGGTCCTGCTGCCGGCATTCGCAGCCCTGTTCGGCGTTCTGGCTGCGATCTTCCTCATCGGTCCCCGCCGGGCTACCGGGGCAGATGCCGGGATGGCGGTCAACGTCTCCGCCGTCGCACAGGCCCACGGCAGGCACGCCGCCCGCTAGCCGAACAGCACCGCGGGATTGAGGTAACCCGTCGGGTCGAAGGCGGTCTTGATGGTTCGCATCGCGGCGATGTCGGCAGGTAGCCGGGACATCGACAGATAGCCGCGCTTGCGGCTCCCGACACCGTGTTCGGAACTGACGTTCCCGCCGTGGGCGGCGATGAGGTCCATCATGGCCGGGTAAATGCGTTTTTCCTGATCGTCGTTGCAGCGCAACACATTCAGATGCACATTGCCTTCGCCGATATGACCGAACAGAATGCTGATTGATTCCGGCGCATGTCTGCCGACCAGTTCGGCCGCCGCCGCGGCGAAGGATCCGATGGCTGAAAGCGGCAGCGCGATATCGTATTTCAGCGGTGGTCCGAATAGGCCCGGAATCTCGGCCAGGGATTCGCGCACCTGCCAAAGCCGCTCCCGGGCGGCGGCGTCGACTCCGACGGCGGGCTCTGACCGCATGGCCACACCGTCCAGTGCCGCTGCCAACCGATCGGTCTGCTCGGTGTTGCCGGCGAGTTCGGCGAGCAGTAGCCATTCACCGGCGACCGGCACCGGCACCCCGAGGTGGTCGGCGGCCAGTCGGGCGGCGCGGCCGTCGATGAGTTCGAGTGCGGCGATGGTCTCGACGCCGCGCAGGGAACGTCCGGCGGCCACGCACGTGTCGAGGTCGTCGAACCCGCAGACCGCCGTCACCCGGTGCGTCGGTGCGGGATGCAGGCGCAGGTCCACTTCGGTGATGACGCCCAGAGTGCCCTCGGACCCGATGAACAGGCCGGGCAGGTCGTATCCGGTGTTGTCCGAGTACACCTGCGGGTGACGGCTCAGGATCGTCCCGTCGGGCAGTGCGATCTGCAGGCCCAGCACCTGCTCGGCCATGTTTCCGTAGCGCACGGTGTGCAGGCCGCCGGCGTTGGTGGCGGCCATCCCGCCGATCGTGGCCGAGTCCCGGGCGGCCAGGTCCACACCGAACAACAGGCCGGCGGCGGAAGCCACCTGCTGCACCTCGCGCAGCGTTACCCCGGCCCCGACCCGGACCTGGCGCTCGTCGGAATCGACCGCGGCTATGTCGGTCAACCGCTCGGTGGACAACAGCACGTCGTCGTGCTCGGGCACGGCGCCGGCCACCAGGGAGGTGCGCCCGCCCTGCACGGTGACGTACGCGCCGGTCTCACGGCAGGCGCCCAGTACTGCGGCAACCTGCTGGGCATCGGCCGGCCGGACCAACGCGCCGGCCCTGCCGCGGTAGCGGCCGGTCCAGTCGATGCTGCGGGCGGCCAGCACATCGGGGTCGGTGCTGACGTGCGCAGGGCCGACGATGGCGGCCAACCGGTCGAGCACGGTGGTCACGGCCGCTGCCTAAGGGATCGCGGACAGGAACAGAAACGTCGCCAGCAGGACCAGGTGCACCAGTCCCTGCAGGGCCAACGCACGCCCCTCGGCCAAGGTCAACACCGACAGGATCACCGACAAGGTCAGCAGCACGATCTGTGTCGGCTCAAGACCCAGGCTCAGCGGGCCCGGCAACCAAGTCATGGCAATCGCGATCACCGGGATTGTCAGGCCGATAGAGGCCATCGCCGATCCATAGGCCAGGTTGAGGCTGGTCTGCACATGGTTACGGGTCGCGTTGCGCACGGCGGCAATGGTTTCCGGGGCCAGCACCACCAGCGCGATCACCACGCCGACAACGGCATAGGGCAGCCCTACAGCGGTCACTGCGTCGGCGACTGTCGGTGACAGCAGTTTGGCCAGGCCCACGACCGCGATCAGGGACACCAGCAGCAGCGCCAGGCTTAGTCCGGCTATCCGCGCAGTGGGCGGATCGGCGTGGCCGTCGCCGTCCTCATCCAGCAGGCCGGTCACCCTGCCGTCCTGATCGGCCGCGACCGGCAGAAAGAAATCGCGGTGCCGTCCGGTCTGGGTGATCACGAAGCCTCCGTAGAGCACCAGCGACGCGACGGCGGCGAAGGCCAGTTGGGAACTCGAATACTGCATGCCCTCCGCACTGACGGTGAAACCCGGCAACACCAGGCACACGCCGGCCAGCGTCACGACCGTCGCCAGCGCCGCCCCGGAACCAGATGCGTTGAACGACACCAATCGGTGCCGCAGCGCCCCGACCAGCAGGCTCAGGCCGGCGATGCCGTTGAGGCTGATCATGACCGCCGCGAAAACGGTGTCGCGGGCGTAGGTGGACACGCCGGGGCCGCCGCCGACCATGAGCATCACAATCAGTCCGACCTCGATGATGGTGACGGCCACCGCAAGCAGCAGGGAACCGAAGGGCTCGCCGACGCGGTGTGCGACCACCTCTGCATGGTGAACCGCAGCGAGGATCGCCGCGACAAGGCTGGCCGCGATCAGCGTCAGGGTCAGCGGATGGTCGTGCTGGGTCCAGGTGGCCAGCAGCACCGCAATTCCCAGGACCGGGGCTGCCACCGTCCACCGCGGTTGACTACCCGTGGTCGCGGTTCCCATCAGGAGACCATAGTGAATGGCGGCTGCACCGTCAGCCGGTGTTGCCGATCAACTCCACGCCTTTGCCGTTCCAGCGGAACTTGACCACGCTCTGCAGGCCCATCCCGCCGGCGAAGGTCAGTGCCACGGTGTCGCCGGTGCTCTGGGTGGCCTCAATCCCGTTGAAGCCGTAAGTGTCTGGCACCCCGGTGGGGATGTACTTGCCGCGGTGGAACATCACCGCGCGGGTGTTGGGATTGGCGGCGTTGGTGTTGGCCTTGACGATCACCGCCGACAACAGGGCGCACTCGTTGTAGTTCCCGGCGACCGGTTCGGGGTTCCAGCCCTGCTGGCTGCGCGGATCGCGGGGCAGTTCGGCCACCGCCTGGGCGATCGCCGGAGCGGCCAGGTCGACCGGGCAGGGGTCGGGCGCCGGCGGACCGGGCGGCGGGGCGGCGGCGGAGGTGGTCGGGGCCGCCGGTGTCGCGGGCATAGGAGTCTTGGACACCGTCGAGTCGCCCGAACTGCACGCCGCCAGTGCTGCGGCGGTGAGGCACACCGCCGAAACCGTCAGCCGATTTCTCACATCGCAGCACGGTACCGGCGCAGCCCCGGCCCGGCCGGGTGCGACGCGCAGACCCACTAGACTCGCACCGCAATGACATCCACCCAGGACGGCGCCGACTCGCCCGCTCAGACCTTTGACGACCTGCACATTCATCCCTCGGTGCTGCAGGCGGTCGCCGATGTGGGCTATGAAACCCCGTCTGCCATTCAGGCCGCGACCATCCCGGCACTGCTGGCCGGCAATGACGTCGTAGGGCTTGCGCAGACCGGCACCGGCAAGACCGCCGCGTTTGCCATCCCGATTCTGTCCCGCATCGATCCCGCCAGCAGGCAGACCCAGGCGCTGGTACTCGCCCCCACCCGGGAGTTGGCGCTGCAGGTCGCCGAGGCGTTCGGCCGCTATGCCGCCCACCTGCCCAAGCTGAACGTGCTGCCCATTTATGGCGGCCAGTCCTACACCGTGCAGTTGGCCGGTTTGAAGCGCGGGGCGCAAGTGGTCGTCGGGACACCCGGTCGGGTGATCGACCACCTCGAGCGCGGCACCCTGGACCTCTCGCATCTGGACTACCTCGTGCTTGACGAGGCCGACGAGATGCTGCAGATGGGTTTCGCCGAGGACGTCGAACGGATACTCTCCGACACCCCCGAGTACAAGCAGGTTGCGCTGTTCTCGGCGACCATGCCCCCGGCGATCCGCAAGATCACCGGCAAGTATCTGCACGACCCGATCGAGGTCGCCGTCAAGGCCAAGACCGCCACCGCCGAGAACATCACCCAGCGCTACATCCAGGTCTCCGGGCCACGCAAGATGGATGCGCTGACCCGAGTCCTCGAGGTCGAGTCGTTCGAGGCGATGATCGTTTTCGTACGGACCAAACAGGCCACCGAGGAGGTGGCCGAAAAGCTGCGCGCCCGAGGGTTTTCCGCCTCCGCGATCAACGGTGACGTGCCGCAGGCGGTTCGGGAGCGAACCATCGCGGCATTGAAAGACGGCAGCATCGACATCCTGGTGGCCACCGACGTCGCCGCCAGAGGCCTTGACGTCGAACGCATCTCCCATGTTCTGAACTACGACATCCCGCACGACCCGGAGTCCTATGTGCACCGCATCGGCCGCACCGGTCGGGCCGGACGCTCGGGCACCGCGCTGTTGTTCGTCTCGCCGCGGGAACGCCACCTGCTCAAGTCCATCGAGAAGGTCACCCGCCAGCCGGTGACCGAGGTGGCACTGCCGTCGGTCGAGGACGTCAACGCCCAGCGGGTGGAGAAGTTCCGCGATTCGATCACCGACGCCCTCGGCGGCGCCGGCTTCGACACCTTCCGCCGCCTCGTCGAGGCATACGAGCGTGACAACGACGTACCGATGGCCGACATCGCCGCTGCGCTGGCGGTGCTGAGCCGTGACGGGGCGGAGTTCCTGCTGACCGAGCCGCCGCCGGAGAAACGCCGGGAGCGGCCGGAGCGCGAGGAGCGCGAGCGTGCGCCCCGCAAGGTGCGCGACGACTTGGCCACCTACCGCATCGCGGTCGGCAAAAGGCATAAGGTCGGGCCCGGTTCGATCGTCGGCGCCATCGCCAACGAGGGCGGACTGAACCGCAGCGATTTCGGTCACATCACCATCAAGAGCGACTTCTCGCTGGTGGAGTTACCCGCCAGGCTTCCCAAGGAGGCCTGGAAAAAGCTTGAGAACACCCGGATCTCAGGTGTTCTGATCGATCTCAAACCAGACCGCGGCAGCGCCTCGGGGCCCCGGTTCTCCGGTGGAAAGCCGCGCCGAAAAGAGCAATGACCGCGTCCGGTCAGGTCGACCAGGGCGGACTGGAGTCGATATCCACCGTCGACCGGGTGCCCTCGCTGACCGGTGTGCGTGCCCTGGCTGCAGTGCTGGTGGTTGCCACCCACGCCGCCTACACAACCGGCAAATACACCCACGGCTTTGTCGGACTGGTCTATTCCCGACTGGAGATCGGGGTGCCGATCTTCTTCGTGCTCTCCGGATACCTGTTGTTCGGTCCGTGGGTGAAGGCGGCGGCCGCTGGTGCGGCCGGTCCTTCAGTGAAGCGTTACGCCTGGCATCGGGTGCGACGCATCATGCCGGCCTACGTGGTCACCGTATTGGCCGCGTATGCGATCTATCACTTCCGCGACGGCGGACCCAATCCCGGCCACAGTTGGTGGGGGCTGTTCCGCAACCTGACGCTCACCCAGATCTACACCGACAACTACGGATTCGCCCTGTTGCACCAGGGACTCACCCAGATGTGGAGTCTGGCAGTCGAAGTCGCGTTCTACGTGGCGCTACCGTTGCTGGTCTACCTGCTGATGGCCGTACTGTGCAAGCGGCAGTGGAGGCCCGGGCTGTTACTGGCCGGACTCGCCTTCCTGTTTCTGCTCAGTCCGGCCTGGATGGTGCTGGTGCACACCAACGACTCTCTGCCCGACGGTGCCAAGCTGTGGTTGCCCGGCTATCTGGCCTGGTTCGTCGGCGGCATGATGCTGACGGTCTTGGCTGCGATGGGGGTGCGGGTCTACGGGTTCGTCGCAGTGCCGCTGGCGCTGATCTGTTTTGTGATCGTGTGCACGCCGATCGCCGGGGAGCCGCAGACTTCGCCGACCGGCCTGGCGCAGGCGCTGGTCAAGACGGTGTTTTATGCGGCGATCGCCACGCTGGTGGTGGCGCCGTTGGCGCTCGGCGGCGGTGACACAGTGCGGCGTCCCGCCGGCGGTGGTTGGTACTCAAGGCTGCTGGCCAGTCGGCCGATGGTGTGGCTCGGCGAGATCTCCTACGAGATCTTCCTGGTGCACCTGGTGCTGATAGAGGTCGCCATGACCGAGGTATTGCACTGGCAGGTCTATACCGGCAATGTCGCAGGACTGTTGGTGACGACGATGGCGCTGAGCATTCCGGTGGCCTGGGTGCTGCACCGATTCACCCGGGTGCGCTCCTAGCCTCCCCGCCGCCGATCTGCCGGCGTCACGACCCGGGCATCAGATGACCGCACCCGGGTTCAGAATCCCGTCCGGATCCAGTGCCGCCTTGATCCGGCGGTTGAGTTCCATGGCTTCCGGGCCCAATTGTCCTGCCAGCCAGGGTTTCTTGAGTCGGCCGACCCCGTGCTCGCCGGTGATGGTGCCGCCGAGGCCGACGGCCAGATCCATGATGTCGCCGAACGCCTTGTGCGCCCGCGCCGTCATGGCTGCGTCGCACGCGTCGTAGACAATCAACGGGTGGGTGTTGCCGTCTCCGGCATGGGCGATCACCGAGATGGTCAGGCCCGCCTCGGCGGCGATCTTGGCAACCCCGCCGACCAAGTCGGCCAGCCGGGGCAGCGGCACACCGACGTCCTCGAGCAGCAGTGAGCCTTTGGCCTCCACCGCGGGGATGGCGTAGCGGCGTGCCACCACGAATGCCTCTCCTTCAACCGGGTCGTCGGTCGAAAAGCACTCCGTGGCGCCGGCTTCGGTGAATACCCGGGCCATGAACGCGGCGTCCTCGGCGCCGGCCGGGCCACGGTCGTCGGAGGCGGCCACCATCATGGCGGCCGCGTCGCGGTCCAGACCCATCTTCAGCTTGTCCTCGACGGCGTTGATGGCGACGCCGTCCATGAACTCCAGCATCGACGGCCGGATCTTGCCGGTGATCTCGACGACCGAACCGGCGGCGGCCTCCACCGAGTCGAATGTCGCCACCACCGTCGCCGAGGTGTGCTGCGGCGGCAGCAGGCGCAGGGTCACCTCGGTGACGATCCCGAGGGTGCCCTCGCTGCCGACGAACAATTTGGTCAGGCTCAGCCCGGCGACGTCCTTGAGGCGCGGGCCGCCGAGGCGCACCGCGGTGCCGTCGGCCAGCACCACCTGCAGACCCAGCACATAGTCGGTGGTGACGCCGTACTTCACACAGCACAGCCCGCCGGCGTTGGTGGCGACGTTGCCGCCGATGCTGCAAATCTCGTAGGAGGACGGGTCCGGCGGATACCACAACCCGTACTCGGCGACGGCGTTCTTGACCTCGGCGTTGAGCAGGCCCGGCTGGACCACCGCCGTGCGGGTGACCGGGTCGACGGTGATCTCGCGCATCTTCTCCGTCGACAGCACAATGCCGCCGTCCAGGGCGGTCGCCCCGCCGGACAGGCCACTGCCGGCACCACGCGGCACCACCGGCACCCGGTGGGCGCTGGCCCAGCGCAGAACCGCCTGCACCTCTTCGGTTTTGGAGGGCCGCACCACCGCCAACGGGGTGCCGGCCGCCGGATCCATCGCCCGGTCGTGGCGGTAGGAGTCCAGAATGTCCGGATCGGTGACGACGACACCGTCGGGTAGTCCGGCGACGAGGCCGGCGAGCGCGGGGTTCACGGGTCAATCGTAGGGCCCTGGCCGAACCTGGAGGTTACGCCGATCCCACCGCTTTGGCGACGGCGATACACCGGGTCAGCCACCCCTGGTCGCCTCGCGGTCCATCCTGTAACGCCCACATCGCGTTGTGCATCATCCGCACGATCACCCAGCCGCGTGCGCGGTCCTCGTCGAACCCGCTGGCGTCGATGAGCATCCAGAACCGGCGCCGCACACCGCCGCGGACATCGGCGGCGATCTCTTCCCACCGGTTCCACAGCATGGGTGCGATCTCATAGTGCGGGTCGCCGTTGACCGGCTTGGGGTCGATCACCAGCCATGGTTCACGGTCGCCGGCCAGCACATTGCCGTAGTGCAGATCGGTGTGGATCACCCGCTCCGCCGCCCGATCACCACCCAGGTCGGTGCCGAGTGCGATGGCCTGCTCGACGAGCCGACGCGGGATCGGCGCGTTGCGCCCCAACGCCACCAACTCGTCGGTCCACCGATCAATCAAGGCCGACAGCGGACGTAACTGCGGCATCGCCGGGACATGGATGCGGCGGTACAGATCAGCGACGACGCTGCACGCCTGCGCCTCGGATACCGCGGTGAGATCGGCGGAGCCCAGCCGCTCCAGCAGCAGCCCGCGGTGATGGGGGTCGGCGCTGAGAAGACGCACTGCACCGGCACCGCCCCAGCGTTGCAGCGCCAGATGCTCATGCTCGGACTCCTCGTCGGGGAAGCCGACCTTGAGCACCGCGGCCGTACCCGCGGCGGTGCGTACCGGCAGCACCAGCGAGCAGTGCCCGTGGCCGGGTTGACCGTCGGGGCGTAGGCACCATCGTTCGGCCAACAGGCGCACCGTCGCGGGCAGGGCGTCGGCCCAGGCGGCCCACTGCGGACCGCGGTGAGCCATCGCACGGACGTCGGCGGGCAGCGATGGGACCTGGAACTCGGGCACTGTCACAACTCGGGCACTGTCACAATGATGCGCCGGGTGGTGCCTCATCCAGCTCCCGCAGCGCCGGCACCCACACGCATGTGACGGCGATCAGCAGCACCGGCAAGGCCAGCGCCAGGAACGCCGTCGTGAGTCCGAACGCGTCCACCAGTGGGCCGGCGATGATGAAGCCGACCGGGCCGGCGGCGTAGGCCATCGATGTCATCACCCCGATCACCCGGCCGCGCATCTGCGGCGGTGTTCGGGTCTGCATCACCGAGTTGTAGATCGGGCCGATGGGTCCGTACACCAGCCCGATGATGACCGAGAGCACCAGGATCACCGGTAGCGGTGGCAGGAAGGCGATGATCGTGGCTCCCGTACCGAAGGTGGCGACCGCCGTCAGGACCGTGGTGCGCCTGCGGGCGATCCGGGACAGTACCGTCCAACTCAGTGCGCCGATCAGTCCGCCGATCGACAGCGCCATCAGCACCCAGCCGAGTTGGGTGGGTTCATTGCGATCGCTGAAGTACTTCGGAAACAGCACGCTCTCCATCGGCAGGTACAGGCCCGTGACGGCGAGTTCGATCAGGCCCAGGGTCCGCAACACCCGGTTGCCCCAGACGAAGCGCAGTCCCTCGAGAACGCCGGACACCACACCGTCGGGCCGGGCCTCGGGCTCAGGTCGATCAGCGCCGTGCAACCGCAGCGCCGCCATCGCCAGAATCGACAGGACGAAGGCCGCGGCGGTCACCCACATGGTGTTGACGCCGCCGAGGGTGGCGATGAGCAGACCGCCGATGCCGGGTCCGGTGATGTAAGCCAGGTTGAAGGTCGCTTCGTAGACGCTGTTGGCGCGGTCCAGGGTCCAATCCGCCCGCCGAGCCGCCTCCGGCAGCATCGACACTCGCGCGGTCATGCCGGCCGGATCGAAGAAGGCGCCGAGGGCGGCCAGACCTGCCAGCACCACGGTGTTGAGTACACCGACACCGAGGGTCAGCGCCAGCACCGGGATCGCGGCCACCGACAGCGCTGACATCGCGTCGGCGAGCATGGCCACCCTCCGCCGGCCGAGGAAGTCCACCGCGGTGCCGGCGATCAGCGTGGCGAACAGCAACGGCAGAGTGCCCGCCCCCGCGACGATGGACGCCTCGGTGGCGCTGCCGGTGCGCTGCAGCACCAGCCACGGAAAGGCGACCATCGAGATGCCGTTGCCCGCTGCGGCCAGCAACGCCGAGCACAGGACGAGCAGCACCGGCACCCGCGACGTCCTCACCGAAGCAGCTTAGATTCGAGATCGTGACAACCCGGCCCCACCCGCGCACCCGGGCGCTGTTCGATTCGCCGGCGCCACCGGGATCGGGATGGCCGGGGGACCCGGCCACCGCCGCAACGCCGATCGCCCACGACGGCGACCAGGTGGCCGAATTGGCCGCTGATGCGGCTGATCTGGCGGCGCTGGATGCCCGCGTCAGTGTCTGCCGGGCCTGCCCGCGTCTGGTCGACTGGCGTGAGGAGGTCGCTGTCGTCAAACGCCGCGCGTTTGCCGAGGAACCGTACTGGGGACGCCCGATCGCCGGATGGGGCTCGGTGCGGCCCCGGATCCTGGTCCTCGGATTGGCGCCGGCGGCGCACGGTGGCAACCGGACCGGGCGGGTGTTCACCGGGGACCGTTCCGGCGACCAGTTGTTCGCCGCGTTGCACCGTGCCGGCCTGGTCAACTCAGCGGTGAGCGTCGATGCGGCAGATGGTTTGGGCACCAACCTGATTCGGGTCGCCGCGGCGGTACGGTGCGCCCCACCGGGAAACGCACCCACACCCCAGGAGCGGATGACGTGTGCGCCGTGGCTGGCGGCCGAGTGGCGGCTGATCTCGGGGCACGTCCGCGTGATCGTGGCGCTGGGCGGGTTTGCCTGGCAGGCCGCGCTGGGACTGCTCGGCGCCCACGCCCCCAGGCCGAAGTTCGGCCACGGTGCGGTGGCGGAGTTCGCCTCCGGGGTCACCCTGCTGGGCTGCTATCACCCCAGTCAGCAGAACATGTTTACCGGGCGGTTGACCCCGGCCATGCTCGACGAGGTCTTCGTCGTCGCCGCGGCTCAGGCCGGGGTGTGTGATTAGGGCGTCAGCCGCACCACGGGGATCGGCCGGCTGGTACGCGCCTGATACCCGTCGTAGCGATCGGCGTTGTTGGCGTTGACGATTCGCCACAGCCGGGCGTAGTCGGGATCGTCGGGCAGCACCGGCACAGCGGTCACCGGAAATCGCCGCGGGCCCACGTTGATCTCCACCGACGGATCGGCTTTCAGATTGTGATACCAGCCGGGTGCCCGCCGGTCGCCGCCGTTGGACGCCACCACCAGATAGTCGCGGCCGTCCCGGGCGTAGGACAGCGAACTGGTGCGCACCAGGCCGGTCTTGGCTCCCACGGTGTGTAGCAGCAGGCTGTTGGGCGCGCCGGGGATGCGGTGCCCGACCCAGCCCTTGCTGCGCTGGTAGACGGCGTCATGCACCTGCACGAACACGCGGAGCGCGGTGTCGGCGAGGGTGCTCATGGCCGCGCCGCCAGTGCGTCGCGGAGCAGTCGCCCGGTCGCCTCCCGGTCCGGATCTCGCCGCAGCAGAACCCCTTTCACGAACGACGCCTTATCGCCGTCACGGCGTGGAATCACGTGCAGGTGGATGTGGAACACCGACTGGAACGCTGACTTCCCGTCGTTGATCGCCACGTTGTTGCCGGTCGCCGCCAGGCCCGAGGCCCGGGTTGCCTGGGCGATGCGCTGCCCGACGGTCAACATGCCGGCCAGGATGGGCGCCGGTGTGTCGGTCAGGTCGACGCTGTGCTGCTTGGGGATCACCAGCGTGTGGCCCCTGGTGAACGGGCGGATGTCGAGGAACCCGAGGTAGTCCTCGTCCTCGTAGACCCGGATGGCAGGCGCGGCGCCGGCGACGATCTGGCAGAACACACAGGGCATCGGACCACCGTAACGGTTTGACGCCGGTGCCAGCGGCTACGCTGCCTCCAGTGGACGCCACCGACCTCGCCTTCGCAGGCGCCGCCGAGCAGGCCCGCATGCTCGCCGGCGGTGCGATCAGCGCACCTGCCCTGCTGGAGCGCTATCTGGAACGGATCGCCCGGTTCGACTCGGAGTTGCGCAGCTACCGGGTGGTGTTGACCGACAGCGCCCGTCGGGAGGCCGCGGCCGCCCAGGACCGCCTCGATGCCGGTGAGCGACTGCCACTGCTGGGGGTGCCCGTCGCGATCAAGGACGACGTCGACGTCGCCGGGGAGTACACCTGCTTCGGCGGCAACGCCTATGACCTTCCCGCCACCGCTGACGGTGAAGTGGTGCGCCGGTTGCGGCAGGCGGGTGCGGTGATCCTGGGCAAGACTGCCGTGCCGGAGATGATGCTGTGGCCGTTCACCGAGACGGTGGCCTTCGGTGCCACCCACAACCCGTGGGACCTGGCCTACACCCCGGGCGGCAGCAGCGGCGGCAGTGCCGCGGCGGTGGCGGCCGGGTTGGCGCCCCTGGCCCTGGGTTCCGACGGCGCCGGGTCGATCCGCATCCCAGCGAGCTGGTGCGGGTTGTTCGGCCTCAAGCCCCAGCGTGACCGGGTCCCGATCGGACCGCACGAGGATGCCTGGTTGGGCTTGAGCGTCAACGGCCCGCTGTCGCGCACGGTCGAGGACGCCGCGTTGTTCCTCGACGTCACTCACACCGGCAAGGCCCCGCGCGGTGGATTCGTCAAGGCTGCCGCCCGTAAGCCCGGTCGGTTGCGAATTGCTTTGAGCGCCAAGATTCCGCCGACCTTGGTCGCCCGGGTGGGGCGCGCGCAGCAGCGGGCCCTGGACGGAGTGGAGAGTCTGCTGCGCGACCTTGGCCACGAAGTGCTCTGGCGCGATCCCGACTATCCGGCATGGGCGATGTACGGCCACGTGCTGCCGCGGATGTGGCGCGGGGTGTACGAGGACGTGCAGAAACTGCCGCATTCGGAACGTCTGGAGCCCAGGACCCGATCGATCGCCCGGATCGGCGGGCTGATTTCGGAGAGCCAGATCGCCAAGATTCGGGCGGCCGAAGCCACTCTGGCGGCGCGGGTGGGATCCATCTTCGATGACATCGACGTGCTGATCACCCCCGGGACCGCCACCGGCCCGTCCCGGATCGGCCAGTACCAGCGTCGCGGCGGGGTGAGCACGTTGTCTTTGGTGGCCTCCCGGGTGCCCTTCAACGCGATCTTCAACGCCACCGGCCAGCCCGCCGCCGCGGTGCCGTGGTTCCTGGAGGGCGAGAACCTGCCGGTGTCGGTGCAACTCGTCGGGCGGCCCTCCGATGAGGCCACGCTGCTGTCCCTCAGTTCCCAGATTGAGAAGGCCCGGCCCTGGGCGGATCGTCGACCCGCGGTGTCATGACATCGGAGACCGAGCCGGAACGCGCCGAACGCGCCGAGTTGGTGGACTGGCTTGTCCGACAAGGCTTCACGCCAGAGGAGATCGAGTCGTCGTTTTCGCCGATGCTGCTGCCGGCGCGGCGGGCGTTGGGCGACGACGGCCACTACGTGTCAGCCCGCGAAACCAGCGAGAAAACCGGCCTGGAACTCGATCAGCTGATCCGCTTCCAGCGCGCCGCCGGCCTGCCGGCAGTGGACGATCCCGACGAGCGGGTGTTCATGCAACGCGACGCCGACACCGCCGTCCACATCAAACGATTCCTCGACCTGGGGATCGACCCCGACCTGATGCTCAACATCGTGCGGGTGCTGGCTCAGGGGCTGGCCAACGCCAGCGAGGTGATGAACACCGCAGCGCTGGCCGCGGTGCTGCGACCGGGGACCAGCGAACTCGACATCGCAAAGGGTACCGACGCGCTGGTCAGTGCCGCGGCCCCGTTGCTCGGCCCGATGATCGACGACCTACTGCTGCTGCAACTGCGGCGAACCCTGGAAACTGAGGCGGTCAACGCCGACGAGCGTGCGGCGGGTACGCCGCGGCCGGAGGCCAAGCTGATCGGGGCGGCGTTCGCCGATCTCGTGGGCTTCACCGCGCTGGGGGAGGAACTGCCCCCGGAGCAACTCGAGCAACTCGCCAACCGGCTGGCGGAACTGGGCCACGACGTCGCCACACCGCCGGTGCGGTTCATCAAGACCATCGGCGACGCGGTGATGTTCGTGTCGGCCGAGCCGGCCGCGCTGCTCGACGCCGTGCTGGCACTCCTTGACGCTGCGGCCGCCGACGAGGCACTGCCCCGGCTGCGGGTCGGGCTCGCCTACGGATCGGCGGTGAGCCGCGCCGGAGACTGGTTCGGCAGCCCGGTCAACCTGGCCAGCCGCGTCACCTCGGTCGCCCGGCCGGGGGCGGTGCTGGTGGCCGGTCCGGCCCGCGACGAGATCGGCGATGACCCGCGGTTCCGGTGGTCGTTCGCCGGCACCAAACGACTCAAGGGCATCGCCGGCGAGGTCAGGGTGTACCGCGCCCGTCGCAACGAACAGAGCGCTTAGCGCTTGCGGAGGACGGCCATCCCGCCTGCGACCAGCGCGACCACCAGCAGAACTATGGCCCAACCGGGACCGGCCAGCCACCACACCACTCCCGCAGCCAGGAGGACGGGAGACGCCGCGAACAGCGCCATCGCCGGATGCTGGCGGACGATGTCGCGTGCGGCCTGTGCCCGTTGGGGATCGATCTCTTTACCTGCCATCGGCTCATTATCCGCCAAGTCGTCGTCGGATCACTTCGGTTCACCCTGAGAGAACCCCGGATCGGTATCTCGGCAACTGTGTAATTATGTAATTTATGAAAAAGAACACGCAGAACCGCCGGTCTGGCGGCTGGCAGATGGTCGATCAGCCTCACGCCGGGGACTCCGCCGAATGGTTCGCCGGTCGGCTTCCGGACGGGTGGTTCAACGGGGATCCCACCGTGATCGTCGACCGCGAGGAGATCACCGTCATCGGGCGGCTGCCCGCCGACGGCGACGAAACGGCGGGCCGGGCAGCCGGCCGGGCGTCGCGGTTCCGCGAAGACACCCGGGGCGAGCGGATGCGCATCGCCGAGGAAGCCCAGGAACGCTACGGCCGCAAAGTCTCCTGGGGTGTAGAGCTCACCACCGGTGATGAACCCCGGCGAATCCTGTTCACTCACATCGCTGTGCCGGTGATGACCCGATTGCGCCAGCCCGAGCGCCAGGTACTCGACACCCTCGTCGATGCCGGGGTAGCCCGGTCGCGATCCGACGCGCTGTCGTGGTGCGTCCGACTGGTCGGTGAGCACGCCGAGGAGTGGCTGACCAAGCTGAGAGAGGCGATGACAGAGGTGGACGACCTGCGGTCGCAGGGTCCCGAACTCTAGGCGGGCCGATCAGGCCTGAACCATCTCCCAGTACGCGCCGCGCCGTTGGAGGAGTTCTGTGTGGCTGCCCTGCTCGAGGATCCGCCCGCCGTCCATCACCACGATCAGGTCGGCGTCGCGGATCGTCGACAGCCGGTGGGCGATGATGAAACTCGTCCGGCCCCGGCGCAGGTCGATCATCGCCTGCTGGACCAGAAGTTCGGTGCGGGTATCCACCGAACTGGTCGCCTCATCGAGAATCAGCAACTGCGGGCGGGCCAGAATCGCCCGCGCAATGGTGATCAACTGCTTTTCCCCGGCGCTGATCGTGCCGCCGTCGTCGCCGACCCGGGTCTGATAACCGTCCGGCAGAGCCCTGACGAACGTATCGACGCGGGCCGCCCGGGCGGCTGCGACGATCTCGTCCTCGGTTGCCTCCGGCCTTCCGTAGCCGATGTTCTCGGCGATCGTTCCGCCGAACAGCCAGGCGTCCTGGAGCACCATCCCGATCCGCGACCGCAGCGACTGCCGGCCTACCGTCGTGATGTCCACCCCGTCGAGAAGAACGGCGCCGGAGTCGGTGTCGTAGAACCGCATGAGCAGATTGACCAGGGTGGTCTTGCCCGCCCCGGTCGGCCCGACGATCGCCACCGTGCTGCCCGGTTCGGCGGTCAGCGACAGGTCCTGGATCACCGGTGCGCCGGCGCGGTAGCCGAAGCTGATGTTGCGGAACTCGACACGGCCGGGCCCGCTGGGCAATTCAGGTTCCGCGGCGGCGGATTCCCGGCTGGTTTCCTCCGGTTCGTCGAGGAACTCGAACACCCGCTCCGCGCTTGCCATTCCCGACTGCAGGGTGTTGTACATGCCGGCCAGTTGGGTCAACGGCTGGTTGAACTGGCGGACATATTGGATGAATGCCTGCACGCTGCCGAGCGTCACCTGGCCGGTGGCAACCTGAAAGCCGCCGATGACCGCCACCGCCACGTAGCTGAGGTTGCCGATGATCATGGTGGCCGGGGAGACCAGGCCGGAGAAGAACTGCGCGCCGAAGCCCGCGTGGTAGACGTCATCGTTGAGTCGGTCGAATTCCTCTCCCGCCGAGGCCCGGTGGCCGAAGGTCTTGACCACGGTGAAGCCGCTGTAGGTCTCCTCGATGTGGCCGTTGAGCCGCCCGGTGTTGGCCCATTGCGCAACGAACAATGTCCGCGACCGACGGGTGATCGCCCGAATGATGAACAGCGACAACGGAACGAGGGCCACCGTGATCAGCGTCAGCAGCGGGGAGATGACGATCATCATCACCAGCACCGCGACGACGGTGAGAACCGCGGTCAGCAGCTGACTGATCGTCAGCGACACCGAGGTGGCGATGTTGTCGACGTCGTTGGTGACCCGGCTGAGTAACTCACCGCGCTGGCGGGAGTCGAAGTAGCACAGCGGCAGCCGATGGATCTTGGCCTGCACGTCCGCCCGCAGCGCCGTCACTGTGCGCTGGACGATCACGTTCAGCAGTCGGGCCTGACCCCAGATCAGCAGTGCCGCGGCCAGATAAAGAACGAGCGCCAGCAGCAGAGTGCGGCCGACCGCCGCGAAGTCGATTCCCTGGCCCGGTGTCACGTTCATCCCGGACAGCAGGTCGGCGAACCGGCCGTCGCCACGGTCCCGCGCTTGCTCGATTGCTTGGGCCTTGGTGATCCCGGCCGGCAGTCGGCGGCCGATGTACCCGTTGAACAACAGATCGGTGGCATGGCCCAGCACGAGCGGACCGATCACCGACAGCACGATGCCGGCGACGGCCATCGTCAATACCGCCGCCGTCGGCAGGCGGTGCGGGGTCAACCGCCCCAGCATGCGCCGCGCGGACCCCCGGAAATCCTTCGAGCGGGCAAGCGCGGGATCTGCCAGCATTGCCCGCACGCCGGCCCGCGCCGGCGGGGCGGTCACGATCCGCCTCCCACTGTGACCCTCTGGGAGTCGACGAACTGCTCATACGTCGGGCATTCGGCGAGCAGCGACTCGTGCGACCCGAATCCGACCACCCGCCCGCCGTCGAGGACCACGATCTGGTCGGCCTCGGTGACGGTCGAAATACGTTGTGCCACAATGATCAAGGTCGCCCCAGCCGAAGCTGCGCGCAAGGCCGACCGCACCCGTGCGTCGGTGCGGACATCCAGGGCCGACAATGCGTCGTCGAACAGGTAGATACTCGGCAGGCGGATCATGGCCCGGGCGATCGCCAGCCGCTGCCGCTGCCCACCGGAGACGTTGATGCCGCCTTGGGCGATCCGCATGCCCAGTCCGTCGGGATGCGCGTGGACGAAGTCGTCGGCGGCCGCCATCTCAAGCGCCGTCCACATCTGTTTCTCGGTGGCGTCGGGCTTGCCGTAGCGCAGGTTCTCGGCCACGGTTCCGGAGAACAGGTATCCGCGTTGGGGCACCAGCCCCACTGCCGACCACAATTCTTCGGTGTCGTAGTCCCGCACGTCGATGCCGTCCACCCGGACGGCCCCGGCGGTCACGTCGTAGAGCCGGCAGATCAACGCCACCAGTGTCGACTTTCCCGAACCGGTGCCGCCGACGATCGCGGTGGTGGTGCCGGGGTGGGCGGAGAAACTGACGTCTTCGAGCACGGGACGTTCGGCGCCGGGATAGCGGAACGTGACCCCGTCGAGACGGACCGCGCCGCCGATACCGCCGGGCGGGTGCTGCGGCGTCGGCGGATTGAGCAGACTCGGCTGGGTGTCGAGCACCTCGGTGATGCGCTCGGCGCACACCGACGCCCGCGGCAGCATCACCAGAATGACAGTGGCCATCAGCACGGCCATCAGGATCTGCATGAAATACGACAGGAATGCGATCAGCGAACCGACCTGCATCCGGCCTGCGTCGATACCCAACCCGCCGAACCAGATCAGTGCGACGCTGGAGATGTTGATGGTCAGGGTCGTCACCGGCAGCATCAGCGCCTGCCAACGGCCGGCGGTCAGCGCGGCGTCGGACACCGCCCGGTTGGCGGCGTCGAACCGCTGCTGCTCGAAAGGCTCCCGGGCGAACGCCCGGACCACCCGGATGCCCGAAAGCTGCTCGCGCAGAACGCGGTTGATGCCGTCGATCAGCCGCTGCATACTGCGGAAAACCGGCAACATCCGGGCCACGATCAGATAGTTGGCGACGGCCAGTATCGGCACGCTCACCAGTAACAGCCAGGACAACCCGGCGTCCTGATGGACCGCCATGATGATGCCGCCGACGCACATGATCGGCGCGGTCACCAGGACCGTTGCGGTCATCTGGACCAGTGTCTGAATCTGCCTGACGTCGTTGGTGGTGCGGGTGAGCAGCGACGGCGCGGAGAACCGGGCAGTCTCGGCTTCAGAAAAGCCGATCACGTGATGAAACGTCGCCGCCCGCAGATCCCGGCCGAATCCCATCCCGGTGCGCGACCCGAAATACACCGCTCCGACGGCGCAGGCACCCTGCAGGGCGGTGACCGCCAGCATGACCAGGCCCAAACGGGTGATAAGGGCGGTGTCGCCGGCCGCGACGCCGTCATCGATGATCGACGCGTTGAGCGTGGGTAGATACAGCGATGCCAGCGTGCTCAGTGTTTGTAGCACCATCACCGCGGCGACCAGCCGACGGTACGGCCGGACGTAACGCCGCACCAGCCGCAGGAGCATTTCGTAACTGTCCCACACCGCGATGTGGCGACAAACCGCTGTTCAGCCGGTGTGTCGGCGGCTCAGCGGCGGGCTGGCGCTACAGTGCTCACTGTGACAGTGAGCAAGTCCGCATGACGGCGGTGCGCACATTCGCGGTCGGGTTGGCCGCCGCAGCGGCGATCAGCACGCTTTCGGCGTGCTCGGATTCGGCCGGCCCCGACCAGCCGCAATCCGGGTCGCAGGAGTCCGGTGCGCCGGCGTCCAAGGAGGGCACGCACGGGCCGACGTTCCCCGAGTGCGGCGGGATCAGCGATCAGACGATGGCCGAGCAGACCCGGATCACCGGGTTGGTGAAGACGGCGGTGAACCCGGTCGGGTGCCAGTGGCTGGCCGGCGGCGGCATTCTGGGGCCGCACTTCTCCTTCAACTGGTTCCGGGGCAGCCCAATCGGTCGTGAGCGCAAGACCGAGGAACTCTCGCGTACCAGTGTGGAGGACATCACCATCGAGGGCCGCAGCGGATTCATCGCGGTCAACGACGATCCCATGCTGGGCGAAAGCCTGTGCGAGATCGGGATCCAGTTCGATGACGACTTCATCGAGTGGTCGGTGAGCTTCGCCGAAAAGCCCTTCCCGCCGGCCTGCGACGTGGCCAAGGAACTGACCCGTCAATCGATTGTGAACGCCAAATGAGCCGCCCGACCCGTCACCGGCTGACCGCGGGTCTGCTCGCTGCGGTGATGATTCCGGCCACGCTGAGCGGCTGCGCCAGGACCGTCGACGGTGCGGCGATGAAGGCCGGGACCGGCGGCTCCCGCGGGGGTGCCGCGCAGCAGTACCCCAACCTGCTCAAAGAGTGCGACGTCCTGACCGTCGACATCCTGGCCAAGACGGTCGGCGCGGACCCGTTGGACATCCAGAGCACCTTCGTCGGGGCGATCTGCCGCTGGCAGGCCCTGAGCACCACGGGACTGGTTGACATCACCCGGTTCTGGTTCGAGCAGGGCAGCCTGGAGAACGAGCGCAAGGTCGCCGAGTCCTATAAGTACAAGATCGAAAGCCGCGCCATCAACGGCATCGCGGCGATCGTCATGCGCGGTAACGACCCCAACGGCGGATGCGGAGTCGCCGCCGACGCCGCGGGCGTGGTGGGCTGGTGGGTGAATCCCCAGGCGCCGGGCACTGACGCCTGCGCACAGGCCATCAAGTTGATGGAACTGACGCTGGCCACCAACTCCTAGCGATGAATCCGCCAACTCCCCGGCGGAAAATCACGGGGTATCGCTGTTGCCCGCCTCCGAGCGACTTTTTCAGCGCGGCACGTGAAATGACATCAACTCCGCGCCGCTGAGTCGCAGTCCGGACCACGGCCCGGGCACCTGCAGTACGGCGATCGCCGACGTCGGGTACTTGCGCGCCACCTGTTCGGCGGTGCCGCGGTCGCTGCCGGGACCGGCCAGTCCGAGCGCGAGGTGGCTCGTGGTGGGCTCATGCCCGACCACCAACAGTGCGGCGACGTCGTCGCCGACTTTGTTGATCTCGTCGATCACATCGCCCGGGCTCGCGCCGTAAAGGCGGTCGAGGTAGCTCACCGGCGCCGGCACCCCGGTCCGCTCCAGGGTCTGCCGGGTTCGGACCGCCGACGAGCAGAGCACCGCGTCGATATCCGGGGCGTTGGCCCGCAGCCAGTCACCGGCCAACGCCGCCTCCCTGACCCCGCGGGCGGCAAGGGGCCGCTCATGATCCGGTACGCCGTCGGGATAGTCCGATTTCGCGTGTCGCATCAGCACCAGTGTTCTCATCCGTCCCAGGTTAGGGCACATGCCGACTGAGGTCCGCGGACTTGTCGGACTGCGGCCATACACTCGCGCCGACAGCTTTCAGCACCGGAGGAAAGGAACATCGGGAGGATGAAGTTCCTGCACACCGCGGACTGGCAACTGGGCATGACGCGCCACTTCCTGGAGGAGGACGCCCAAGCCCGCTACTCCGCCGCCCGCCGCGACGCGATCGTGGCCATCGGCGCCCTGGCCCGGCAGACCGGCGCGGAGTTCGTGGTGGTGGCCGGCGACGTTTTCGACGCCAACCAGTTGGCACCCAGAGTCATCAGCCAATCGCTGGATGCCATGCGGGCCATCGACGTTCCGGTCTATCTGCTGCCCGGTAACCACGACCCCCTGGATGCCGCATCCGTCTACACCAGTGCGTTGTTCCTCGCTGAGTGCCCGGACAACGTGACGGTGCTCGACCGCGCCGGAGTCTGGCAACTGCGTCCGGGTCTGGAGATCGTCGCCGCGCCGTGGCGGTCCAAGAAGCCCACCACCGACCTGACCGCCGAGGTTCTCGAGGGCCTGCCGGCGGACGGGACAGCCCGGATCGTGCTGGCCCACGGAGCCGTCGACGCACTGGACCCCGACCGCGACAACCCGGCACAGATCGCGATGACCGGCCTCACCGCCGCCATCGAGCGCTCGGCGGTGCACTATGTGGCATTGGGGGACAAGCACTCTCGCACCGAGGTCGGCGCGGGTGGCCGGGTCTGGTACTCCGGATCGCCGGAGGTCACCAACTATGACCACAAGGAGGCCGACTCCGGCCACGTGCTGGTGGTCGACGTCGACCTCGACAGCCCGGCGCATCCGGTGACCGTCGAGTCGCGCACCGTGGGTACCTGGCGGTTCCTGACCCTGCGTCGCGAGGTCAACAACAGCCGCGACATCGCCGACCTGAACCTCAACCTCGACGAACTTCCCGATAAGGACCGCACGGTGGTCAAGCTCGGACTGATCGGCACGCTCACCGTCACCGACCGGGCGGCGCTGGACACCTGCATTGACCGGCACTCCCGGCGGTTTGCCGCCCTCAGTATCTGGGAGCGCAACACCGACATCGCGGTGATGCCCGCCGACGACGAATTCGACGATCTGGGTATCGGCGGGTTCGCCGCCGACGCGGTCGCCGAACTGGTCGAGACCGCCCGCTCCGAGGGGTCTGACGCCGGTGCGGCGCGCGGCGCCCTCGCCCTTCTGCTCCGGCTCAAGCAGGGGAGCGCAGCGTGATCCTGCACCGTTTGCGCCTGACTAACTTCCGGGGTGTGGGCAACCGCGAGATCGCCTTCCCCGACCAGGGCGTGGTGGTGGTTTGCGGGCCCAACGAGATCGGTAAGTCCTCCATGCTTGAGGCTCTCGATCTGCTGCTCACCTACCGGGACCGGTCGTCGCACCGCGACGTCAAGGCGGTCAAGCCTGCCCACGCCGATGTCGGAGCCGAGGTCGAGGCTGAAATGAGCACCGGCCCTTACCGGTTCGTCTACCGAAAGCGCTTCCACAAGAAGGCCAAGACCGAGCTGGAGATCATCGAGCCCAAGCGCGAGCAGCTGTCCGCTGACGACGCCCACGAGCGGGTTGAGGCCATGCTGGCCGAGACTCTGGATACCAAGCTGTGGGAAGCCCAGCGCGTGCTGCAATCGGCATCGACCAATGCGGTGAACCTGTCCGGCTGCGATGCGCTGTCTCGTGCCCTGGACACCGCCGCCGGGGAAACCGATGCCGCGCCGTCGGGAGACGAGTCGCTGCTCATCGACCGCGTCGATGCCGAGTTTCTCAAGTACTTCACCGGCACTGGCCGGCCCACTGGTGCGTGGAAGGCCACCATCGAACGGGTGAAGGTCGCCGAGGCTGAGGTCGACCGCTGGCTGCTCGCCGTCACGGAGGCCGACGAACGGGTGGCCCGCCACGAGTCGCTGACCGTAGCGCTGCGGGCCCTCGAGGAGTCGCTCATCCCGGCGGCTGGGCGGCTTGTCGAGGCGCGCAAGGCGCACCAGTCGCTCGCCGAACTGCGCGAGCAGCTGCGTCAGGCCCGACTCGTGGCGACCGCCGCGGCCGCCACCAGCTCGAACTCGACGGCGGCCTACGGCCAGCGTCAACAGTTGGTCGATGACGGTCGGCGCCGCGGTGAAACGCTGGTCGCGTTGCAGACCGCGCTTGCCGAGGCCGACCACCAGGAGGCCCTGGCGACGGAGACGGCAACGGCTGCGAATTCGGCCGCCGGGGAATCCGCGGCCGCTCTGGTTGCCGCGCAGGAGAGATTCGATGCCGCCAAGGCGGCAGCGCAGGCGTGCGTCGCCCGTGAGGCCGCCGACAAACTGGCGGCCCGGGTCGCGAACATCGATGAGATCGAGAAGGAGCTCGCCCGGATCAGCGGTGAACTGGGTGCCATCACCCTCACCGAGACGGCGCTGGCCGGTATCGAGCGGCAGTGGTCCGCGGTGCAGCGCGCCGAGGCGCAGTTGCAGGCCGACGCTGCGAAGGTGGAGTTCACCGCACCCACGGATCTTGACATCACCGTCGACGGGCAACCGCGCACCCTGGCCGGTGGACAGACCTGGACCCAGCCTGCCTCAGCCGCAGTGATCGTGGATGTGCCCGGTGTGTTGAGCGTGCGCATCGACCCGGGTGCGAGCGCAGTCAAGTTGCAGATGGATCTGGATGCGGCACAACAGCTTCTGGATTCCGAACTCACCCTCGCTGGAGTCGGCGATGTTGAGGCAGTTCGAGCACTGGACGCCAAGCGGCGTGCGCTCTCGGACAGCCGCGGTACGCATGCCGCGAAGCTGGAAGGCTTGCTCGCCGACGAGGCCAGCGCGGCGTTGCGCGCCCAACTGGCAGAGCTTCGTGTCGCCGCGGCCGCTGGTGAGCAGATCGACCCGGAAGCGGCCGCCATGGAACTCACGGCGGCCGGTGAGGCGTTTACCAAGGCCCGCATCGAAGCCGCCGATCTCCAGAAAGCCGCCACCGCGGCCACCGCCGTCCTCGGCGCGAAATCCACCGGGACAACGGTGGCGCGCGAAAGGCTGAAGGCCGCCGACACCGAATTCGTCTCGGTGCGTGATCAATTGGCGATGCTGCGCGCCGCCGTTTCCGACGAAGCCGTCGCTGCCCAGGCGACCACCGATGCCGAAGCGCAGCGCACGGCGGACGCGGACGCGGCCGCTCTCGCTGAACGCTACGCCGCCGCCGACCCGGCCGCCGTGGACGCCGAACTCGCGGCCGCCTTGGGGGTGGTCGAGACCATTACCGGTCAGCGCGACGCCACCAAATTGGAGTTGCACAGGCTGGCAGCCGAATTGGGCGTCATCGGCGGCGAGGGCCGGCAGGGTCAGCTGGATGAGGCGCAGGCCGAACTGGAACGGGCGCGCGCCGAGTATGTCCGAATCCAGGAGCGGGCGCAGTCCGCGCAACTGTTACGTACGACGATGATCCGGCACCGGGACAACACCCGGCAGCGTTATGTCCAGCCCTACCGTGCCGAGTTGGAGCGGCTGGGTCGGGAGGTCTTCGGCTCCAGCTTCGAGGTGGACGTCGACACCGAGTTGACCATCCAGACCCGCACGCTGGACGGGTGCACCGTGCCGTATGACTCGCTGTCCGGCGGCGCCCGGGAACAGTTGGGCATTTTGGCCCGGTTGGCCGGTGCGGCGCTGGTCGCCAAGGAGGACACCGTGCCGGTGATCATCGACGACGCGCTGGGTTTCAGCGATCCCGACCGCCTGGACAAGATGAGCGCGGTGTTCAACACCGTCGGTGACCGCGGTCAGGTGATCGTGCTGACGTGCACACCCGGGCGGTACGGTGGCGTCACCGACGCCGAGGTTATCGAGCTGAGCGCTTAGCGGCCCTGATCGAGCCCGCAGCAGCGGGCGCCTCGGTGGCGGAGTTTCTAGCTGCCTCGGTGGGCTGCTCATCGGCCACCGCGGTCGCATCGGTCGCCTCGATCTCCGCGGCCTCGGGGGCGTCCGGCGCGATCCGGGGTTGGGTCATCTCGGTGAGGTCCGTGGCGACGGCTTCCGCGCCGTCGGGCCGGGGTTCGGTCACCACCGCGGCTTCGGCGTTCTGCTCGCTGACCTCAGGTTCGATCGGCGCTGGCTCTGCGGTCTGCGGTTCGGCGGTCTGCGGTTCTGCGGTCTGCGGTTCTGCCGACGGCGGAGCGTCGGGCGCCGGTACGGCGACCTCCGCGGGTGCATCCGCCGCTGTCGGTTCCGCTACGCGACCCCGGATCACCGGCCCGCCCTCGGCGGCCTCATCGGCGGCGGGCACACCCGGAACAGCCGCCGGCGCAACCGGATCGGCCTGCATGGCGGCGGCTGCGTTGCCGTCGGGCTCTTCGGCCTCGGCGGGACCAGCTGGGCCGCCCGGTCTGGTCGCCGCGGCGGGCCCCAACTCATATGGCCAATCGAAGACCAGGCTGGTGAGCAGAACAAACGGTGCCATAACCGCCCCGATCACAATGGCGAGATACATCAGTGGGGGAAGAAGAATGTTGCGGATTTCCGGAGAAAGGCTGAAGAGGAACTTGGTGAAGCTCGTGCACTCGTAGTAGCAGGGTTCCGACGTCGCGGCCGCCGTCGCTGACGCGGCTGCAGCGGCTCCGGGTAGCGCGGCGGCGGTCTTCGCTGGCGTGCTGTCGACAACGCCGGCGATCAGGGTTGTGGCCTCAGCTTGCAACCGCACCGCTGAAAACTCGACGAACCGGGGCGAGTTGGCCGCTGAACCGGAGTTGATCGGAACGATCACCAGTCCGGCAGCCACAATCACCGCCACCGGGCAGGCCAGACGACCTTGAATCGCACGGCTGAGCATGGTTTCCTCCCCGGTCAGCGAACTTTGCTGGCAAACGCTACCCGCTGCGCCCACAGGCACCTAACGCAGTTTGCCGGGTTGCGGATGAAACGGGTCACTCGGCCAGGGCCAGCACCTCGTCGAATCCCTCCACCAGGCAGGCGTAGAACGCCTCGAAGTCCGGGATGGCGCCGGTGTCGACGTCGATGCCGAGCGCGCAGGTGTCCACATAGGTCAGCAATGTGACGTTGACCGCGGAACCGATCGTCGGGCCAAAGGCGTACTGCACCTGCACCTTCGCACCGGCCAGGTATACCGGCACCGGCACCCCGGGCACATCACTGGCCAGGAAGTCGACCTTGCGCAGCACCGAGCCGATGTAGGAGCGCGGCATCAGGTTCATGGCGCCGGCGATGATCTGGATGTACGGCGTCGATCGCTCGTTGCGCACCTGGGTGGTGCGCTCCCGGGTCTCGCTGATCCGCGCGGCGGGGTCGGGCACGCCGGCCGGAACGTCGAAACGCGCCAGCGTGATGTGATTGCCGCCCTCGGCGTCACCCTCGGTGCGGACGCTGATGGGCATGGTCAGGTGCAGGTCGCCGATGGTGACGCCGTGCCTTTCGTGATAGCGACGAAGACCTCCCGCGATGCCGGCGACGAACGCGTCGTTGAGTGCACCGCCGCCGCGGTGCCCGGCTTCCTTGAGCTTGGCCAACGGCACTTCATGCACCCCCAGGCGTCGTTCCAGGGTGCGTTCCTTCATCAACGGCGATCCGGTCTCACGGACCGGGCGCATGGTGCGATAGACCGAGGCGGTCATCTCACCGGCTGAGGCCGCGGTCTGCAAAGGATGGCGTATGACGTCGAAGAGGGCCTTCGGTGCGGCCCGGACCGTGCCGGTGACCGCCTGTCGTACCAGGCCCAGGTCGTAACTCAGGACATCCAGATACCCGCTGAGCAGGCCGTGCTCATGCACCTCGGGGTGGTCGGACTTGGCCCGGACCGAATCGACCGAACGCGGATCCTCGGTCAGGTCGAACAGGTGCATGGCGATCTGCACCCCACCGACTCCGTCGGTCAGCGCATGGTGGAACTTGCAGAGCACCGCCGCGCCGCCGTCGTCGAGGCCGTCGATCAAGGTCGCGGTCCACAGCGGGCGGGCCCGGTCGAAGTCGGCCATCGCAGCCACCCGGGCCATCTCCAGCACACCGTCGAGGTTGCGGGGTTCCGGCGCCGAGACCCGACGCAGGTGGAAGTCGATGTCGAAATCGGGGGCGTCCTCCCACCGCGGCGGCGCCGGCGGCGGGGATTCCACCACCCGCTGCCGCCAGATGGGAAGGTTCTGCGACAGGGCTTCGAAGCGTTCGCGCACCACACCCCAGTCCGGTGAGCGGTCCAGCATGATGACCGTCACCACGGTGGACCGAAGCCGCGGATCGGACTCCATCGCCCAGGTGAACGCGTCGGTCTGGCTCATGAATTCGGTCATCGTGGTTCCACGCTACGACCGCGGTGCGGCCGCCGTCACCGTCTGTGCGGCAACTGGTGACTTTCTTCCCTGTGCCCTTCCCTGCGCCGATCTGCTCAGCGCAGGTTGGCAGAATCGAGGTATGCCGGGAGCGAACCGATGACCCTGGGCGACAAACGTCGCCGCGTCCACGACAAGTTGGCCGCACTGCCCGGCGTCGCCTCGGTGCGCCGTCCGGTGGCCGACCCGGCCGCCGACCAGTTCGACCTCTACTACGTGCGCACCGGCCCGCCGAGTGCGCAGCCACTGGTCATCGTTCCCGGCGGGCCGGGCATGGCCTCGATCGGGCACTACCAGGGTCTGCGCCGGCGCGCCGCCGCTGCCGGACTCGACGTGATCATGGTCGAGCACCGCGGGGTCGGTATGTCCCGCCACGACGACGAGGGGCAGGACCTGCCGGCCGAGGCGCTCACCATCGAGCAGGTGGTCGACGACATCGCCGCGGTCCTGAGCGACACGCAGGTAGCCGAGGCGGTGATCTACGGCACCTCCTACGGCAGTTATCTCGCGGCCGGGGTCGGGGTGCGCCATCCGGACCGGGTGGCTGCGATGGTCCTGGACTCCCCGCTGCTCAACCGGGACGACATCGAGATCATGCGCCGCGAACTGCGCCGGATGCTGTGGCACGGCGGCGACCCGGAGACCTCCGAATTGGCGGCCAAGGTGCGGGAACTGGCCGAAAACGACGCCATGACTCCCAGCGACGCCCAACTCGCCGCCGCCCTGTACGGCATCGGCGGTGCGGGCATGCTGCACCGTCTGCTCGATCTGCTGCTCGATGAGCGCCGCGTGCTGTGGACCACCATGGGCTATGTCGGCCGGCTCGCCAGCCGAAAGATGCCCTACCGCAACGAAACCGACCTGGTCGGTCCGATCGGTTACCGGGAACTGAATTTCCACGGCACCCCCGATGGGCTGCCGCTGGACCCGGCGGTGGCGATGCGCGACTCCGACCTGGACGCACCGCCGGACTTCGAGGGCGAGCCCTTCGACCTCGTGGCGCAGATGCCCGAATTCAGCTGGCCCACAGTGGTGATCTCCGGCGGCCGTGACCTGATCACCCCACCCGCGGTGGCCGACCGGATCGCCGAACTGCTGGCCGATCCGGCCCTGGTGCGGCTGCCGACCGCCGGCCACAGCATCCTGGACACCCGGGAGCGCGCGGCCCTGCGGATTGCCGCAGCGGTGTGCGAGGGCAGGGCCGGCGACCTGCCGGCACAGGGGCAGGTGCTCGATGAACTGCCGGTGCCACCCGAACTAAGGCTGATGGGCTGGGCGATCGAGGCCGCAGCCTGGGTCGAGAGCGCACTTCCGCCCGCGCCCCGGCTGCTGCCCCGGCCTCCTGCTGGGCCGCCTACTTCATGAAACCGATTGTGCTGTAATCCAAATCGCCGACACCGGACGGGCCGAAGTTGGCCAACGTGCTGCGCACCGCCACGTTGCCCGGCGACTGGAACAGCGCGAGGCTGAACACCTCTTCCCAGAGCATCTTGTCCACCTCGTTGGCCAATGCCCGGGCCTTGGCCGGGTCGAGTTCGTCGAGCACCTCCTCGACCTTGGCGTCGATCTGCGGTGAAGAGATCTTTCCGAAGTTGCTCTCCGCCCCGGTGGTGAAGATCTGGTTGAGGCAGCACAGTGCGAAAGCGTCGCCCACCCAGGAGAACTGAGTGATGTCGAAGTCGCCGACGTTGACGTAGTTGGTGAAGAACCCATTGGCCGGCTTGACGTCCAGTTCCAGCTTCACCCCGATCTGGGCGAGGCTGTTCTGCGCCACCTGGGCCACCTGGCGGCCGCTCTGGGAGTCGTACAGCACGTCCCGGATGACCAGTTGCTTTCCGTCCTTCTCCCGGAATTGGCCGTTGAGTTTCCAGCCCAGGGCGTCCAGTTCCGCCTTGGCCTTCTCCGGGTCGAAGGCCACGACGGCACTGTTGTCCTGATAGCCGTCCTGCCCGGCGACGAAGATGTGGTTACCCAGCGGCGTGGGCTTGTCCACCAGCCCACGCTGGGCGACGTTGACGATGGCCTGACGGTCGATGCCCTTGGCGACGGCCTGCCGCAGCGCCTTGTCGGACAGGATCGAGCCCGGCGCACCGTTGAAGGTCAGGTGATACCAACTCGGGCCGGGCGCCCGGCGGATCGTGATGCCCTCGGTGCGCTGTGCGACGGTCAGTTCATCGAGCGAGGCGATGCCGGTGGCGTCGATGGTGTTGTTCTGCAGAGCTGGTATCCGGGCGGCGTCGTCGAGCGCCAGGAAGGTGAAGGATTCCAGCAGCGGCGGGGTGCCCCACCATTTCGGGTTGCGATTCAACGTCACCCGCTGTGCGGTGCGGTCCACCGTCGAGATCAGGAACGGCCCGGCCGACGGGCCCGGCTTCTCGAGTTGCCCCTTATTGAACACATCGGGGTCGGACGTCATGCTCCTGGGCAGCAGCATGCTGTTGCCGGCGAACATGCCCCGCCACTCCGGGTAGTGCTGGGCAAAGGTCACCACGGCTTGGCGGTCGTCGGTGCCGCGGGTCACCGAGGCCACCCGGTCGGCGCCGTTGGGGGAGGCGATCGCGTAGGCCTCGTCCTTGCCGCTGGTCGCATTGATCTGGGAGGCGATGTCCTCCCAGGTGATCTCAGCGCCGTCGGACCAGACCGCCTTGGGGTTGATGGTGTAGGTGACTACCTGCGGCTCAGTCGTGGTCAACTCCACCGAGGTGAAGTAGTCGGTGTTGACCTTCATCGACCCGTCCGGGGCGATGACGAACGCCCGCGGCATGGTGGGACGCTGCATGGAGCCGTTGTCGGCCTCGTTGCCGTCGATGTTGAGGGTGTTGAAGTTCGAGGGCAGCGCCCCGATCGCCAGTCGCAGATTGCCGCCCTGCTTGAGCGCGGCGACGTCCTGGGGGTTGGTGTCGCTGCTCTTGCCCAGTTCGGCGTTAGCGCCCGGGGCGGGGGCTTCGCGGTTGGGGGCCGAGCAGCCGGCCAGCGCCAGGATCGCCGCCATTCCCACCGCGAGCAGACGCAAAGTCGCCGCGACACGCCGTGCTGAGGGGGAGTTTGTGTCTGTTCGCGCAGGGGTCACAACCGCGATGTTAGCGGCGCGACGGGTCCGGTTGGGGGATCGCGGCCAGCAACCGCCGGGTGTACTCATCGGCCGGGTTGGTGAAGACCTGCTCGCTGTCGCCGTACTCGACGATGGCCCCGCGGTGCATCACCGCCACCTGGTGGGCCAGATGCTTGACCACCGACAGGTCATGGGAGACGAACAAATAGGACAGGTTGAATTCACGCTGCAGATCCAGCAGCAGGTTGATGATGCCGGCCTGGATGGAGACATCCAGCGCCGAGACCGGTTCGTCGAGGGCGAGGATCTTGGGCTGCAGCGCCAATGCCCGGGCGATGCCGATGCGCTGCTTCTGGCCGCCGGAGAATTCACCCGGGTAGCGGCTGGCGTCGGCCCGGCGCAGTCCCACGATCTCCAGCAGTTCGGCCACCCGGTGATTGGTGGCGTTTTTGTCGAAACCGTTGGCGCCCAGCGGTTCGGCGAGGATGTCGAACACCGGTAGCCGCGGATCCAGGGATGCCACCGGATCCTGGAAGACGACCTGAAGATCGCGGCGCAACTCCCGCCGGCGGGTGGGGGTGAGGGTGGCGACGTCGTTGCCGAGGACTTCGATCGACCCGGACTGCGGGGCGCGCAACTCCAGGATTTCGTGCAGCGTGGTCGATTTCCCGGACCCGGACTCGCCGACGATTCCCAGCGTGCGGCCCTGGTGCACCTCGAAGCTGATCCGGTCGACGGCGCGGACCTCGCCGATCTGCCGACGAAACACCACCCCCTTGGTCAGCCGGTAGGTGCGGCTCAGGTCACGCACCCGCAGCACAACCTCGGGTTGGCCGCTGTCCTCGTACTCCGGGGCGTCGGTGGCGACACCGTAGATCTGCGCTGCGCTGCGGCCGGCCACCTGATCGGTGCGGATACATGCCGCCGAGTGCCCGGGCCCCACCGCCAGCAGCGCCGGTTCGGCCGCCAGGCACTCTGCGACGGCCAGCGGACAGCGCGGCTCGAACGGGCACCCCGGCGGCATCGCCACCAATGACGGCGGCGCACCCGCAATCGGCACCAGGCGCTCACCGCGCGGGGCGCCCAGGCGCGGCACCGAGCCCAACAGCCCTGCGGTGTAAGGCATCCGGCGATCGGCGTAGAGGTCGGGCACTGACGCCGCCTCCACCGCCCGGCCGGCGTACATGACCAGCGCGCGGTCGGCGAACTCGGCGACCACCCCGAGGTCGTGGGTGATGATCAGCACCCCGGCGCCGGTCACGTCCCGGGCGGTCCTGAGCACCTCGAGGATCTGGGCTTGCACGGTGACGTCGAGTGCGGTGGTCGGTTCGTCGCAGATGATCAGGTCGGGGTCGTTAGCGATCGCGATGGCGATCACCACCCGTTGCCGTTCACCGCCGGAGAGTTCATGCGGGTAGGCCCGGGCCCGCCGTTCGGGTTGGGCGATGCCGACCAGATCGAGCAGTTCGACGGCGCGACGCCGCGCATCGGCCTTGCTGACGTCGCGGTTGTGCACCCGGATGGCCTCGGCGATCTGATCGCCGACGGTGTAGACCGGGGTCAGCGCCGACATCGGGTCCTGGAACACCGTGCCGATGCGTCGGCCCCGGATCTTCGACAAGTCCGCGTCGGGCATGCCGAGCAGTTCGCGGCCGTCCATCACCGCAGAACCCGACACCGACGCGTACTCCGGCAGCAGGCCGATCACCGCCATCGCCGCCGCGGACTTTCCCGAACCCGACTCGCCGACCATCGCGACGACTTCGCGCGGGGCGATCTCGTAGCTCAGCCCGCGCACGGCGTGCAGTTCGCCGCTGTCGGTGGGGAAGCTCACCGATAGATCGCGCACCGTCAGAAGGCTCACGGCTTGATCTTCTTCCGCCGCTGCAGGTTCGCGCTGCCGGGGTCGAGTGCGTCGCGCAGTCCGTCCCCGACCAGGTTGGCGCACACCAGGATCAGCACCAGCACCCCGGCCGGGAACAGGAAGACCCACGGGAACGTGGTCGCCGACTTGGTGCCGTCGGCGATCAGGGTGCCCAGCGACACGTCGGGTGGCTGCACACCGAAACCCAGGAAGCTCAAACCGGTTTCAGCCAGGATCGCCACCCCGACGTTGAGCGCGGTGTCGATGATCAGGATCGAGGCCACGTTCGGCAGGATGTGGCGGGCGATGATCCGCCAGCTCGGGACACCCATGTAGCGGGCCGCCTGGACATACTCGCGTTCCCGCAGGCTCATGGTCAGGCCCCGCACCATCCGTGAGCTGATCATCCAACTGAAGGACGCCAGCAGCACGATCAGCAGGACGATGTTGGCCGAATTCTTGGTCCGCGGAGTGATGATCGCGATCAGGATGAAGCTGGGCACCACCAGCAGCAGATCGACGACCCACATCAGTGCCCGATCGCGGCCGCCGCCGAAATACCCCGCGACCGAGCCGACGATGGCGGCGACCAGTGCCGAGATGAACGCCACGCACACGCCGATCAGCAGCGACTTCTGCATCCCGCGCAAGACCTGGGCCAGTACGTCCTGGCCTATCGCGTTCGTGCCGAACCAGTGCTGTGGGCTGGGCGGGGTCTGCAACGCGTAGTAGTCGATATCGGTGTGGGAGTAGGGCAGTAGCGGCGGAACCGCGTAGCAGGCCACGAACAGCACCACCAGAACCGCCAGGGAGACGACCGCCAACCGGTTCCGCCGGAACCGGCGGGTCACCAGGGTCCGCCGGGAGACGAACTGCTCGGACTCCGACTTAGCTTGTGCCGACTTAGTCTGCGCCGCTTGAACTTCCGGGCTGGTCATGTCACCCGTACCCGCGGGTCGAGGATGGCGTAAATGATGTCGGACAGCAGCCCCGCCAGCAGCACCACCGCGCCGGAGAACAGCGTGATGGCGGCGACGATGTTGGTGTCCTGGGTGGCGATGCCCTGTACCACCCACTCACCCATGCCGTGCCAGCCGAAGATCTTCTCGACGAACACCGCGCCGGTCACCAGTCCGGCGACGCTATAGGCGAACAGCGTCGCCATCGGAATCAGTGCCGTGCGCAGACCGTGTTTGAACAGCGCCTGCCGGCGGGTGAGGCCCTTGGCCCGGGCGGTGCGGATGAAATCCTGACCCAGCACATCCAGCATGGCGTTGCGCTGGTAGCGGCTGTAACCGGCGATCGAGACCAGCGCCAGGGTCACAGTCGGCAGCACAAGGTGCTGCAACCGGTCGACGAACCGGTTCCACGTACCGCCGATGGCGTCCGGGGACGTTTCCCCGGTGTACTCGAAGATCTGCATCCCCAGCGCGGTGTTGATCTGCAGCGCACCCAGGATCAGCAGATTGGCCAGGACGAACGTCGGGGTGCTGATGATCAACAGGGACAGCAGCGTCACGACGCGGTCGGATAATCGGTACTGCCGGATCGCCCCCCAGGCGCCCACCACCACCCCGATGACGGTGCCCAGGACCGAGCCGATCACCAACAGCCGCAGACTCACTCCGATCCGGCGCCACAGTTCGTCGGAGACCGGCTGCCCGCTGACCGTGGTGCCGAAGTCGCCGCGCACCGCCCCGGATGCCCAGTGCGCGTAGCGCAGCGGAATCGGCTTATCGAGGTCCAATTCGGCGGCTTTGGCGTCGATCACCGCCTGCGGTGGGCGCGGGTTGCGTTGCAGCAGGCTGTTCAGCGGGGTGAACGTGTAGGAGGTCAGAGCGAAGGTAAGGAAGGACGCCAGACCCAGCAGCACCAGGTAGTTGAGCAACCGGCGGGCCAGGAACCGGATCATCTGCCGACCCCTGCACGCATCAGCACAAGACCCCGCTCAAGGCCCGATGTCGCATCAGCACAGGGTAGGAGATGGCGGGCGCTTAGCGACGATGGGCGCGGGTACGCGCGGCGGCGGCTAGCATCTCGGCGAGCAACCCCACACCCCGACAGGAGAGCAGCCGTGAGCGTGACCGACGAATATCTGGCCAACAACGCCGAATACGCGAAGACGTTCTCCGGCCCGCTTCCGCTGCCGCCGAGCAAGCAGGTTGCGGTGCTGGCGTGCATGGACGCGCGGATGGACGTCTACCGCATGCTGGGCCTGCAGGAGGGCGAAGCGCACGTCATCCGCAACGCCGGCGGGGTGGTGACCGATGACGAGATCCGGTCGCTGGCCATCAGTCAGCGTCTGCTGGGCACCCGGGAGATCATCCTGATCCACCACACCGACTGCGGCATGCTCACCTTCACCGACGACGACTTCAAGGCCGGCCTCCAGAAGGACACCGGCATCAAGCCCGAGTGGGCCGCCGAGGCTTTCGGCAACGTCGAGGAGGATGTCCGCCAGTCGCTGCGGCGCATCCAAGCCAGCCCGTTCGTCACCCAGCACACCTCGGCGCGCGGGTTCGTCTTCGACGTGGCCACCGGAAAGCTGAACGAGGTCACCCTCTAAGTCGCGGGGTTGGTAGACTCGAAGCTCTCTATTCTGGTCAAAACTACCAACTTTACGAGGAACCGATGACGCAGCAGGTTCTCGCCCAGCCCCGGGCCGGTCAGTACGAATTGAGCCATCTGCTTTCGCTGGAGGCCGAGGCCATCCACATCATCCGCGAGGTCGCCGCCGAATTCGAGCGTCCGGTGCTGCTGTTCTCCGGCGGCAAGGACTCGATCGTGATGCTGCACCTGGCGATCAAGGCGTTCGCACCCGCCCGGCTGCCCTTCCCGGTGATGCACGTCGACACCGGGCACAACTTCGACGAGGTGATCGCCACCCGTGACGAACTGGTGGAACGCCACGGCCTGCGACTGGTGGTCGCCAGCGTCGAAGAGGACATCGACGCCGGCCGGGTCGTCGACAACGGGCCGTCGCGCAATCCGCTGCAGACCGTCACCCTGCTGCGCGCCATCCGGGAGAACCGATTCGATGCGGCATTCGGCGGGGCCCGCCGCGACGAGGAGAAGGCCCGCGCCAAGGAGCGGGTCTTCAGCTTCCGCGATGAATTCGGCCAATGGGACCCCAAGGCTCAACGACCCGAGCTGTGGAACCTCTACAACGGTCGGCACCGTAAGGGCGAGCACATCCGCGTATTCCCGCTGTCGAACTGGACCGAATACGACATCTGGGCCTACATCGGTGCCGAGGGGATCGTCCTGCCGGCCATCTACTACGCCCATCGCCGGCCGGTGTTCCGCCGCGACGGCATGCTGCTCGCGGTGCACAAGTTCATGCAACCCGACGACGGCGAGGAGGTGTTCGAGACCTCGGTGCGATTCCGCACCGTCGGTGACGTCACCTGCACCGGCTGTGTGGAGTCCGAGGCGGTTTCGGTGGAGCAGGTGATCGCCGAGACCGCGCTGTCCCGTCTCACCGAGCGGGGTGCCACTCGCGCCGACGACCGGATCTCCGAGGCCGGCATGGAGGACCGCAAGCGGGAGGGCTACTTCTGATGGCTGAATCCAACTCCCGAGTGTCGTTGCAGCCCTCCGGGTCCCTGCTGCGGCTTGCGACGGCGGGAAGCGTCGACGACGGCAAGTCCACCCTGATCGGCCGGCTGCTGTATGACTCCAAAGCCGTCATGGAGGACCAGTTGGCCGCCGTGGAGCGCACCTCCCGGGAACGCGGCAACGACTACACCGACCTGGCCCTGGTCACCGACGGGCTGCGCTCCGAGCGTGAACAGGGCATCACCATCGACGTGGCCTACCGCTACTTCGCCACGGCCAGGCGGAAATTCATCATCGCCGACACCCCCGGGCACATTCAGTACACCCGCAACATGGTCACCGGCGCGTCCACCGCGCAACTGGTGATCGTGCTCGTCGATGCTCGGGTCGGCCTGCTCGAGCAATCCCGCCGGCACGCCTTCCTGGCGTCGCTGCTGGGTGTGCAGCACATCGTGCTCGCCGTCAACAAGATGGACCTGATCGACTGGGACCAGGAGCGGTTCGAGTGGATCCGCGACGAGTTTCACGCCTTCGCCGCGCGTTTGGACGTCCACGACGTCACCACCATCCCGATGTCGGCGCTCCTCGGCGACAACGTGGTCACCAAGTCCGCTCACGCGTCGTGGTACGACGGGCCGCCGCTGCTGAGCCACCTCGAGGACGTCTACATCGCCGGGGACCGCAACCTCGTCGACGTCCGCTTCCCGGTGCAGTACGTCATCCGGCCGCAGACCCGCGAGCACGCCGACCACCGCAGCTACGCGGGAACGGTCGCCAGTGGCATCCTGCGTCCCGGCGACGAGGTGGTGGTGCTGCCAAGCGGAAAAAGCAGTCGCATCACCGCCATCGACGGGCCCAGCGGCCCGGTGGCCGAAGCCTTTCCGCCGATGGCGGTATCGGTCAGCCTGGCCGACGACATCGACGTTTCCCGCGGCGACATGCTGGCCCGCCCGCACAACCAGCCCGAAGCCAGCAGCGAGTTCGACGCCATGGTCTGCTGGATGGCCGACGACGCCGCGCTGGAGCCGGGACGCGACTACATCATCAAACAGACCACCCGGACCACCCGGGCCCGGGTGAGTGCGCTGGACTACCGGCTTGATGTGAACACCCTGCACCGGGATAAGAGCGCAACAGCGTTGAAAATCAATGAACTTGGGCGGATCACCCTGCGCACCCAGGTTCCGTTGCTGCTCGATGAGTACTCCCGCAACTCGGCCACCGGGTCGTTCATCCTGATCGACCCCGACACCAATGTCACCGTCGCGGCCGGCATGGTGCGCGACACCGCCCCGGCGGCCACTCGCAGTGCCTCACCCAACACCGTCAGGCACGAGTCGCTGGTGAGTGACCGCCTGACCAAGGGCCGCACTGTGTGGTTCACCGGGTTGTCCGGCTCCGGCAAGTCCTCGGTGGCGGTGGTCGCAGAGCAGATGCTTCTCGAAGAAGGTTGTCCGGCCTACATTTTGGACGGCGACAACCTGCGCCACGGACTCAACGCCGATCTGGGTTTCACCATGGCCGACCGGGCCGAGAATCTGCGCCGGCTCGCATACATCGCGACCCTGATGGCCGACGCCGGTCTGACGGTGCTGGTACCGGCGATCAGCCCGTTGCGGGAACATCGCGATCTGGCCCGCTCCGTACACACCGACGCCGGCATCGAATTCCTTGAGGTGTTCGTCGACACCCCACTGGAAGATTGCGAACGCCGCGACCCCAAGGGTCTCTACGCCAAGGCCCGCCGCGGGGAGATCACCCATTTCACCGGTATTGACAGCCCGTATCAGCGCCCCCGAAATCCCGATCTCCGGCTGACCCCCGACGCCACCGTCGCCGAACTGGCCAGGCGGGTCGTCGACCTGCTCGGCTCGCGGGCGTGAACGACCACGAACTGGCCGCTCGGTTGGCCACCGAGGCCGGCCAGCTGCTCCTGGACGTGCGTGCCGAACTGGCCGATGCGCCTGCTGCAGAGCGCAAAGCCCAGGGCGATAAGCGATCCCATGACTTCCTGATGGACGAACTTCGCCGGGCCCGGCCCGCCGACGCAGTGCTCTCCGAGGAGGGCGTCGACGATGCCGCCCGGCTGCGGTCCAGTCGGGTCTGGATCGTCGACCCGCTGGACGGCACCCGCGAGTTCTCCGAGATCGGCCGCGACGACTGGGCCGTCCACGTCGCCCTGTGGTGCGACGGGGACCTTGCTGCCGGGGCGGTGGCGCTCCCGGCCCAGGGCGTCACCCTGGCCACCCCGACAGTGCCGGTGCCTCCCGACCTGCCGGCCGTGCCACGCATCCTGGTCTCCCGAACCCGCCCGCCTGCGATGGCCCAACGGGTCTGCGACGAGTTGGGCGGCACGCTGGTCGAGATGGGTTCGGCAGGCGCCAAAGTCTGTGCCGTGGTGCAGGGCCGCGCCGAGGTCTACGTGCACGCCGGAGGCCAGTACGAGTGGGATTCGGCGGCCCCGGTCGCGGTGGCCCGGGCCGCCGGACTGCACACCTGCAGGGTGGACGGCACGCCACTGCGCTACAACCAGGCCGACCCGCTGCTGCCGGATCTGGTGGTGTGCCGGCCCGACTTGGCCGACGCCGTGCTTGCCGTGCTGGCGAACGGCTGACGCCCTCCCAATCGGCCCGCCCCGATTTCATCCTCAGGCAATTCTCAGCTATTCTTGAGGTTTCTCAGCCAAAACCAAACCCTCGAGACGATGAAGGCGGTGTGCGCGTGCCCTGGGCGTTCGGTCCGATCCTCACCGCAGGGGTGACTTTGGGGGCCGCCACGGTGGTGGTCGCCAACCCGGTCGTGGTTCCGCGCGCCGATGTGCAGATTCCGGCTGCCCACGTCCCGGTGACCGTCGCAGGGGTAGGTCACCACGGTTCGGCCCACGGTTCGGCCCTGGCCATGCTCGATGAGGATTTCATCCGAGCCGTCGGGCCGGGCCCCACCGCGTCGGCCAATCCGCTGGCCGCCCTGACCGACTTGGTCCGAGTCCTCGTCGCCGATGCTGCTCAGATGGGCCGAAGCGCGGTACTGCATGCCTTCGCGACCGGGGCCAGGGTCATCGCCGATCCGGTGCTGACGTCGACGTCCTACCCATACCTGCCGGCGGCGCCGTCGGATCCCGCGGCGTTGCCCTGGTCCGGGCCGACCCCGCCGGTCGCCGGTGCCGGTGATCTGGGCCCAGTGGTGACCCAGGCGCTGACCGCAATCCTCGCCGACGTCGGCGACGTCAGCGGCGCGCGGGCCATCGTGTCCGCATTCGCCGCCGGCGCCGCGCTGGCGAGCGAGCAGCTGCCCGTTCTCGGCGTCGTCGATTCGGTTCAGCGCGACCTTCGGGGAGTCCTGGTGGACACCGCGTCGGTCGTCGCCGCGTTGCCGCGTCCCCG
>CAXNJA010000003.1:0-65020 GCA_964202555.1 Mycobacterium sp.
CCTATGGCATTGACGGGGCGGCTCACCGCGCGGCGCTGGCGTCCGAAGGGACAACAGTGGCGGTAATGGCCGGGGGAGTGGATGTGCTCTATCCGGCGGGGCACTCCGCACTGTTGCACCGCATCACCCGCGACGGACTGCTGGTCAGCGAATATCCGCCCGGCGTTCGACCTGCCCGGCACCGCTTCCTGACCCGCAACCGGTTGGTCGCCGCGCTGTCGGGTGCCACCGTCGTCGTCGAAGCGGGGGTTCGCAGCGGAACCGCCAGCACCGCAGCATGGGCGCGAGCACTCGGACGGGTGGTGTGCGCGGTGCCCGGACCGGTCACCTCGGCGACGTCGACCGGGTGCCACAGCCTGCTGCGGGCCGGCGCCGAACTCATCACCCGCGCCGACGAAGTGGTCGAACTGATCGGCAATGCCGGCGAATTCGCCGAGGAGGGGCAACGGCCCGTTGCCGTCCTCGATGACCTCAGCGACGGCGAACGGCTCGTCTACGAGGCGATGCCCGCGCGTGGCGTCAGGACGCCCGACGAGATCGCCGTCGCCTCGGGTCTGCCCGCCGCGCAGGTGCTCGGCCCACTGGCCATGCTCGAACTCGCCGGCCTGGTGCGGCGGCAGGAAGGTAGGTGGCAGATCATCCGGAGATCGGTCTAGGCGATGCCGCTCGCCCCCGGCGGAGTTGGTTTCGCCGCAAATCGGCACGCTGACCTTCCGACACGCCATACGGATCCGGCCCGGCGTCGCTGCGGTCTGCCACCGTGGGGGTGTGGACGACACCAAGCGGCACGCCGCGGTCCTCGGCGAGTACGCCGAGCACCTCGCCCTCGAGCGCGGCCGCTCCGAGCACACCCGGCGGGCCTATCTGGCCGACTTACGGTCACTGTTCGCCTTCCTCGACGAGCGCGCCCCGGGAGCCGGACTTGAGGCACTGAGCCTGCCCGTGCTGCGCGCGTGGCTGGCCGCACAGGCCGCTGCGGGGTCGGCCCGCACCACCCTGGCGCGACGGACCTCCGCGGTGAAGACGTTCACGGCCTGGGCCGTCCGCCGGGGTCTGCTGGCCGCCGACCCGGCCGCTCGACTGCAGGTGCCCAAGGCCCGCCGCACCCTGCCGTCGGTTCTGCGTCAGGACCAGGCGCTGGCCGCGATGGCCGCCGCCGAGCTCGGCGCCCAGCAACGCGACCCGCTCGCCTTACGTGACAAGCTCATCGTGGAGTTGCTGTACGCCACCGGTATCCGGGTCAGCGAGTTGTGCGGCCTCGACGTCGACGACATCGACATCGGCCGGCGAGTGCTGCGGGTGCTGGGCAAGGGCAACAAGCAGCGCACCGCCCCGTTCGGCCGGCCGGCCGGCGCGGCGATCACCGATTGGCTGACCGACGGCCGTCCTGCCCTGGCGACGCCCGACTCCGGCCCCGCCTTGCTGCTGGGTCCCCGCGGTCGTCGACTCGATCCGCGGCAGGCCCGCACCGTCGTGCACCAAACCATGTCGGCCGTGGACGGCGCCCCCGACATCGGGCCGCACGGTCTGCGCCACAGTGCGGCCACCCACCTCCTCGAAGGCGGCGCCGACCTGCGCGTGGTGCAGGAACTTCTCGGCCACTCCAGCCTGGCGACCACCCAGCTCTACACCCATGTCACGGTGGCCCGGTTGCGGGCGGTTCACGACCAGGCCCACCCCCGGGCGTGATAGCCACCCCCAGTCACCCCCAGTCACCCCCACGGCTTGAGTCGCACCGGGGTGTCCGCCAACAACCCCAGTGGGTCGACGTACCGGGCGTGTTGAGCCGGTCCCCACATCGCACCCCAGTGCAGACACGCCGGTGCCGGACAGCCCGGATGCCCGGCGACCAGCCGGCCCAGGGCCGATGTCGCACCGACCCGCTGGCCGGCCCGCACTGTGGCCTGAACCGGCTCGTAACTGGTCCGCAGACCTCCGTCATGTTCGACCGACACCACCGGTCGGCCCGCCAGCATCCCGGCGTACACCACGGTGCCCGGACCGGCGACGTAGACGGGCTGGCCCGGTTCGCCGGCAAGATCGACGCCGCGATGGCCCCGCTGCCAGTCCGGAGCGGGTGCATCGAAACCGCGGGTGACCTGCGCCGGCTGCAGCGGCCAAAGCAACCGCACGTCATCGGCCCGGGCCGATGACGCCGACATGACCGCCGGTATGACCGCCAGCAAGACCGCCACGAGAGCCGTCACCGCGACTTTCACCCGCCAAGTTCATCGCCTGCCAGCCATCGCTCGACTACGTCGCGGTCTGTCGCGGGCTGCGGCTGTGCACGGGCGGCTGGCTGGGGATAACCCGAGCGGGGTGTAACATTCCCCACGCAGCCTGCCCAAACGGGCTGACTTCGCGCATCTGAGTGCGGCATCGCCAGTCCGATGCTCGCCGCGCCCACCGGTTGGTCCCGTCGCCAGACGGGTCGGGGGGTGCGCAGATGCCAGGGCCCGGCAACACCCCGTCGCCGGGCGACAACCGACACAAAGGAATACGACGACATGCCTGTCGTAACAATGAAGCAGCTGCTCGACAGCGGCGCGCACTTCGGGCACCAGACCCGACGCTGGAATCCCAAGATGAAGCGGTTCATCTTCACCGACCGCAACGGCATCTACATCATCGACCTGCAGCAGACGCTGACCTACATCGACAAGGCCTACGAATTCGTCAAGGAGACCGTCGCCCACGGTGGCTCGGTGATGTTCGTCGGCACCAAGAAGCAGGCTCAGGAGTCCATCGCCGAAGAGGCCACCCGGGTCGGCATGCCGTATGTCAACCAGCGCTGGCTCGGTGGCATGCTCACCAACTTCTCCACCGTGCACAAGCGTCTGCAGCGTATGAAAGAGCTGGAGGCCATGGAGCAGACCGGTGGCTTCGAGGGTCGCACCAAGAAGGAAATCCTGATGCTGACCCGCGAGAAGACCAAACTTGAGCGGTCCCTGGGGGGTATCCGGGACATGCAGAAGGTGCCCTCGGCGGTCTGGGTCGTCGACACCAACAAGGAGCACCTGGCCGTCGCGGAGGCCCGCAAGCTCAACATCCCGATCATCGCGATCCTCGACACCAACTGCGACCCGGACGTGGTCGACTACCCGATCCCCGGCAACGACGACGCAATCCGCTCCGCGGCCCTGCTCACCAAGGTCGTCGCCTCGGCCGTCGCGGAGGGTCTGCAGGCCCGCGGTGGCGCCGGCCGGACCGAGACCGGTTCGGATTCCGGTGCCGTGGCTGAGCCGCTCGCCGAGTGGGAGCAGGAACTGCTGGCCAGCGCGGCCATCGACACCGCTCCGGCGGGGGGTGTTCCGGCCCCCGAACCGGTCGCCACCGAACCGGTCACCGAGTCCGTCACCACCACCGTCATCGTTGAGGAAGGCTGACATGGCTAACTACACCGCTGCCGACGTCAAGCGGCTCCGCGAGCTCACCGGCTCGGGAATGATGGACTGCAAGAACGCACTTGCCGAGACCGACGGCGATTTCAACAAAGCCGTCGAGGCGCTCCGCATCAAGGGCGCCAAGGACGTCGGCAAGCGCGCCGAGCGGGCTACCGCCGAAGGTCTGGTCGCGGCCAAGGGCGGGGCGCTGATCGAGCTCAACTCCGAGACCGACTTCGTCGCCAAGAACGCCGAATTCCAGAGCCTGGCCGAGAAGGTCGTCGACGCCGCACTGGCCGCCAAGGCCACCGACGTCGACTCCCTCAAGGCTGCCAAGATCGGCGATAAGACGGTCGAGGAGACCATCGCCGAGCTGTCGGCCAAGATCGGCGAGAAGCTCGAACTGCGCCGGGTGCAGTTCTTCGACGGCAACGTCGAGACCTACCTGCACAAGCGGGCCGCGGACCTGCCGCCGGCCGTCGGTGTGCTGGTCGAATTCACAGGGGGCAGCGATGCAAAGGGCACAGACGCGGCGCACTCCGTCGCGCTGCAGATCGCCGCGCTGAAGGCCAAGTACCTGACCCGCGACGAGGTGCCGGCCGATGTGGTGGCTGCTGAGAAGCGCGTCGCCGAGGAGACCGCCAAGGCCGAAGGCAAGCCCGAAGCGGCGCTGCCCAAGATCATCGAGGGCAGGGTCAACGGCTTCTTCAAGGACGTCGTGCTGCTCGACCAGCCGTCGGTGTCTGACAACAAGAAGTCCGTGAAGGCGCTGCTCGATGAGGCCGGTGTCACCGTCACCCGGTTCGCCCGCTTCGAGGTCGGCCAGGCCTAACCGCCTGAGCCGACAGCGATCATGCGACACGTCAACGCCTTCGGCGACGACGCCCTCGGCGATCTCGACGCCGTCGCGATGGTCGACGCGATCCGGACCGGCAAGGTGTCCGCGACCGAGCTAGTCGAGGCGGCGATCGCCCGCACCGAGGCGGTTAACCCCGTCCTCAACGGCCTGGCGCACGAGACCTTCCGGCAGGCCAAAGCGCGCGCCTCGGTGCCGCAGGGCGGGTACTTCGACGGCGTGCCGACGTTCTTCAAGGACAACGTCGACGTCGAGGGTATGCCGACCATGCAGGGCACCGACGCCTGGGCGCCGCGGGCGCTGCCGGCAGATGGCGACTTCGCCAGGTTCTTTCTGGGCACCGGGCTTGTCCCGCTGGGCAAGACCCAGCTGTCGGAGTTCGGCTTCAGCGCCTCGGCCGAACACCCCCGGATCGGGGCGGTCCGCAATCCGTGGGACACCGACTACACCGCCGGCGCATCGTCATCGGGGTCCGGGGCGTTCGTCGCGGCCGGGGTGGTGCCGATCGCGCACGCCAACGACGGTGGCGGCTCCATCCGTATCCCCGCTGCCTGCAACGGCCTGGTGGGACTCAAGCCGTCCCGGGGTCGGCTGCCCCAGGACAAGATGTCACGGCAGATGCCGGTCCGCATCGTCAGCGACGGCGTGCTCACCCGGTCGGTGCGCGACACCGCGGCCTTCTATCGGGAGGCTGAGCGGATCTGGCGCAACCGGTCACTGCTGCCGATCGGGGCGGTGACCGGCCCGGGCCGAGACCGGTTGCGGATCGCCGTGGTCACCCGGTCGGTGAAGCGGGACTCCAGCCCGGAGATCCGCGATCACACACTCAAGACCGCCGCCCTGCTTGAAGATGCCGGGCACCGGGTGACCTATCTGGACACCAACCCGGTGCCGGAGTCCTTCGCCGACGACTTTCTGTTGTACTGGTCTTCGCTGGCGATGACCCTGGTGCGAACCGGGCGGCGTACTTTCGGTCCGAGTTTCGACCGTTCCAGGCTGGATAACTTGACGCTGGGGCTCGACCGGCACGCCACCCGTAACATGCACCGGTTGCCGCGGGCGATCACCCGGCTGAGCAGGCTGCGCCGGGTGACGGCCCGGTTCTATCAGGACTACGACGTTCTGATGACCCCGACCGTTGCCGAGGGCACGCCGATGATCGGTCACCTGGACCCGACGTCGGACTATCAACAGGTCATAGAACGGTTGGTCGAGTGGGTGGCTTTCACGCCGCTGCAGAATGCCACCGGGGAGCCCGCGATTTCGCTGCCGATGGCACAATCTGCCGCCGGCCTGCCGGTCGGCATGATGTTCAGCGCGCCGATCGGCCAGGAACGCAGGCTGCTGGAACTGGCCTACGAGTTAGAGGCGGCCAAACCCTGGCCACTGATCAGCCGCTGATCGCCACCTAGACGGTCGCAGCGTAACCAGCGGCGATCTCGTCGACCATCCTGACGTGTTTTTCCACCTCGCCGGCCGGGGCCAGCAGTTGCACGGCCAGTTTCCAGGATCGGTTCAACCGGGCGAACTGATCGTCGTTCAGTGCCGATGACAGCAGATGGCAGCCCAGGATCCCCACCCAGATCGCTTCGGCGGCGTCTTCGGTGTCGATACTGCGCGCGGTCGTCCATGGCCCGATCGCGCGGGCGATGACGCCGACGAAATCGTTGGTCCATCGGCTGTAGGTTTGGGAGGCCACGCTGCTGATCTGGCTGAGTGCCTGAAGCAGTTCGTTGCCGATCTTTGCGCTCTTGTCCGACGCGATGATCGCCGCCGAGTCGAAGGTAGAACTGATCACGTCGCCGAGTTCGGGTGCGGCAGGATCGAACAGATTGCGCGCTGATCGCTGCAACTTCGCGGAGAACTCATCAATGATCGCCGTCGCAACGGCCTCCTTGGAGTCGAAGTGGTAGTAGAACGCGCCTTTGCTGACCCCGGCCCGCTGGAGTACATCAGCCAAACCCGTTTCGCCATAACCCAATTCGCTGAACAAGTCGACCGCTGACTCAAGGATCTTGCGTCGGGTCGCCTCAGCCCTGGCCTGCAGTGCCATGGGGCCGCGCTCCTTTCCCAGGAAAGCTGTTCCACTCGCGAGCGTAGCCGCACCCCGTCGACGCTGGGTGCGGTAACGGACCATGTGTCGACGGACACAACCCATGGGGCAGGATGTTGGTGTCGCTAGGAGTAATACCCTCTAATCGGCAAATTCATGCAATTGGCCCGAAAGTGAAGGAGTCCGATGGGCGAGCCCACGACGAACGGCGCCGGGGCACTGCGGCCGAAGTACGCGCGGGTACTGCTCAAGCTCGGCGGGGAGATGTTCGGCGGCGGCTCGGTGGGACTGGACCCCGACGTGGTCGCCCAGGTGGCCCGGCAGATCGCCGAAGTGGTGCGCAGCGGCGTTCAGGTCGCGGTGGTGATCGGCGGCGGGAACTTCTTCCGCGGCGCTCAACTTCAGCAGCGCGGTATGGAACGCACCCGTTCGGACTACATGGGCATGTTGGGCACCGTGATGAACAGCCTCGCGCTGCAGGACTTCCTCGAGCAGGAGGGCATCGTGACCCGGGTTCAGACCGCCATCACCATGGGCCAGGTGGCCGAACCCTATATCCCGCTGCGGGCCCGCCGTCACCTGGAAAAGGGCCGGGTGGTCATTTTCGGCGCAGGCATGGGTCTGCCGTACTTCTCCACTGACACCACCGCCGCCCAGCGAGCCCTCGAGATCGGCGCCGAGGTGGTGCTGATGGCCAAAGCCGTCGACGGGGTGTTCACCGACGACCCCCGGCACAATCCAGAGGCGACGATGCTGACCGAGATCACCCACCGCGAAGTTCTCGAACGCGAGCTGCGGGTCGCCGACGCGACCGCCTTCAGCCTATGTATGGACAACGGAATGCCGATTCTGGTTTTCAACCTGCTTACCGATGGCAATATCGCCCGGGCGGTCGCTGGTGAGAAGATCGGAACACTGGTCACCACCTGAACGGAGAAGTTCATGACGCCGACGATGCAGACTGAAGCGAACCCGCAGGAGCCGCGCCGATGATCGACGAAGCTCTGTTCGACGCCGAGGAGAAGATGGAGAAGGCTGTCGCGGTCGCGCGCGACGATCTGTCCTCCATCCGCACCGGGCGTGCCAATCCGGGCATGTTCTCCCGCGTCGTCGTCGACTATTACGGCACCCCGACGCCCATTACGCAGATGTCGAGCATCAACGTCCCCGAGGCCCGGATGGTGGTGATCAAGCCCTACGAGGCGGCCCAACTGCGGACGATCGAGGATGCCATCCGTAACTCCGACCTGGGGGTGAACCCGACCAACGACGGCAACATCATCCGGGTGGCGATTCCGCAGCTGACCGAGGAGCGTCGGCGCGATCTGGTCAAGCAGGCCAAGGCCAAGGGTGAGGACGCCAAGGTGTCGGTGCGCAATATCCGCCGCCGCGCCATGGAGGAGCTGCACCGCATCAAAAAGGACGGCGAGGCCGGCGAGGACGAGGTCGGCCGGGCCGAGAAGGATCTCGATAAGGCCACCGGGCAGTATGTTCACCAGATCGACGAACTGGTCAAGCACAAGGAAGGGGAACTGCTGGAGGTCTAGGACCACAGCAGAGACCCACCATGGCTGACACGGAAGCCCCACCGGCGAAGACCTCGCGCGCGGGCCGCGACCTGCCCGCCGCCATCGCGGTCAGTCTCCTCCTGGGCGGCACCGTGATCGCCACCCTGTTGTTCGCCCCGCGCGGGTGGGTGGTCATCTTGTCGCTGGGGATGGCGGTGGCCACCCTTGAGGTTGTCCGGCGACTTCGCGAGGGCGGCTACTCCATCCCCCTGATCCCACTGCTGGTGGGTGGCCAGGCCATGATCTGGCTGACCTGGCCGTTCGGGGCGGCAGGTGCCCTCGGCGCGTACGGCGGCACGGTACTGGTCTGTCTGATCTGGCGGTTGCTGAGCCAGGGCTTGCAGAATCAACCGGTCAACTATGTGCGCGACGTCGCCGTCACCATCTTCCTGGCCACCTGGATTCCGTTGTTCGGCGCCTTTGGTGCGTTGCTGGTCTACCCCGAGGACGGCTGGGCCCGGGTGTTCACCTTCATGCTCGTGGTGGCGTTCTCCGACATCGGCGGCTACGCCGCCGGGGTGCTGTTCGGCAAGCACCGGATGGTTCCGGCCATCAGCCCGAAGAAGTCCTGGGAGGGACTCGCCGGTTCGCTGGTGTGCGGCACCACCGCGGCGGTGCTGGCAGTGATGTTCCTCATGCACAAACCGTGGTGGGTGGGGGTGCCGCTGGGCATCCTGCTGGTGATCACCGCCACCCTGGGCGATCTGGTGGAGTCACAGTTCAAACGCGATCTGGGCATCAAGGACATGGGTACCCTGCTGCCCGGCCACGGGGGACTGATGGACCGCATCGACGGTGCACTGCCCTCGGCGGTGGCGACCTGGATCGTGCTCAGCCTGCTGGCCACCTGAACCCGATCTGAACCGGATACTGGAGCAGTGAAGCAGGAACTGGTCTTCGAGGCACCGCGCCGAGGCCTACCGCCCCGCCATTTCGCCGACCTCGACGCTGCCGAGCGGGCTGCCGCGGTGGCCGAACTGGGCCTTCCGGGGTTTCGGGCAAAGCAGCTGGCCGCGCAGTACTACGGTCGCCTGGTCGCCGATCCGCAGCAGATGACCGACCTGCCGGCGGGTGTCCGCGACGCGGTGTCGCAAGCCCTGTTCCCGCCGCTGCTGACCGTGGTGCGCCAGGTCGAGTGCGACGCCGGTGACACCCGCAAGACGTTGTGGCGCGGCCGGGACGGTGCCACCTTCGAGTCGGTGTTGATGCGCTACCCGAACCGCAACACAGTCTGCATCTCCTCGCAGGCCGGCTGCGGTATGGCCTGCCCGTTCTGTGCCACCGGACAGGGCGGGTTGACCCGCAACCTCAGCACCGCGGAGATCCTGGAGCAGGTCCGGGACGCGGCGGCGACGCTACGCGACGGGCTGGGGGGCGAGCGGCTGTCCAACGTCGTCTTCATGGGGATGGGCGAGCCGTTGGCCAATTACGCGCGGGTGGTGGCCGCCGTGAGCCGGATCACCGCGGCACCGCCGGACGGGTTCGGTATCTCGGCGCGTTCGGTGACGGTATCCACGGTCGGACTGGCGCCGGCGATCCGCAAGCTGGCCGATGAGCGCCTCGGCGTGACGCTGGCGCTGTCCCTGCACACCCCTGACGACGAACTGCGCGACACCCTGGTGCCGGTGAACGAGAGATGGAAGGTCCACGAAGTCCTTGATGCCGCCCGCTACTACGGACAGTTGACCGGACGGCGGGTGTCGATCGAGTACGCGCTGATCCGCGACGTCAATGACCAGCCGTGGCGCGCTGACTTACTGGGCAAGAAGTTACATGCGGCGCTGGGGCCGCTGGCGCACGTCAACCTGATTCCGCTGAACCCGACACCGGGCAGCGAATGGGATGCCAGCCCCAAACCGGTGGAGCGCGAGTTCGTCCGCCGGGTCAGGGCCCAAGGTGTGTCGTGCACGGTTCGGGACACTCGCGGGCGGGAGATCGCCGCCGCATGCGGTCAGTTGGCCGCCACCGAGAAGTAGAACCGACCGACCGGCGGGTGTCAGCGCAGCAGGCCGCGCTTGCGCATGATGTAGTCGCGCGCCATGACGAACACGATGCCGACTGCGAAGGCGATCAGGAACCAGTTCTCCACGTGCCCGATGTGGTTGCCGTGCATCATGCCCAGCAGGAACAGCACGATGAAGATGCCCACTCCGTACCAGACCCCGTGGTGGATCTTGCTCCAACCCCACTCCGCTGACGGCACGTCGGCGGGATCTACCTCCGAGTAACGCTCCACCTCGGTGTTGGCCATTGCCGCTCCTCACTTCTGACTGCCGTCATTCTGGCATACCCGCGCCCATGATCGACGGCGATCCTGCCGGTCTCACCGCAGCAGCCCGTACCGGCGCAGCGCCTCGGTACGTTCGGCGGCGTGGTCCACGATCGGCTCGGGATAGTCCGCGGGTCGGCCACCTTTGAACCGGTGCGGGTCGGGCGTCTCGGCCAGTTCCGGCACCCACCGGCGCACGTAGTCGCCGGCCGGATCGAACTTCTCACCCTGCGCGGTCGGGTTGAACACCCGGAAATACGGCGCGGCGTCGGTGCCGGTGCCCGCGGCCCACTGCCAGCCGTGCTGGTTGCTGGCCACGTCGGCGTCGACCAGTTGCTCCAGGAACCAGCGGGCCCCCCACTGCCACGGCAGATGAAGGTCCTTGACCAGGAACGATGCCACGATCATCCGTACCCTGTTGTGCATGAACCCGCTGTCGGACAACTGCCGCATCCCGGCGTCGACGATCGGATAGCCGGTGCGGCCCTGCTTCCAAGCCTCGAACGCGACCCGCGCCGCCGAGTCGGTGTCCACCTCGATGGCGTCGAACGCCGGGTTCCAGTTGTGCCAGGCGCTGGCCGGCCACTGGTGCAACACCGAGGCGTAGAAATCCCGAAAGGCCAACTCCCGCACATAGGCGCTCGCCGCGGAATCGCTGAGATCCAGATCAGACACCAGGGTCCGGGGATGGATGGTGCCGAACTTCAGATGCGCCGACAGCCGACTGGTTCCCGGCTTATCGGGGCGGTCCCGGTCGGCGGCGTAGCCATGCAAGCCCTCGGCGCGGAATTCCGACCACCGTTGCCGGGCCGCGGCCTCGCCGGCCGGAACGTCGAGAACCGCTCCCGGATCGGGCGCCTCCACCCGCGCCGGCAAAGCCGCCAGCGTGCCGGGATCGATCCACCCGGTGACGTCCGGGCCGGACTGAGCGGGGCTGCGCCAGCCCACTTCACGCCAGCGCCGGAAGTACGGGGTGAAGACCTTGTAGGGGCCGCCGTCGTCCTTGGTGACCCGCCCCGGTGACACCAGGTAGGGCGAACCGGTGGCCACCAACGGGATCTTCCGGGTGGCAAGGCTGTCGCGCACCGCTGCGTCCCGGCGCATCCCGAACGGGCTGAAGTCCGCCGAGATGTGGACCGCCGTCGCGGCGGCCGCGGCGCAGATCTGCGGGAGGTGTTCTTCCGGGCGGCCGCGGGTGATCAGCAGACGCCCGTCCAGCGCCGCGTTGAGTTCGCGCAGGCAGTCGCCGAGGAATTGCAGACGGCGGGGTCCGGCGTTGGCCTCCAGACGGGGATCCAGCACGAAGCAGGGCAGCACATCGGCGCTGTCGGAGGCTTCCAGCAGGGGCGGCAGGTCGCGCAGGCGAAGGTCGCGGCGAAACCACAGAACGGTGGAGGGCACCTCCCTATGCTGCCGGGTGCCGGAGTCTGGTCAGTCGCGGGGCGGCGGTGTCACCGGGCCTGGTTATCTCCAGTCCGCTGATGTGTCGGCGCACGGCGGTGATCGCCCACGCCAGGAAAGACCCCACCAGCAGCGAGACGACCACTCCCGGCAGCGGATGGCCAAACAGCGGATAGACCTGGAAATGGGTGAGATAGGTGTATAGCGAGCCTTCGGCGATGATGCCGGCGGCGGCGGCCACCCGCGCGGGGCAACGCAGCGCGGGCAGCCAGATCAACAGCAACAGGCCGACGCCGACGATCACCTCACGCTGGCCGCTGCCGAAGTACCCGTGCAGGGCGATCAGCGCGGCGCCGGACAGCACCGCCCGCCGCCAAAGGGTGTCGGCCTTGGCTGCGGCCCAGCCCACGGCGAAGAACCAGAACGCCAGCAGTGTGAACCATGCCTGCCGTCCCAACTCCAGGCCCAGCGCGTCGTAACGCAACGCCAGACCCGCCGCCAGCACTGCCATCGCCGAAGCGAACGGCCATCGTCGTTCCAGCCGATCCACGGCGGGAATCCAGACCACCGCGGCCAGCGCCACCAGCGTCCACACCAGTGCCTCGATGAACCACAGTCGCCCGGCGGTCATGCTGTCGTGAGGGCCGAGAAGTTTCTGCAGCAGAACCAGATTGGTGGCTGCATAGTCATCGGAGAAGGTCATCACCGCCGCGATCCAGAGCACCGACGGAACCGCGATCCACCCAACGGTCTTGACGATCCGGTCGACCCGCTCCCGGCGCGGACCGCGGCCCAGGCAGAACTGCGCGAAATTGAAGCCGGCCACCGCCAGCAGGATGTGCGCCCCGCCCCACAGCGTGAACAACCCCGCGTGGGAGCCGACGATCAGCACGATCGCCATAGCGCGCAACGCCACCCCGGTATCCAGCCGGACGCCCCAGCGCCGGGTGGTCGGGTTGCTGTTGCGGCGGGTCGCCTCCAACTCGCCGACGGTCCGCGATGACCAGTGCGGGGGCAGATCGCCGAGCAGCCGCTCCAGGCGTACCGACGTCGTCACATAGGACAGCGACGTTCCGCCCAGATCCACGAAACTACGGTCGGTGCGAACCGTGGCAGGGTCGATCTGCAACACGTCGGCGAACAGTTCGCGAACCCCGGCCGGGGCCTGGGCGTCGGCGGGCCGACTGATCTGTCGTAGCCGCGCATAGTCCGGCTTGCCGGCCGCCAGGACGGGCAGTTCCGGCAGGCACACCGCGCGCACCGCGTCGACCGGTAGGCCTGCCGCGGTCGCGGCGCGCCGCCTCAACGCGCCCGGGTCCGCGGCCCGGCCCGCCGTTGCGACCAGCAACCGCCCTTCTGATTCGGTGCACATGGCCACCGCACCCGGCGTGGTGACCGCCGCCTCAATCCGTTGCAGGTCGATGCGCAGCCCGTAAAGCTTGACGAACCTGCTCAGCCGTCCGACGACCTGGTAGATCCCACCGCCCAGATCGCGCGCGACGTCGCCGGTGCGCAACGCTGCCAACGTGCTGCCGGCGGCCAGGTCCGCCTTGGACTCGGCGTAGCCCATCATGACGTTGGGCCCCCGGTAGACCAGTTCGCCGACGTCCGGTTCGGCCCAACCGTCCACCGGGGCAAGCTCAAAAGAGCCGCCGGGAATGGCGCGGCCGATCGCCTCGGGATGTTCCAGCGCCGTCGCCGGCGGCAGGTAGGCCATCCGGGCGGTGGCCTCGGTAGCGCCGTACATGACCACGAAGTCGAACCCCCGGCGTCTGCCCAGACGGACATAACGGCGAACCGCCTCGGGGTTCAGCCGGCCGCCGGCCTGGGTGACGTAACGCAGACTGGGCAGATCCATATCGGCGAATCCGGCCCGGTCCAACATGTCAAACGTGTACGGCACGCCGGCGAAACTCGTTGCGCCGTAACGCTTGAATAGATCCCAAAAACCCGGTTCGAGTACTGACCTATCGGTCAGGATCACTCCGGCCCCGGCCCAGAGGTGACTGTGGATCACCGAGGCGCCGTAGCAGTACGACAGCGGCAGTGTCGTCGCCGCCCGGTCGCTGTCGGTGATCCCGAGATACTGCACGATCGCCTCGGTGTTGGAACGCAGGTTTGCCGCCGACAGCCGGACCGCCTTGGGTGAGCCGGTGCTTCCGGACGTGCTGGCCAGCAGGGTCAGATCGGGGTGCAACCGGTGCGCGGTCCGCCGCCGGCGGTGATCGACGCGACCGGTGGGGTCGATGACCACGTCGGGCTCGTAAACGGCGGCCAGTGCGGTGAAGTCCCGGCCGCGCGGCACCGGCATGACGACGTGGCCGGCGGCCAGAGCGCCGAGATAGGACTCCAGGGCCGGCAGGGTGTTCGCCGTTTCGATGAGCACCAGTTTGCGGGCCGGGCCCAGGCGTTCGGCGACACCCGCCATGCGATCGGCCAGCGCGCTGTAGGTCAGCGTCTGATTCTCCGTCGCGACCGCGAGTCGGTCGGAGAAGCCGGCGATCCGATCGAGAAGGTCATCCACGGCGGCTCCCGAAAACCACCCCTTCGCCGAGGACGTCGACTCGTACCTTGTCCTCGGTCCGCGGAGCGTCGACGCTGTTCTGGCGGGATGTCAACAAAGCCGTGCCGGGTCCGATGTCTATGGTCAACACGACCTCTCCGCCGAGGAATTCGGAGGCGACCACCACGCCGGTCCCATCACCGCGGTCGCGGAGGCCGGTCCCATCACCGCGGTCGCGGTCACCGGTCCCATCACCGCGGTCGCGGTCAGAGACCGCAGTGGCGCGCAACTGCTCTGGGCGCAGCATCAACTCGCCGGGCCCGTCGGCGGCACCTGGCGCGGGCACCGGGCCAAGCACGCATTCGGCGACACCGTCGAGGACCGAGCACGGCAGGAAGACACAGTCTCCGAGGAACTCCGCGGTCGCCCGGTCGCACGGCCTCAGGTACACCTCCCGCGGTGACCCCAACTGGGTGAAACGCCCATCGAGCATGACCGCCACCTGATCGGCGATCGACAACGCCTCCTGTTGGTCGTGGGTGACCAGCAGCGTGGCGACCGCGGCCTGCCGCAGTGTCTGCGCCACGGAGTTGCGGGTGGTGGCGCGCAGTCGGGCATCCAGTGCGCTGAACGGCTCGTCGAGCAACATCAGAGCCGGTTTGCGCGCCAACGCGCGGGCCAAGGCGACCCGTTGCTGCTGCCCGCCGGACAACTCGTCGGGGCGCCGCTGCGCCAGCGTCGGATCCAACGAAACGGTTGCAAGCAGTTGCTCCACACGTTCCCGGACGGCTCTGACCCGCAAGCTGCCCAGCCCGTAGGCGATGTTCTCACCGACGCTCAGATGGGGGAACAGTGCGCCGTCCTGGGTGACGTAGCCGACCGCCCGCTTGTGCGGTGGCACTGAGCGTCCAGCGCCGGCCACGATTGACCCGCCGATCGCCACTGTGCCGGAATCCGGTTCCTCGAACCCCGCGATGATCCGCAGCAGAGTGGTCTTTCCGCAGCCGGATGGACCCACCACCGCAGTGGTGCCGCCGTTGGCGATGTCCAGGTCAAGTCCGCCGATCACCGGGGTCGTGCCGAATGACTTTGCCAGTGAACGGATTTCAAGAGTGGATGTCGATGCAGATGTTGTCATGGCGCGGTCACCGCCCTAGTTGCCTGCCGAAACAGCAGCATCGTCACCGGCAGCGTCAGCACGACCATGATCGCGGCGTAGGGAGCGGCGGCGGCGTAGTCCAGTTCACTGGCCAGCGACCAGAACCGCATGGACAGGGTCCGGGTGCCGGTCGGTGCGAGCAGCAGTGTGGCGGTGAGTTCGGTTGCCACCGCGACGAATACCAGCGCCGCACCGGCCGCCGCGGCCGGCGCGGTGAGTCGCAGTGTCACGCGGGTGAACGTCGCGGCCGGCGAGACCCCCAGCGATTGAGATGCGTCCTGGAGGCCGGTCGGTACCTGGGCGAGACCGCTCCGCACGTTGACCATTGCTCGGGGGATGAACATCAGCACGTAGGCGCAGAGCAGCAGTGCCACGGTCTGATAGAGCGGGGGAGTGGCTCTCACGGCCACGTTGACCAGTGCCAGGGCTGTGACGATCCCCGGCAGTGAACTGGTCACGAAGTGTGCGCCCTCGATCAGCCGCCCGTCCCAGCGCTGGTTGCGTATCGTCACCCAGGCGACCGGGTACGCCAGCGCGGTGGCGGCCAAGGCGCCGAGAGCGGCCAGACCGGCGGTCTGAGCCAGCGCCATGCCGAGCTCGTCGGGCAGCCAGACGCCGGGGCCGCCGATCCACAGCCAACGCAGGAGCGTCCCAACCGGTACGCCGATCGCCAAGGCCGACAACACAATCAGCGCGATCAGGGCTGGAATGCGGGCCCGGCCGAGCCGAATCGGAGTCTGCGGGCGCGGCGCCCCGGAGCCGATCCGGGCGAACCGGTTGCGACCTCGCGCGGCCACCTCGGCCAGCAACATCAGCAGGCACAACACCACCAGAACACCGGCGAGCATGGAACCGGCCGCGCCGTCGAAGGTGGATTGGAACTGTTCGACGATGGCGGTGGTGAACGTGTTGAACCGCAGCATGGCGAAGGCGCCGTATTCGGCTAGCAGGTGCACACCGATCAGCAATGCCCCGCCGAGGATGGCCAGCCGTAGTTGCGGCAGCACCACCCGGGCGAACACCGCTGCCGGGGCCGAACCCAGGCTGCGCGCCGACTCCTCCAGGGCGGGGTCGAGTCTGCGCAGTGCCGCCACCGCCGGCAGGAAGACGAACGGGAAATACGACAGCGTCGTCACCAGCACCGCGGCGCCGAATCCGTGCAGCGACGGTGCAACCCCTATCCAGGCGTAGGAATTGACGAAGGCCGGAACGGCCAATGGCGCCACCAGCAACGGCCGCCACCATCCCCGCCCGGGTACATCGGTGCGTTCGACCAGCCAGGCCGCCGCCACGCCGGTCACGACGCAGGCCGGCACCGTCACCAGCACCACACCCACGGTGTTGAGCAGCAGTTCGGCCACCCGCGGCCGAAACAGCAGCGCGGCCGCCCGGGTGGGCCCGGTGTGAATGAACGACCACGTCACGAATCCGAGTGGAATCAGCGAGGCGGTGGCCAGCAACGCGGCGGTGCCGAGGACCACCCCTCCGACCGGACGGCCCGAGGTCGCTGCTCTGGTCAGGGTCCGAACGGTCAGAGCAGGCCCGCCCCGGTCATCAGTTCGGTCACCGCGGCGGCGTCGAGTGCGCTGGGGTTGACCTTTGGCGCTTGCAGTTGGTCCAGCGGAACCAGGGCGCTGTTGGCCGGCACCCCACTGGCGACCGGATACTCGAAGGAGGTTCCGTTCTGCAGAACTTCCTGTCCCCGCTTTCCGGTGATGAAGCCGATGAACTGTTGGGCTTTCTCGGATTTCTTGCTTGACTTCAGCACGCCACCACCGGAGAGGCTGACGAACGCCCCCGGATCAAAGTTCTTGAAGTAGTGCAGCTTGGTGTTGCCGCTCATCTCCTTGGTCTTGGCCTGATCGCGGTACCAGTAGTAGTGATAGATCACGCCTCCGTCGACTTCGCCGCCGTTGACCGCACGCAGGGTGGCGATGTTGTCTTTGTAGGCGACCGCGTCGGCTTTCATGGCGGTCAGCCACTGCTCGGTCGCGGCCGTGCCGCGCAGTTCCAGCAGCGCGGCCACGATGGCCTGGAAATCCGCTTTGGCCGGGGGTGCCCCCCAGCGGCCACGCCACTGCGGATTCTGCAGATCGAGCAACGATTTCGGCAGTTGATCTGCACTCAGCTTGGCGGGGTTGTAGACGAACACAGTGCTGCGGGCAGCCACCCCGACCCAGGAGTTGCTCTCCGGCCGATACTGCTCGGGCACCTGGGCCAGCGTCTGGGAGTCGATCGGCGCCAGTAATCCCGCCCGCTCGACCGCGGCGATTGCCGGAGAGTTCTCAGTCAGGAAGACATCAGCCGGTGACTCCGGGCCCTCGGCGATGATCTGATTGCCGAGTTCGCTGTCTCCGCCCTGCCGGTAGACCACCTTGATGCCGGTCTCCTGGGTGAACTCCTCGATCCACTCCTTGGTCAGTGACTCATGCTGAGCGTTGTAGATCAGCAGTTCCTCCGGCGGAGTGCCCGAACACCCGACGGCCGCGGCGGCCGCACTCATGGCGACGACTACGACCAGCGCCCGGCGCAGGAGACCAACTCGCATGGCGAACGACCCTTTCCAGTGGAACTAAAGGTGTACTAAGTGAGGATTGCCTAACCATACACCCGGGGTCCTTCCGAAAGGAAAGGGCCGGTCGCGGCGGCGTGAAGGAGAAGCACGCCACCGCGGCCGGCCCAGGTAGTGCCGCGCCTCGCGACTTAGCTGGGAGGCAGCAGCACCGAGTCGATCAGGTAGATCGTGGCATTGGTGGCCTTGATGCCACCGCACACGACGTTGGCGTTGTTGACCATCAGGTGGTCACCGCTGCCGGTCACCGTCAGCTCGGCACCGTTGACGGTCTTGTGGGTGCCCACGACCTGGTCCGGGCCGGCCTGACCGGGAACGACGTGGTAGGTCAGGATCGACGTCAGCAGAGCGGAGTCGGTCTTGAGCTTGTCGAGGGTGGCTGCGTCGATCTTGGCGAACGCGTCATTGGTCGGGGCGAAGACGGTGAACTCCCCACCGTTGAGGGTGCTGACCAGATTCACCCCCGGATTCAGCCCACCGGACAGCGCCGCGGCCAGGGTGGTCAGCACCGGGCTGTTGGCGGCGGCAGTCGCCACCGGAACCTTGGCCAGCTCGCCGACTGAGCCGGGACCCATCGGGACCTGCTGGGCGTAGCCGGCGCAGCCGGGTCCAACCAGGTGCAGATCGGCCGAGGCGACCGGGGCCATGATCAGTGCGAAGCTCGCTGCGGATGCTGCTGCCGCGACGGCAGCTTTCTTGATGTTCTTCATTGATGTCCTTTCGATTGACACACCTCACTCGCGGTGTGGTCGTGAAGAGAGTCCGAGGGCACGAAGCCGCCTGCGCCGGGCGGCACAGGCGGCTCCGCGTCGGAGTCGTGCCGCCGCTACGGGGTCGTAGTCGTCGTCGGCGCGCTGGTGGTGGCCGCTGCCGGTGCCGCGGGCGGCATCAGCACTGTGTCGATGAGATACAGGGTGGCGTTGGCCGTCTTGATACCGCCGCAGACCACGCCGGCGTCGTTGACCTTGATGGCGTCGCCGGAACCGGTGACCGTCAGCGACTCACCCTGAACCGTGGTGTGGTCCCCGATGACCGCTTTCGCGTCAGCGCCCGGTCCGGAGACCACGTGGTAGGTCAACACCGAGGTCAACAGGTCCGAGTCGGTCTTCAGCTTCTCGATGGTGGCCGGGTCGACCTTGGCGAAGGCCTCATCGGTCGGGGCGAACACGGTGAACTCGCCGTTGTTGAGCGTGTCGACCAGGTTCACGTTGGGGTTGAGCTTGCCCGACAGTGCGCCGGCCAGGGTGGTCAGCACCGGGCTGTTGCCGGCAGCGGTCGCGACCGGGTCCTTGGCCAGGCCCGCCACCGAACCCGGGCCGGTGGGCACCTGCTCGGCGTAGCCCGCGCAGCCCGCACCGACGAGTCCGGCGGGCGCCGCTGCCGCTGACGACATGGCCGAGGTGGCCGACGTCATTGCCGACGACGCCGCCGAGCCTGCTGACGAGGCCGCCGAAGTAGCCGCCGAGCCCGCCGACGAGGCCGCCGAAGTAGCCGAATCGACTGCTTCCTTGGTCGTCGAGCACGCCGACAGGGTGAGTGCGGTGGCGGCAGCCAGACCTGCAGCAACGAGCACGGAACGATTGATGGTCATATTTCTCCTTGATCCCTCCGGTGACGCGACCGAGGCGTTGTTACGGCCACACGATTTGTTCGATACCGGCTGGCTGCCGGATGGGTGAATGTGACGGCGATCACAAAGCGATCACGAAACCCCCATTGGTCAGCCGCTTCGATGCTACCTGGCCCCGCACGGCACAATAAACCGGTGAGTTCCCGCCTGCGCGTGCTGATCCTCGGTAGCACCGGCTCGATCGGCACCCAGGCGCTGGAGGTCATCGCTGCCAACCCGGACCGCTTCGAGGTGGTCGGGTTGGCGGCTGGGGGCGGCAACCCGGAACTGCTGGCCCGGCAGCGCGCCGAGAGCGGGGTCAGCCGAATCGCCGTGGCCGACCCGGCGGCCGCCGACCGCGTCGGCGACGTCACCTACGCCGGTCCCGATGCCGCCACCCGACTGGTGTACGACGTCGCGGAGAAAGGCGGTGTCGATGTCGTGCTCAACGCCCTGGTCGGTGCGCTAGGCCTGGAGCCCACGCTGGCCGCCCTGGCCACCGGTGCCCGGCTGGCCCTGGCCAACAAGGAGTCCCTGGTGGCGGGCGGACCGTTGGTCCTCAAGGCCGCACGACCGGGCCAGATCGTGCCGGTGGATTCCGAACACTCGGCGCTGGCCCAGTGCCTGCGGGCCGGCGACGCCGACGAGGTGGCCCGACTGGTGCTCACCGCCTCGGGCGGACCCTTCCGCGGTTGGTCGGCGCAGCAATTGGAGTCGGTGACTCCGCAGCAGGCCGGGGCGCACCCCACCTGGAACATGGGCCCGATGAACACGCTGAACTCGGCGTCGCTGGTCAATAAGGGGCTGGAGTTGATCGAGACGCACCTGCTGTTCGGCATCCCCTACGACCGCATCGACGTGGTGGTGCACCCGCAGTCGATCGTGCATTCGATGGTGACCTTCGTCGACGGTTCGACCATCGCCCAGGCCAGCCCGCCAGACATGAAGCTGCCCATCTCACTGGCCCTGGGTTGGCCGCAGCGGGTGTCGGGGGCGGCTCCGGCATGCGACTTCAGCACCGCCTCCACCTGGGAATTCGAGCCCGTCGACGCTGCGGTGTTCCCGGCGGTCAGCCTGGCCCGGCAGGCCGGCGAGGGCGGCGGATGCCTCACCGCGGTGTACAACGCGGCCAACGAGGAGGCGGCGGAGGCCTTCCTGGGCGGGCGTATCCGGTTCCCGGCGATCGTGAGAACAATCGCTGACGTGCTGGGCGCCGCCGACCAGTGGGCCGCGCAACCGGCTACCGTGGAAGACGTACTCGACGCCCAGCAGTGGGCCCGGCAACGTGCCCGCGACGCCATTGACGTCGCCGCACAGGAGGTCGTTTCGAACCGATGATGTTCGCGCTCGGAATCGTGCTGTTCGCGCTCGCCATCCTGGTGTCGGTGGCGTTGCACGAGTGTGGCCACATGTGGGTGGCCCGGGCCACCGGGATGAAGGTGCGCCGCTACTTCGTCGGTTTCGGCCCGACGCTGTGGTCCACCCGACGGCCCAACAAACTGGGCTCCACCGAATACGGCATCAAGGCCGTGCCACTGGGCGGGTTCTGCGATATCGCCGGGATGACCGCCATCGAGGACCTGCCCGCCGAAGACCAGCCGTACGCGATGTACAAGCAGAAGACCTGGAAGCGAGTGGCCGTGCTGTTCGCCGGCCCAGCGATGAACTTCATCATCGGCCTGGTGTTGATCTACTCCATCGCCGTGGTGTGGGGACTGCCCAACCTGCGTCCACCGACCACCGCGGTGGTCGGTGACACCACCTGTGTCAAGGCCGAAGTGACCCGGGGTGAACTCGGTGACTGCCAGGGATCCGGGCCGGCGGCGGCCGCCGGAATCAAGCCCGGTGATGTCGTGGTCAAGGTGGGCTCGGCTGAGGTCGCCACCTTCGCCGAGATGGTGGTCGCGGTGCAGAAGGCCAATGGGCCGACACCGTTCGTCGTGCAGCGCACCACCGATGGCGTGACCAGCACCGTCGACACCGTCGTCGACGTCAGCACCACCAAACGGTGGGTCCCGCCGACTGGTGGCGGCGAGGCCACCGGCCCGTCGGACGTCGGTGCCATCGGCGTCACCGCCGCGCAGTTCGGTCCCACCCAGCACAACCCCCTCTCGGCGGTACCGGCGACGTTCGCGTTCACCGGCGACCTGGCTGTCGAGATCGCCAAATCGCTGGCGAAAATCCCCTCCAAGGTCGGCGCCCTGGTGCATGCGATCGGAGGTGGGGAACGTGATCCGGAGACCCCGATCAGCGTCGTCGGCGCCAGCATCATCGGCGGTGACACCGTCGACGCCGGGCTGTGGGTGGCCTTCTGGTTCTTCCTCGCCCAACTGAACTTCGTGCTCGGCGCCATCAACCTGGTGCCGTTGCTTCCGTTCGACGGCGGCCACATCGCGGTCGCCGTCTACGAAAAGTTGCGCAACATGGTTCGCGCTGCCCGCGGGCTCGTTCCGGGCGGCCCGGTGGACTACGGGAAGCTGATGCCCGCCACCTACGTGATCCTCGTCGTTGTGGTCGGCTACATGGCACTTACCGTCACCGCGGACCTGGTGAACCCAATCCGCCTGTTCCAGTAGGAGATTCGCTGATGTCTGTTGGTTTGGGCATGCCGCCCGCCCCGCCCCCGGTGCTCGCCCCGCGGCGCAAGACCCGCCAGATCAAACTCCGTGACGTCGGAGTGGGCAGCGACTTTCCGATCTCGGTTCAGTCGATGTGCACCACCAAGACCCACGACATCAATTCCACCCTCCAGCAGATCGCCGAACTGACCACCTCGGGGTGCGACATCGTCCGGGTGGCCTGCCCGCGCCAGGAGGACGCCGACGCACTGGCTGTCATCGCCAAGAAGAGCCAGATCCCGGTCATCGCCGACATCCACTTCCAGCCCAAGTACATCTTCGCCGCCATCGACGCCGGATGCGCCGCCGTACGGGTCAACCCCGGCAACATCAAGGAGTTTGACGGCCGGGTGGGCGAAGTCGCCAAAGCCGCGGGTGCGGCCGGAATCCCGATCCGAATCGGCGTGAATGCCGGGTCCTTGGACAAGCGGTTTTTGGAGAAGTACGGCAAGGCCACCCCGGAGGCACTGGTGGAGTCGGCACTCTGGGAGGCCGCGCTGTTCGAGGAGCACGGTTTCGGTGACATCAAGATCAGCGTCAAGCACAACGATCCGGTCGTCATGGTGGCGGCCTACCGGTTGCTGGCCGAAAAGTGTGACTATCCCTTGCATCTCGGGGTGACCGAGGCCGGGCCGGCGTTCCAGGGCACCATCAAGTCGGCGGTCGCGTTCGGCGCGCTGCTCGCGCAAGGCATCGGCGACACCATCCGGGTGTCGCTGTCGGCGCCGCCAGTCGAGGAAGTCAAGGTCGGCAATCAGATCCTGGAGTCGCTGAACCTGCGGCCACGCGGATTGGAGATTGTGTCGTGCCCGTCTTGCGGGCGGGCGCAGGTCGACGTCTACACCCTGGCCAATGAGGTCACCGCCGGGCTGGAAGGCCTCGACGTTCCGCTTCGGGTGGCGGTCATGGGCTGTGTCGTCAACGGCCCGGGGGAGGCCCGCGAGGCCGACCTCGGGGTCGCATCCGGAAACGGCAAGGGTCAGATCTTCGTCAGGGGTGAGGTGATCAAAACCGTTCCGGAGGCCAAGATCGTCGAGACGCTTATCGAAGAGGCGCTTCGGCTGGCCTCCGAAATGAAGGACGACGAACACGGCACCGATGCGGCTACCGGTGGTTCACCGGTCGTCACCGTAAGCTGACGGGGTAACCCGGCCGCGGACTCGAAACCGCAGCCGGATCACCCGCAGAAAGAACGGCTATGTCGGCTCCGTCTCTGTCCCGCACTGTCGCCGGGCGGCAAGTGTTGGTGACCCGGGACGCCGACGCGGTTTCCCGGGTGCTGGCCGACGATCCCGTGGGTTCCTGCATGGTCGCTGCGCGGGTCAGCGACCACGGGGTGGATCCCGTCGCCATCGGGGGAGAGTTGTGGACCCGCCACCGGGTCGCCGACGCGCTGTGTTACGCGGGTGCCAATCTGATTCCGCTGCGAGGTACGCCGGCTGACCTGCGGGCGTTCGCCGAGCAGGCGTTGACCACGCCGCGACGGTGTTCCTCGGTAGTCGGCCGGGCCGAACTGGTCCTGCCGATGTGGGGGTGGTTGGAACAAGGCTGGGGTCCGGCGCGTGACGTCCGGGATCGCCAGCCGCTGATGGCGTTGCGGTCACGACCGCGGTCGGTGCTCGACCGGGGGGTGCGACGGGTTCGGGTCGAGGAGTTGGACGCTTACCTCGTGGCCGCGGTCGACATGTTCATCGGTGAGGTCGGTACAGACCCCCGTGCCGGCGACGGCGGGCGCGGCTACCGACGCCGGGTGGCCAATCTCATCGCCGCCGGGCGGGCGTTCGCCCGGTTCGAACACGGCAAAGTGGTGTTCAAGGCCGAGATCGGCTCGCAGTCCCCGGCGGTCGGGCAGATCCAGGGTGTGTGGGTACACCCGGAGTGGCGCGGGCGTGGGCTCGGCACGGCCGGAACCGCCGCGGTGGCCGCGGCGATACTGCAGTCCGGACGGATCGCCAGCCTGTACGTCAACAGCTACAACACCGTCGCGCGGGCCGCTTACGCCCGGGTGGGATTCTGCGAGGTGGGCACCTTCGCCACCGTGCTGCTCGACTGACGCGGGCCCCTCGCCACGTCGCTGCACCCCCCGATGCCGGGCGTTCCGCGCGCCTCCGGCTTTTCTGGTCTCAAACTCGTAACATCAGCCTCAATGGCAACATCAGTATCAAAAGTCACAGCACTCACATCCGCGCTGGCGGTGGTAGTCGCCGGTGCACTGTCCGGCTGCACGCCGCGTCAGGAGGGTCCCGCCCCGGCTGCGGCGCAATTCCTCGCCGACCTCGGCCGCGGCGACACCGGCGGGGCTGCGGCGCGCAGCGACCGGCCCACCGAGGCGCACGCCGCCCTCAACGAGGCCTGGTCGCGGTTGCAGGCCACCAAGCTGGACGCAACCATCCTCGGGGCCCGCTACACCGAGGACACCGGCAGTGTGAACTACCGCTTCACCTGGGAGCTGCCGAAGAATCGCACCTGGACCTACGACGGCGTGCTCAACCTGATCCGGGACGAGGGCAAGTGGCAGGTGCGCTGGACCGCCAGCGCCCTGCACCCCCGACTGGGCGAGAACCAGACCCTGGAATTGCGCGCCGATCCGCCTCAGCGGGCCTCGGTCAACGAGCTGGGCGGCACCGAGGTTCTGGTGCCGGGCAGCCTGTACCGCTATCAACTCGACGCCACCCGCGCCGCGGGCAACCTGATGGCCACCGCCCGGGTGGTCGCCGACGTGCTGCGCCCGTTCGACGACACCCTTCACCCACAGCGGCTCGCCGAACTAGCCAGCTCATCAGCCGGCCCGCTGGATCTGATCACTCTGCGGCCCTCCGACCACGACAAGGTGGCGCCGGTGCTCGACGCCCTGCCGGGTGTGGTCGTCACCCCGCAGGCCGAAATGCTGCCCACCGACCGCGGTTTCGCGCCCGCCGTGGTCAATGAGGTCAAGAAAGCCGTCGCCGACGAGTTGGACGGCGAGTCGGGCTGGCGGGTCGTCAGCGTCAACCACAACAGCGCCGACGTGGACGTTCTCACCGAGGTCGCGCCCAAGCCCGCCCCGGCGGTGTCACTCACGCTGGACCGGCTGGTTCAGAACGCCGCCCAGCACGCGGTGGACTCCCAGTGGCGCAAGGCGATGCTGGTCGTCATCAAACCCTCCACCGGCGAGATCCTCGCGGTCGCCCAGAACGATGCCGCCGACGCCGACGGCCCAGCCGCCACGACCGGCCTGTACCCCCCCGGTTCGACGTTCAAGATCGTCACCGCCGGCGCGGCCATGACGGCCGATATGGCAACTCCCAACACCCTGCTGGGCTGCCCCGGCGAAATCGAGATCGGGCACCGGGTCATCCCGAACTACGACAGGTTCGACCTCGGGGTGGTGCCGCTGGCCAAGGCGTTCGCCAACTCCTGCAACACCACCTTCGCCGAACTGGCCAGCCGGATGGCCCCGACGGCGCTGACGGTGGCGGCCGCCCAGTATGGGATCGGCCCGGACTACACCATCGAGGGTCTGACCACCGTCACCGGGACGGTGCCGCCGACGGTGGACCTGACCGAGATCACCGAAGACGGGTTCGGCCAGGGCCGGGTGCTGGTCACCCCGTTCGGGATGGCGCTGGCGGCGGCCACCGTGGCGGCCGGCCGGACCCCGACACCGTTTTTGATCGCGGGCCGTCCCACCCTCGAGGCCGGCGCGCACCCGCCGGCCGATCCCGCCGTCCTCGACGGGCTTCGGTCGATGATGCGCCTGGTTGTGACCAACGGCACAGCCAAGGAGATCGACGGGTTCGGGGAGGTCTACGGCAAGACCGGGGAGGCGGAGTTCCAGGGCGGATCGCACGCCTGGTTCACCGGCTATCGCGGCGATCTGGCCTTCTCCGGCCTCATCGTCGGCGGGGGCAGTTCGTCCTACGCGGTGCGGATGGTGCGCCAGATGCTGGAGGAACTCCCGCCGGACTTCTTGGCCTAGGTCGTCAGCCGGCGACGATCTCAGCGCCGCGTACGGTGACCGGACGGGCTTTCAGCGGTTCGGTCGCAGGGCCCCGGGCCACTGCGCCGTCGAGTCCGAATTTGCTTCCGTGGCAGGGGCATTCGATGCCGCCGTCCTTGATCGCCAAAGCGCAGCCCGCGTGGGTGCAGCGGGCGACGAAGCCCTTGAAGACCCCGGCGCTGGGCTGGGTCACCAGGGTGCCGTCGACGATTTTGGCTTCCCCGACGCCAATTTCGGCGGCAGCTGTGAGCGCCTGTCCGGCGGTCGGAGGCGGGGACGGCGGGGCTTGACCGGCCTTTCCGCAGCCGGACAGGGGGGCGGCCAGCGGGGCCAGAGCAGCCCCCATTAACACCGATCGACGCGGCACATCAGACATGCCGGTTGAGCCTAGCGGAGTGACGATGGAGCGGGAGCGGGCAGCAGCGACGCCGGACGCCGGTAAATTAGGAGACGCTATGACTGACATTGAGAGCAGGCACGACGCCGGCTTCGAGACCAGGGCCGTCGTCCGGTACGACGGCCCACCGACCATGCGGGTCTCCGACGCCGACCGCAATGGGACCCTGCGGCGGCTGCACAACGCCGTTGCGCTGGGACTGATCGACATCGGGGAGTTCGAGGAGCGCTCGGCGCAGGTCTCACTGGCGCGCCAGCCCGGCGAACTGGAGTCGCTGGTGGAGGACCTGCCCAGGGATGGCGCGATCGCGTCGTCCGCAGCCGATCGGCTGGAGTTACGCGGTTGGATGGGGTCGCTGCGCCGCAACGGCGAGTGGACTGTTCCGACCCGACTGTCCCTGGTCCGCCGGATAGGCTCCGTCGACCTCGACCTCAGCACCGCCCGATTCGCAGGACCGGTTGTGGTCATCGAGTTGGACATGATCCGCGGATCGCTGGACCTTCGCCTGCCCGACGGCGCCAGCGCCTCCATCGACGACGTGACCGTCTACGGCGGTAGCGCCCGTGACCGCCGCAAGCACCCGCCCGCCGACGGTAAGCCGCACGTGGTGATCGCCGGGCGGGTGGTGCTGGGGTCGGTGACCATCCGCGGACCCAAGCGGCAGGGGCCGATGTTGCCGGTGTTGCGGCGCCGCTGACATGGCAGTCCGCAGCGACCTGAGCGCCGGAATGGTCTCACCGACCCTGCCGGTGCCCAAGTCGATCGAGCGACCCGAGTACGTCGGCCGCGACGAGGTCGCCGAGGGCAGCGAGCCGTGGGTTCAGAGCAGCGAAGTCATCGAGAAGATGCGCATCGCCGGCCGCATCGCGGCTCAGGCGCTTGCCGAGGCCGGCAAGGCCGTTGCGCCCGGTGTGACCACCAACGAACTGGACCGCATCGCCCACGACTACATGGTCGACCACGGCGCCTACCCGTCCACCCTGGGCTACAGGGGGTTTCCGAAGTCCTGCTGCACCTCGCTGAATGAGATCATCTGCCACGGCATCCCGGACTCCACGGTCATCGCCGACGGCGACATCGTCAACATCGACGTCACTGCCTACATCCACGGGGTGCACGGCGACACCAACGCCACCTTCCTCGCCGGTGATGTCGACGAGGAGCATCGTCTGCTCGTCGAGCGCACCCGGGAAGCCACCATGCGGGCGATCAAGGCGGTCAAGCCCGGCCGCGCGCTGTCGGTCGTCGGCCGGGTCATCGAGTCGTACGCAAACCGGTTCGGCTACAACGTTGTTCGCGATTTCACCGGCCACGGCATAGGCACCACATTCCACAACGGGTTGGTCGTTTTGCACTACGACCAACCCGACGTGGAAACCGTGCTCGAACCCGGGATGACGTTCACCATCGAGCCGATGATCAACCTGGGTTCGCTGGACTACGAAATCTGGCCGGACGGTTGGACGGTGGCCACCAGAGATCGGAAGTGGACGGCCCAGTTCGAGCACACCATCGTGGTGACCGACGACGGTGCCGAGATCCTGACCTTGCCGTGAGGGGCGCACTGCTGGTCGCCGGAACCACCTCCGACGCCGGCAAGTCGATGGTCGTCGCCGGACTGTGCCGGCTGCTGGCCCGCAACGGAGTCCGGGTGGCACCGTTCAAAGCGCAGAACATGAGCAACAACTCGGTTGTCGCCGTCGACGGGGATGGGGCCGCGGACGGGCTCAGCGGCGAGATCGGCCGGGCCCAGGCCATGCAGGCCCGTGCCGCCGGACTGGCGCCGAGCGTCCGATTCAACCCGATCCTGCTCAAGCCGGGCAGCGACCGCACCTCCCAACTGGTGGTGCGCGGTAGGGCGGTTGGCACCGTCGGTGCGCGGGACTACATCACCCACCGGGACCGATTGGCCGGAGTGATCGCCGAGGACCTCGCGAGTCTACGGGCCGAATTCGATGTGGTGTTGTGTGAAGGCGCGGGCTCACCGGCTGAAATCAACTTGCGCCCAACGGATCTGGCGAACATGGGTTTGGCCCGTTCGGCCAACTTGCCCGTGGTCGTGGTCGGCGACATCGACCGCGGCGGGGTGCTGGCACACCTGTTCGGCACCGTGGCGGTGCTCGCACCGGAGGACCAGGCCCTCATCGCGGGCTTCATCGTCAACAAGTTTCGCGGCGACCCGGCGTTGCTTGCCCCCGGGCTTGATCAGCTCACCGCACTCACCGGCCGCCCCACCTACGGAGTACTGCCCTACAGCGACCAGTTGTGGATGGAGGCTGAAGACTCGCTGTCGACGATCGCCGGTGAGGTGGTGGGCCGACCATCCCCGCCGCACGGAAGCCAATGGTTGAAGGTGGCCGCAGTCCGGCTGCCGCGTATTTCCAACACCACCGATGTGGAAGCCCTGGCCTGCGAGCCCGGAGTGGCGGTGCGCTGGATCACCGAGGCCGCCGGTGTCGGCGACGCCGACGTGGTAGTGCTGCCCGGCAGCAAGTCCACCGTGGACGACCTCGAGTGGCTGACCGACCGCGGACTGGCCGACGCGCTGGTCGCACACGGCCGCCGCGGCCGGGTGCTGCTCGGTATCTGCGGCGGACTGCAGATGCTGTGCCGGCAGATCGATGACGAGGTGGAGAGCGGCCGGGGGACTGTGGCCGGCCTGGGTCTGCTCGACGCCGACATCGCCTTCGCCGCTGACAAGACGTTGCGACGCTGGGACGGGCCGCTGGCGGGTTACGAGATCCACCACGGCCAGCTGATCCGCTGCGCCGAGGAACCCTGGTTCGAGGTGGACGGCGCCACCCAGGGTTACGTCGGCGGTGGTGGGTACGGCAACGTTTTCGCCACCCACTGGCATGGTCTGCTGGACAACGACGACTTCCGCCGGGCGTGGCTGACTCAGGCCGCCGAGATCGCCGGGGTCAGTGGGTTCCGGGTGGCACCGGATGTCAGCGTCGCCGGGCGCCGCGACGCGCAGCTGGACCTGATGGCCGACCTGCTGGCGGACAACCTCGATCTCGATGCGGTCCTGGCGCTGCTGGACGGACCGCCCACCGTCGCGCCGGTGATCCGCAGCACCCTCGGTGGCCTACCCTGATCGCCATGGTGGGACGCAGGGCGATGGCGTTGGCCCTCACCGTGACGGCGCTGTCCGGTTGTGCCGCAACCGTCGACGGGACCGCAACCTGGCCGGGAGCGGTCTTGGGGCAGGCGCTGTTGACGGAATCCGATTTTCCGGCCGGGGTGCAGTACGGCCGCATCCCCGATCAGCCGGGCCAACCCGACGGGGCCGACGGTCCGGGGTCGATGCTGTCGAGGCCACAGGGCTGCGCCAATGCCCTGACCACTGTGATCAAGCAGTCCGCCGAGCAATCCGGAATGCTCGGGCCGGGAAGCGCGGCCAAGTATGCGGTGTCCTACGACGGTGCCCGCATCGTCATGACGCTGCTGTCCTGGAATCTCGATCTGGATGCGCTCAACGCGGCCGCCGACCGCTGCGCGCAGTTCGAGGCCTTCTTCGATCCGGCCTCCGAGGGCATCCCGATGACCACCACCGCGCTGCCCGGCCTGGCCGACGACGCGCTGGCCTACCAGCAGACGATGACCCTCGGTAACTCCTCGAGCAGCGTCTACATGGCCTTCCAGAACGTCGATCGGCATGCGGTCTTCGGCGTCGCATTCCCGGCTGTCAATCCGGAAATTGACGCGAAAGCCGCACTGCCGCAAACCTTCTTGGATGTCTTCAGCAACCAGGTGAACAAGCTTCAAGCTTCCTGAGTTCTCTCTGAGAGGACGCCGGAAACCCTGCATCCGGCCGCGATCGGGCAATAGCGTATGCAGATGCCTGGGACGATGATGACCGTCGACGGGTTCGGTGTGCCGGTGCGTGTCACCGGGCCGGAGCGGGGGCCCTATGTCGTGCTGCTTGGTGCCGCCCAACATCCACTCGGTGCCTACGATGCGCTGTGCCAACGGTTGCATATCGCCGCGGCCCGCACCGTCGTGGTGGGCGCTGATCCTCGCACCAACACCAAAGTTGTCTTGGAGATCCTCGATTCTCTGAACGTGCCGTCCGGGGTGCTGGTCGGGGACCGTTTTGGAGCGGAGGTGGCCTGGGAGACTGCGGCCGCGCGGCCGGACCGGTTCACCGGCCTGGTGGTCATCGACCGCGGCCACCCGCGGGTACCCGATCCCAACGGCCTGATCCGCGATCCGGACTGCCCGCCGGTCGAGATCAACACCACCGCCCTGGTCAACAGCCCGGCCACCCGCGCCGTGGCCAAAGCCAGCCAGCGTTTCGTGTACAGCGACTTCCGGCTCGTCGAGTTCGGCGGCCGCCGCAACCTCGAGGTGGCTACCGCCCAGTTGGCCGCCGAGATCGTGCTGCGCAGCAGCACCTGGTAGGGAACTCCAGCCACTCACCGCCGCCCGGGTCCAATTTTTTGACAGTTTGTCAGTTATGCGTACACACTGTCTTCCGTGACGCTGTCTTCCGCGGCGAGGGCCACACCCACCAAGAGGGAGCGCACCAGAGACGTCCTGCTGATGGCACTGCAGGAGTTGCTGCTTGATCCCGGGGCGACGGCTGTCTCTGTCCCGCAGGTGGTCGGCCGGGCCGGGGCAGCGCAGGGCACCTTCTACAACTACTTCGAGTCCCTGTCGGAGGCCATCGACGCCGTGGGCGCACTGCTCTTGGTCGAGCACATCCGGGTGCTGCGGGTGGTCACATCGGGGGCTGCCGATACGGCTGAGATCGTCGCTCGCTCGGCCCGCCAGACCCTAATGCTGTTCGTAGACCGGCCCGATGTCGGGCGTCTGATATTCGACTCAGGACTGCCGGTCGACCGGTTCGTCGGCGGCCTGCGCGGCCATCTCCACGACGATCTGCAGCTGGGCATTGACCGCGGCGACTTCTCCGTGACCGATTTCGACGTGCCCGATTTCGACATCGCCACCTCCGTCTACACCGGCACGATGCTGGGCGCCTGTCTGGACCTTCATCGCGGCCGGCTTGCGGCCGATGCCATTCCTGATGTCGTCGGCTATCTACTACGTGCGCTGGGTGTCAACACACGTAAGGCGCAGCGACTCGTCAGTGCACCACAAGAGTTCGTCCAATGGGCTCCGCTCCCGCTGTCGGCAATCGAGGAGATCTGACCATGGCACAGCCAGCACTGAAACCCGGCCGCACCATCAACCGGGCCGACGCGGGCTATGAGGACGCGCGCCGCGGCGCGCTGTGGCGAATCAATATGCCCGATCGGTTCCCGGAGCGCATCGTGCAGGCCAACTCCATCGATGACGTGGTGGCCGCGGTTCGGGCGGCGAAGGCCGCCGGACAGCGGGTAAGCGTGCGCTCCGGCGGTCACAGTTGGTCGGCTAACCATGTGCGCGACGGCGGCGTGCTCATCGATGTATCTCGGCTGAGGGCATTTTCGGTCGATAAGTCTGCGATGACCGCCACGGCCGAACCCGGAATGGGTGGCAGCGTGCTACTGGCCGAACTGATGAAACAGGATCTGTTCTTCCCGGTGGGCCACTGCCGCGGTGTGTGTATCGGTGGATATCTGCTTCAAGGCGGCTTCGGGTGGAACGGTCGCGCTTTCGGGCCCGCGTGCTCCAACGTCATCGCTATCGACTATGTCGACTCCGAAGGCGACCTGCGCCACGCAAGCGAGACCGAGAACGCCGATATGGTTTGGGCTGCAAGAGGTTCCGGTCCTGACTTCTTCGGTGTCGTGGTTCGATTCCACCTACGCCTCTATCCAAAACCAGGGTTCATCGGGTCATCGATCATCACGTATCCGGCGGAGCGCCTCGCTGATCTCGTCCGCTGGGTGGACCGGGTGGGCCCGAACGTCCCTCCCGAGGTGGAGATGCAGTTCGTCATCTCTCGGAGCGTGTCGTTCCCACCACCGCTACGCCCACGATCGGTCACATCACCTGTGCTCATCGAGTTGGCCACTACCGTCATGGCCGAGTCCCGTTCGGCGGCCAAGGCCGCCACCGAATATACGAAGGGCGCGCCCAAAGGCGCTCGCCTACGAACGCCCCTGCTCCCGATGTCCATGTCGATGATGTTTTCCGGCGTGATGCAGCACTACCCAGAAGCCAACTGGGAGACCGATAATCTCTGGACACACGCGGGCGCCGACGAAATCCTGCCGCATATTCACCGCATCGCCGACACCATTCCAGCACCGCCCGCACACTTCCTGTGGCTGAACTGGGCGCCGACGACGAACCTCCCGGATATGGCGTACACGGTGGAGGACAGGACATATCTGGCGTTCTACGGAGGCTGGCTCGCCGGCGCCGACGGCGCCGCCGCGACGCGTTGGGCGCGCGACAACGCCGCAGCCATGGAGTCGCTGTCGACCGGGGTGCAGTTCGCCGACGACCCCGGGCGGCCCTCCCGCGGTGTTTCTGAGGCCGCGCAACATCGACTCGAGTCGATACGCGCGGTGCACGATCCGGAAGGCCGCTTCAACCGTTGGATCGGCGCGGTATGAAACTGCCCGCACCGAAGCACGTACCCGGGCGCCGATTCGGTTGGTCCGCGCACGAGCTCGCCACGCTGCCCTACGCCCGGTTCTGGAATCCGGTGATGGCCGACATCTCGGCCGACGCGCATCGCGCCGTGGCCAACAGCCCGATGGCCGAAGCGTTGTTTCCACCCATGGCCCAGGCCATCGGCTCCATACCCGAGGCCGAAGTGCAGAACGGTTTCACTGTCACCTCCGACGGTGCGATGCACGTCAACATCGTCACCGAGATGCCCGATGTGACGCCAGTGATGATCGACTGGTGGTTCGGCTGGCACAGCGACAGCCCTGAGCGTTACCGGCTCTGGCACCCAATGGCCCATGTGCATGCGCAGTGGGCCACGTTGCCGCCTGCCGGCAGCACTGGGCGGGCCCGCTATGTGGGCTACACCTCCGAAGTCGACGAGTACCTCGGCAGCGCGATGATCCGCGGCGCCATCGCGTTCTGCCGGCCGGAGGAGTTGGGTCTGGTTGACGCGGCAGTGGCCGGTGGCGTGACCGCGACCGCGGTGTGTGCCCGTGTCGGCCTGGTCGACATCCCTGTCGACATCGGCTATCTCGCACACCACGTCGCGGCCGTTCCCGGCGGCAGCATCATGCGGTCGCGATTCTGGCTCGGCGGTCCCAACCTCGCGGCGCGCTCGGTGCTGCTGGGTGCGGCGGTGCCGATGGTGAAGCGTGTGTTCGGGCTGACCGAGCTCGATGCCCGTGCAATGCTCGTGCACTGCTCCCAGGAAATGACGCACCTGGCGACGTTCCTACCGGCGCTTTACGAACAGGAGTCATGACCATGGCGATCGATCCGCGTGGCGCCGACCTCAAACGACTACTGGCCGAGGATGACGGCGGTCCGTTCGTGATGCTGAACCTTCTGCGGTTCGCCGACGGAAAGCGCGAACAGTACGACGAGTACGTGCGGCGGGCCAGCGTGTTCGTCAAACGCTATGGCGGCGAACCTCTTTACTACGGCGACGGTTCGACGGTGCTCGCGGCCGAACCCGGTCAGGAGTGGGACGCGGTGGTGCTGGTGCGTTACCCCAGCCGCGAGGCGTTCAGCCGGATGGTGGCCGACCCGCAGTATCACGCGATCTCGCACCTGCGAACCGAGGCGCTCACCGAGGCCGTGCTGCAGGCGACGACGCCGCGGGGCTAGCGGGCCCCGTCCAGTTGTCGGCCGGTCTCGTCGATCTGCCTGACCGGACCGGTGAACCAACGCTTGACCGAGGCGTGCCAGTACAGCCAGAGCAGCACCAGCACGCCGCCCACCACCAGTGGGGTGTAGTTGACGAACTTCCACTCGAAGCTGGGATCCCACGGCATGCCGCCCAGCGAAGTCGGGAACATCGCGATGATCGCGGTGACGATGATCTCGGCCAGTGCCACCGGCGCGATCCAGCGGTAATGGCCGCGCAGGTTCCAGCGGCCGGCCTGGAAGGAGTCCCCGGCCTTCCAGCGGTAGTAGATCGGCACCGCGAAACACAGATACAGGCCGACCACACCGATGGACACCACAGCGAAGAACGCCACCGGAACCGGCGCCCCGTTGATGTCCACCTCGACAAGTGCGGGAAGTGTCAGAACCGCGGCGAGTACGGCGGTCACGATCACCGCGTTGGCCGGTACCCGGTTGGCGTTGATCTTCGACCACAGTTGATGGCCGGGCACGGCCCGGTCCCGGCTGAACGCGAACAGCATCCGCGATGCACTGGTCTGACAGGCGGTGGTGCAGAACAACTGACCCGCGGTGGAGATGAGCAGCACCGCCGCGGCCCACTTGGAGGTCAGCGCCTGGTTGAAGATGGCCGCCACCGCGCCACCGGCCTCCGATACCCCGTCGACGTCCTGCACGGCGAACAGGAACGTCAGCAGCAGGAGCCAGCCGCCGATCATCGAGTAGAAGATCGACCGCCAAATTCCCTGCGCGGCGGCGTTGGCGGCGCTCTTGGTCTCCTCGGACAGATGCGCCGAGGCGTCGTACCCGGTGATCGTGTACTGGGTGAGGATCGCCGAGATCGGCAGCACGAACAGCAGCCAGCCCCATCCGGAGGTGGATCCGCCGAACATGCCGCTGTTGTTGACGGTCGTGGTGAACACCTCACCGACGCTGGCATGCCGCTCGGGCACCAGCCACAGGATCGCGATCACCGCAGCGGCTCCGGCGACATGCCACCACACCGAGATGTTGTTGATGACGGCGAGCAGGTGGCTGGAGAAGATGTTGATGACGGCCACGACGGCCAGGATCAGCACGAACATCACGAACACCCGCGTGAGGCTGTAGCCGGCCAGCCAGCTCTCGCTGAGGGTGCCCAGCGTCAGGTCCAGGAAGGTCGCGCTGCCGTAGGCCACCGAGGCCAGGATCGCGATCAGGCCGATCAGATTCAGCCACCCGGTGTAGTAGCCGGCTTTAGGGCCGCCGAGTTTGGCTGCCCACCAGTAGATCCCCCCGGAGGTCGGATACGCCGAGACCAGTTCGGACAGGCAGAAGCCCACCAGCAGAATGAACGTCCCCACGATCGGCCAACCCCAGGCGATGGCGGCCGGGCCGCCGTTGTTCCAACCCAGGCCGAACGAGGTGAAGCACCCGGCCAGGATCGAGATGATCGAGAATGAGATCGCGAAGTTGGAGAAACCCGACCACGACCGCTGCAGTTCCTGGCTGTATCCCAGCTTGGCCAGGTGCAGTTCGTCCTCGTCGAGCAGTTCGTGACCTTCAGGCATGGCGGGTGCCCCTTCGGCTTTGCGGCAGTGCTGGCTTTACGGCAGTGCTGGCTTTGCGGCAGTGCTGGGGACACTAGGCGCTACACCGCTCCGGTGGCCTACCTTTCATAGCTGAGGCCGGTGTCGATCGTGTTAAACCTTTGCGCCTGCCCAGTCGAGGAGTACATGTGAGGAGTGCATGTGAGCGCTGAGGGTGCCGGGCGGCGTCGGGGTCTGCTGAGCGCCGGCGAGTTGGATCGGCTGATGGCGGCCGATGAGATCGACACCGTCATCGTCGCGTTCGCCGACATGCAGGGCAGGCTGACCGGAAAACGGGTGTCGGCCCGACTGTTCGCCGAGGAGGTCGCCGAGCACGGCGCCGAGTGCTGTGACTATCTGCTGGCCGTGGATGCCGAGATGAACACCGTCGAGGGCTATCGGATGTCCAATTGGGACTCCGGCTACGGAGATATGGTGATGCGCCCCGATCCGTCCACGCTGCGGGTACTGCCGTGGCTGCCCGGGACGGCGCTGGTGATGGCCGACTTACATTGGCACAGTGGTGATCTGGTGGCGGCCGCGCCGCGTAGCGTGCTGCGCACCCAGACCGACCGGCTGGCTGTGCGCGGACTGACGGCTTTCGTCGGAACCGAGTTGGAGTTCATGGTGTTCGACGACACCTATCGCGACGCCTGGGCGGCCGGCTATCGGAATCTGACCAAAGCCAGCGACTACAACATCGACTACGCCATCCACGCCTCGACCCGGATGGAACCGCTGCTGCGCGACATCCGCCGGGGCATGGACGGTGCGGGCATGTACTGCGAGGGCGTGAAGGGTGAATGCAATGCCGGCCAGCAGGAGATCGCATTCCGCTACGACGACGCCCTCATCACCTGCGACAACCACACGATCTACAAGAACGGGGCCAAGGAGATCGCCGACCTCCACGGCCAGAGCCTGACCTTCATGGCGAAGTTCGACGAACGGGAGGGGAACAGCTGCCACATCCACCTGTCGTTGCGCGGAACCGAGGGCGCCGCGGTGCTCGCCGACGATGGTGAGCCGTTGGGGATGTCCCCTATGTTCCGCAGCTTCCTGGCCGGGCAACTCGCGACGCTTCGTGAACTGACCCTGTTCTACGCCCCGAACATCAACTCCTACAAGCGATTCACCGAAGGCAGCTTCGCGCCGACGGCGGTCGCCTGGGGTATGGACAACCGGACCTGCGCCATGCGGGTAGTGGGTCACGGACACTCCATGCGGGTCGAGTGCCGGGCGCCGGGCGGCGACGTCAACCCCTATCTGGCAGTGGCGGCGCTGATCGCCGGCGGATTGCACGGCGTCGAGCGCGGCCTGGAGTTGCCCGAACCGGTTACCGGCAACGCCTACGCCGGCGACGCCCCGCGACTGCCGGCCACCTTGGCCGAGGCCGCTGAGGAGTTCGCCGCCTCCACCGTGGCCCGGGAGGCGTTCGGCGACGAGGTGGTCGAGCACTACCTCAACAACGCCCGGGTGGAACTGGCCGGGTTCAACTCGGCGGTGACCGACTGGGAGCGGGTGCGCGGTTTTGAGCGGTTCTAAGCCGGTTCCCCCCGCGTCGTCCCCCGCGCCGTCCCCCGCGAGCAGACATCCGGTCATCGGGCTGACCACCTACCGCCAGCAGGCGCGCAGCGGGGTGTGGGATGTACACGCCAGCTTCCTGCCCGGTGTATACCTCGACGGGGTCACCCTGGCCGGCGGGATTGCCGCGCTGCTCCCGCCGCAATCGGTCGACGCCGACATCGCCGCCCGGGTGCTCGACACCGTCGACGGGCTGATCATCACCGGTGGCAAGGACCTCGACCCGGCCGCCTACGGCCAGGCGCCCCATCCGTGCACCGAGAAACCGGCCCCCGATCGCGACGAATGGGAGTTCGCTCTGCTGGCGGCGGCGCTGCGCCGGCGGATGCCGGTGCTGGGTATCTGCCGCGGCGCCCAGGTGCTCAATGTCGCCCTCGGTGGCACCCTGCACCAGCACCTGCCCGACGTGGTCGGTCACTGCGGCCACCGGGCCGGTGACGCGGTGTTCGCCACCTCTGGCGTGAGCATCGTCGAGGGCAGTCGGGTGCGACGGCTGCTGGGATCGAGCGTGCAGGTCAAGTGCTACCACCATCAGGCCATCGACCGGCTCGGTGCGGGTCTGGTGGTCAGCGCCGTCGACGCCGATGGTGTGATCGAGGCGGTCGAACTGACCGGACCGGAATTTGTGGTGGCCGTGCAGTGGCATCCCGAGGAGACCCTTGACGACCTGCGGATCTTCAGCGGACTCGTCGACGCCGCACGGGACTACGCGACAGCGACGAAGGAGGGGTGAGTTGGCGACCACGCAACTGATCAACCCGGCTACCGAGGACGTTCTGCAGACCGTCGAACTGCTCGACGCCGCCGCAGTCGATGATGCGGTGGCGCGGGCGAAAGTCGCGCAGAAGGCCTGGGCCGCATCGGCGCCCGCCGACCGGGCCGCGGCGCTGCGGTCATTCGCCGCCGTCGTCGACGCCCATATCGGTGAACTCGCCGCGCTGGAAGTGGCCAACTCCGGTCACCCGGTGTCGGCGGCCGAATGGGAGGCCGGCCATGTGCGCGACGTGCTGCAGTACTACTCGGCGTCCCCGGAGCGGTTGATCGGCCGTCAGATTCCGGTCGCCGGTGGCCTGGACGTGACCTTCCACGAGCCCATTGGGGTCATCGGGGTGATCACCCCGTGGAATTTCCCGATGCCGATCGCGGCGTGGGGTTTCGCGCCGGCGTTGGCGGCCGGGAACGCGGTGTTGCTCAAGCCCGCCGAGTGGACGCCGCTGACCAGCATCCGGCTCGGGGAACTGGCGGTACAGGCCGGCGTGCCGGCGGATGTGTTCCAGGTGTTGCCCGGCAAGGGCAGCGTGGTGGGGGAGCGGTTCGTCAGCCACCCGGGTGTGGGCAAACTGGTGTTCACCGGCTCCACGGAGATCGGCACCCGGGTGATGGCCGGCGCCGCTGAGCAGATCAAACGGGTGACCCTGGAACTGGGCGGCAAGAGCGCCAACATCGTCTTCGACGACTGCGACCTGGAGCGGGCCGCGGCCACCGCGCCCTACGGGGTGTTCGACAACGCCGGCCAGGACTGCTGCGCCCGCAGCCGGATCCTGGTGCAGCGCAGTGTCTTCGACAAGTTCATGGAGCTGCTCGAACCTGCGGTCAAGGGCGTCGTGGTTGGTGATCCCGCGCACCGCGACACCGAGATGGGGCCACTGGTGTCGCGGCCGCACTGGGAGTCGGTGGCGTCCTATGTCCCTGACGATGCGCCGATAGCATTCCGCGGCTCAGCGCCGCAGGGGCCCGGATATTGGTTCCCGCCAACGGTTCTGACTCCGGATCGGGCCGACCGGACGGTGACCGAGGAGATCTTCGGGCCGGTGGTCGCGGTACTGCCGTTCGAGGATGAAGCCGACGCCATCGGGTTGGCCAACGCCACCGACTACGGTCTGTCGGGTTCCATCTGGACCGAGAACCTGTCCCGCGCGATGCGGGTGTCGCGGGCGGTCGAGGCAGGCAACCTCAGCGTCAACTCGCACTCCTCGGTGCGCTACAACACCCCCTTCGGGGGGTTCAAACGGTCCGGCCTGGGCCGCGAACTCGGGCCTGATGCCCCAGAGCATTTCACCGAAACCAAGAATGTGTTCTTCGCGATTGGAGAGGCCCCGTGACCCCCGCACCCATTGACCTGACCCAGCGACTGGCCGGAAAGGTCGCCGTCATCACCGGAGCGGCCAGCGGGATCGGACTGGCCGCGGCCCGCCGGATGCGCGCCGAAGGGGCCACCATCGTCGTGGCCGACATCGACCCGCACACCGGCCAACCGGTGGCCGACGAACTCGGCGGACTCTTCGTCGCCGTCGACGTTTCCGACGAAGGCCAGGTCAACAACCTCTTCGACACCGCGGCGGCCACCTACGGATCGGTGGACATCGCGTTCAACAACGCCGGTATCTCCCCGCCCGACGACGACCTCATCGAGACCACCGAACTGCCCGCCTGGCAGCGGGTGCAGGACGTGAACCTCACGAGTGTGTATCTGTGCTGCCGGGCGGCGCTGCGCCATATGGTGCCGGCCGGCAAGGGCTCGATCATCAACACCGCCTCCTTCGTGGCGGTGATGGGGTCGGCAACCTCGCAGATCTCCTACACCGCGTCCAAGGGCGGGGTGCTGGCGATGTCGCGCGAACTCGGGGTGCAGTTCGCCCGGCAGGGCATCCGGGTCAACGCACTGTGTCCCGGACCGGTGAACACCCCGTTGCTGCAGGAACTGTTCGCCAAGGACCCCGAACGCGCGGCCCGCAGGTTGGTGCACATCCCACTCGGGCGCTTCGCCGAAGCCGACGAATTGGCCGCCGCGGTGGCTTTCCTGGCCAGTGATGACGCCTCGTTCATCACCGCCTCGACCTTCCTGGTCGACGGCGGCATCAGTTCGGCCTATGTGACTCCGCTATAGGGGCCACACCGCTGTGAGTCCACCCGCTGGCGGCGCGGCCCGCGGTATGGTCAGCGGGCAAGAGTCGGACGGTGCGGAAACCGGTGAGATCCCGGTGCGGTCGCGCCACTGTATTCCCGCCACGGTTTGCACAACCGGGGTGGGGGAGCCAGACCTCCCGCCCGACGTCACCCGCAACGGGGACGCGTCATCCCCAGGAGGTAGTCCGTGGCTGTTGGTCGTCTGCTGCAGGCCTGGACGCGCCGAGACTGGATCCAGATCTCCGGGCTGCTCGGGGTGGTCAGCGCACTGCACGTCATCGGCTTCGGCGCGCTGATCCTTCTGGTCACCCGCACCGACGCCGCCGGCGGGGTCCAGGTGCTCTCGATCGGAGTCGGCGTCGCGGCCTATCTGCTGGGTCTGCGGCATGCCTTTGACGCCGACCACATCGCCGCGATCGACAACGTCACCCGCAAACTGTCCGCCGATCGCAACCGGCCCAAGTCGGTCGGATTCTGGTTTGCCCTCGGGCACTCGGCGATGGTGGTGCTGCTGGCGCTGATTGTGGGCGGCGCAGCCAAGGCCGCCGAGGTCCTTCTGGATGACGGTTCGTCGGCGCGCCGCGTGCTCGGCACGGTCGGCACGCTGGCCTCGGGTGGATTCCTGTACCTGATTGCAGCTGTGAACATCGTTGTGCTGGTCGGTATTTGGCGGGCTTTTGTTGCCCTGCGCGCCGGCCGGGTCGACGATCACCACCTCGACGGGATGCTCGAGGGACGCGGCGTACTGGCCCGGCTGCTCAATCCGATCATGCGGCGGATCAGCACCCCGAGGCAGATGTTCGTCGTTGGCGCACTGTTCGGGCTGGGCTTCGACACGGCCACCGAGGTGGCACTGCTGGCGATGGCCGGCAGCGGGGCGGCGGCCGGGCTGCCCTGGTACGGACTGCTGATCCTGCCGGTGTTGTTCGCGGCCGGGATGAGCCTGATGGACACCCTGGATGGGATCTTCATGTCGGCGGCCTACGACTGGGCCTTCGCCGATCCGTTCCGCAAGATCTACTACAACCTCACCATCACCGCGCTGTCGGTGGCCGTCGCCGGACTGGTCGGCACCGTCCAACTCGTCACGGTGATTCACGACGATTTCGGCTGGGCCAATCCGGTCACCGACTGGGTCAGTTCGATCGGCATGGACCAGGTGGGATTCATCGTGGTGGGCCTGTTCGCCCTGACGTGGCTGGTGGCGGCCGGTGTCTGGCGACTTGGACTGGCTCCCAGCCCGCAGCGCTGAGGCGAGCGTCGCCGCGCCATCAGCGCTCGAGCCGTCGAAACTCTGTGCCCGGCCACTGCTCGACCTTTGAAGGTTCGTTTCCTGAATAGGATTTCCTAACGCCCAGCAAACTTTCATCGCGGTTGATATTTTTGGCCGATGTACATCCGCGACGCGCGCCGAAACGCTGCCAGGGCAAACGCCGATATCGCTGAGAAGCGGCGATGCCCGTCGGCGAAGGTTTACCCCTTACTGGCCACCGGCATGTTCGCGGCTGTGGTCGGGATGAGCGTCGCGACAACCCCGACGGCGCATGCGGATTCCTCGGACCGCGGTTCGCACTCGGGACGCGACAGCGCAACCTCCACGAACTCCCGCTCTTCCGATTCGGGGTCTAACAAGCGCGCTGCGGCGGCGTCCGGGTCCGTCGGCGAGGATGAGCCCGCCGGATCGGTACAGACCGGTGTTTCAACGCGTAGCGTCGACATTTCGGAAGCGGCCACATCGGCTCCCGTGGCGACAGGCCCGCAGGAGCCGGGCACCCCGGCGAACCCATGGTCGATCACCACCGGCGCCACGAACGCGACGGTGGCAACACCGACTCCCAAGGCCGATACCGCACCGACTTTGAATCTCGGTATCGGCAATGTCGGCAGCTTGAACGTCGGCTCCGGTAACCAGGGCGACTGGAACCTCGGCAACGGAAACCTCGGCTCGGGCAACATCGGGTCGGGCAATCTGGGTGGCAAAAACATCGGTATCGGGAACAACGGCAGCGGCAACTTCGGCGGCGGCAATACCGGCACGGGCAACATCGGCTTCGGCAACACTGGCACCGGCAACATCGGGATCGGCCTGACCGGCGACAACCAGTTCGGAATCGGGGGCTTGAACTCCGGAACCGGGAACATGGGCTTGTTCAACTCAGGCACCGGAAACGTCGGCATTTTCAACTCGGGCACCGGCAACTGGGGCTTCGGCAACTCCGGGATGCGCAACACCGGAAGCTTCAACTCCGGCGATACCAACACCGGCAACGCCAACGTCGGCAACCTCAACACCGGTTCGTTCAACGTGGGTAGTTCAAACAGTGGCAGCTTCAATACCGGAAGCACCAACTCCGGTGACTTCAACAGCGGCGACCTCAACACCGGCTGGTTCAACGCCGGTGACGCCAACACCGGCCTGTTCAACTCCGGCTACCTCAACACCGGAATCTTCAACTCCGGCAACGCCAGTAACGGCTTCTTCGAGACCGAGGACAACCAGAACTGGTTCCCGGGCATTCAGGTCGCCTACACGATCCCGGGATTCACGATCGACCGGATGCTGCCGATCGACATCGGTACGCAGATTCCGGTCGGACCGCTGACGGTGACAATCGGACCCACTACGACCGACGTCCACGTCTACGGCAGCACCGGTCCGATCGAGCTCACCGTCCTGGACATCGCCGCCGGCCCCGGCTTCTTCAACACCGGCACGATCGCCTCGTCCGGCTTCTTCAACACCGGCGCCGGTGGCGGCTCCGGCCTGCTGAACACGGGAGCGGGCCTGGTGTCCGGCTTCTTCAACCTGGCGTTCCTGGCCGGCGCCGCCATGTCGGGCTACTCGAATTCCGGTTCGGGGTCCGGTTTCTCCAACCTCGGCTCGGCGGTATCGGGGTGGCGGAACACGAGTTCGCTCTCGCTGTCGGACCCGGCCTACCTCTCCGGTATCGAGAACTTCGGCGCGCTGTTGTCCGGTTACTACATCAACGGTGTGACCGGCGGCTCGACGTTCAACCTGGGTGCGGGCAATGTGGGTTCGCTGAACTTCGGTGACGGCAACGTCGGGGACAACAACCTCGGTGCGGGCAACGACGGTAACGGCAACTGGGGCTTCGGCAATGCCGGCAACGCGAACCTGGGTTCGGGCAACGCCGGGGACAAGAACCTCGGCGGCGGCAACATTGGGTCGGGCAACTTGGGTTCGGGCAACCTGGGCAGCAACAACTGGGGCTGGGGCAATAACGGCGGCAGCAACTTCGGCGCCGGGAACACCGGTAACGGCAATATCGGGCTCGGCAACACCGGCAACAACAACATCGGTATCGGTCTGACCGGTGACAACCAGTTCGGCATCGGCGGGTTGAACTCCGGTAGCGGGAACAAGGGCCTGTTCAACTCCGGCACCGGCAATACCGGAATCTTCAACTCCGGCAACAACAACTGGGGCTTCGGCAATGCCGGCAACCTCAACACCGGGCTCTTCAACACCGGTTCCACGAGCACCGGACTGGGCAACTCCGGGAATCTCAACACCGGCTCGCACAACGCGGGTCAGTCCAACACCGGAAACGCCAACGCCGGTATCCTCAACACCGGTGTGGCCAACATCGGCGATGGCAACACCGGGTGGTCGAACACCGGTGACGGCAATACCGGCTGGGTCAACACCGGCAACATCAACACCGGCGCCTACAACACCGCCACCGGCAGCAATGGGCTGTTCTGGCGTCGCGACGACGGCGGCCAGTTCAACATCGACCTCGGCGCGGACCTCTCCCAGATCCCGATCACGCTCAACGCCGACATCCCGGTCAACATCCCGATCACCGCAGAGCTGACTAACCCGATCGCGATCCCGAGCATCGACCTGCCGGTCAGTCCGATCGACACCAGCATTTCCACCCAGTTCGAACTCGCGCCGGGCATCAACGCCGACGTGGTGATCAACGCGGTCGGATCGCTGGGGCCGATCACGTTCCCGGGCACGAATGTCACTGTGCCGCAGTTGGTCGGAACTCTGGGCGGGCCGGGCACCTCGATCCCGATCGTGGTCAACGGCACACTCGGGCCCGGCCGGATCTCGCTGTTCCGCCTGGGCGGGCCCGGGTTGTTCAACTCCTCCGATCTGCCCTCCTCGGGGCTGTTCAACTACGGCGGCGGTGCGCAGTCGGGATTCTTCAATTCCGGTTTCGGAGCCACCTCCGGGTGGATGAACGAGGCGTTGCAGGCGGGTCTGTCCGGCGCGAACAACACCGGTTCGGGGTCGGGCTTTGACAATCTGGGCGGGGATATCTCGGGGTATGGCAACACCAGCACCCTGGACCCGGCGCTGTCGGCGTTCGTCTCGGGGCTGCTCAACCTCGGCACGAACCTGTCGGGTCTGTTCGTCAACGTCGGGTCCGGATCAGCAAGAAGCGGATCGGGGTCTCCCAAAGCCCAGGGCGGCTGGTCGCTGGGGATCGATACCAACGTCGACATCTCCGAGATCCCGATCAACATCACCGGCGACATCGGCCTCAACGTCCCCCTCAGCGCCAGCCTCACCGGACCCATCACCATCGACGGATTCACCATCCCGACCATCCCGGCCCAACTGACTAGCCCCGGCAGCACCCTGAGCCTCACCGTCCCGAACCTGCTCGGGCCGGCCGTCATCCCGATCTCCACGGACATCGGAATCGGGCCGATCACGGTGCCCGACATCAACATCACCTCCGCCGATCCGCTGTTGTCCGGCTTGATCGGCGGCCCGGGCGTGTCGATCCCGATCAACATCAGCGGGGCCATCGGCCCGAACTACGGTCCCGGCGGCGGCGGCAACGCGAAGTTCAGCCTCACCCGCACCGACACACCCGGACTCGGGGCGAACATCCACGCCAACGTCGCCCAAACCCCGATCAAACTCAACGCCGATGTCCCGGTCGACATCCCGTTCGTCGCCGACTTCGCCGACCTCACCCTGCAGGGCTTCACAATCCCCGGCTTCAACATCACCACCTCCAACTGGCAGACGGTGCGCAACCAGACGACGTCAGCACCGCTGGGCAATGTGTTCCTCGACTTCAACGTGCCCGGAACGGTGTTGCCGGTCGGCGACATCACGCTTGATCCGATCACGATCGGACTGCCGACCTTGTCCGGCAATATCGGCGGACCGGGTGCCGGGTTCGGGCTCAACCTCGACGCCGGACTCGGGCCGTTCACTATCGACGTCCCGATCGGCCTGACCACCGATCCCCTCGGCATCAACGTCGACCAGGTCCTGGTCAGCCAGATCCCGATCTTCGCGAACGTGGCCGTCCCGGTCGATCTTCCGGTCAGCCTCAGCGCCACTCCGCTCACCATCTCCCCGATCACCATTCCCCAGGTCACCATCGGCACCCCGCCCAGCGGCAACACCCTCGCTGGCCTGGTGTTCCAGGGAGCGATCAAGGGCAACACAACGCCGCCGCAAGCCAGCCTCCTGCGGCCCATGTGCGCTCAGGTCTGCGTCGCGCTGCAGCTGTCGCCGGTCATCAACCTCGGACCGATCACGACCGGCCCCATCGAACTCGGCTTCCCGGCCGATCAGGTGTTGTCGCTGAACATCGGGGGCCCCGGCAAGGGTGCCATCGTCGATGTCAACGCTCTGCTGGGTCCGATCGTCGCGTCGCTGGCCACCGGCACCATCCAGGAGTTCCCCTACTCCTATGTCGTCAACGCCGGCGTCGACGTGCCGATCGACGGAAGCACGGGCTCACTCGATCTGCAGCAGACCGATCTGTCGATCCCCTTGCAGGCTCTGCTCTACCAGCGGGTGGGCTACTGTGCCGCCTTGGGCGTCACCTGCTCTGGGGGCTTGACCGTCGGCACTTTCAACACGTACGTCAACGGTGGCAGCCCGGCCGGCTCCGCACCGGGGCCGTTCCCGTCGAACATCACTGTCGCGACTTCCACCCTGGCCGACTCGAACCTGGGCGGGCCCATCGGTCCGTTGACTCTGATCGCGAGCATGACGATCAGCCAGGGCATCACCAGCAGCACCACGAACAGCGGCAGCGGAACACTCGGTCCGTTCAACCTCGGCGGCGCAGCTTAAAACGGATCGGGGGCTACCCGGCCCCCTGGCAGTCCGGGCAGCGACCGTGCAAGGTCAGTCCGGCCTGTTCGGACAGGGTGAACGAACTGCCCTCGATCGCATGTTCCAGGGCGGTGGACAACTGCTGAGCCGGCACCTCGATGATGGTCGAGCACTGGGTGCACACCGCGTGGTGATGAGGTTTCTCGGTCAAGCCGTAGGTGCTGACACCGCCGTCCACGGCCAGCGCATGCAACACGCCCTGCTCGACCAGTGTGGTCACCGTGCGATACACCGTCGCCAGATCTGGTCGGGCGGTATCCGGACCGGTGTCGGCGGCGATGATGCGCTGATGAATCTCGGCCACCGACAGGTGACCGTCGACCGGTCCCAGGACTGCCAGCACGGCGATTCTGGACGGCATCCGGCGCAGTCCGCGGGCGCGCAGCAGTTCGCCGATGCGCTCGGCGTCAGGCGGCGGGACCGTCATGCCAACCAGTGTCACCCCTGCCGACGCGCGGGACCAACCCACGGCCAGTGGCAGTCTTGCGAATCGCTTGCAAAAAGCGGTCGCGCTGATAGCGTGGCGCTCCGTGGGAACCCGCGGGCAACGGCTGCGCGCACTGCTGACCCGACGTGAGTGGGCGCGGCTGGGTTCGATGTTCGGCTTCGTCGCCGCCCTGCACGTCATCGGCTGGGGAACGCTGGTATTTCTCGTCGCGCCACAGCATCTCAGCGTCGGAGACAAAGTGTTCGGTATCGGGGTGGGGCTGACGGCCTACGTGCTGGGTATGCGTCACGCCTTCGACGCCGACCACATCGCCGCCATCGACAACACCACCCGCAAGCTGATGGAGGACGGCCAGCGTCCACTGGGGGTGGGCTTCTTCTTCTCGCTGGGGCACTCGACGGTGGTGTTCGTTCTGGCCCTGCTGATCTCGCTGGGCGTCAAGGCGCTCGTCGGGCCGGTCGCCGACGACTCCTCGGCCCTGCAGCACTACACCGGCTTGTTCGGAGCCGGTATCTCCGGGGCCTTCCTCTACCTGATTGCCGCCATCAACATCGTCATCCTCGTCGGCATCCTGCGGGTGTTCGCCGCGATGCGCCGCGGCGAGTACGACGAAGCCGCACTCGAGCAGCATTTGAACAACCGCGGCTTCTTCAACCGGTTCCTGGGCCGGTTCACCCGCTCCATCCGGACGTCCAGGCAGATGTACCCGCTGGGGATTCTGTTCGGGCTCGGATTCGACACCGCCACCGAGGTCGCCCTGCTGGTGCTGGCCGGCACCAGCGCAGCCGTCGGCCTGCCCTGGTACGCGATCCTGTGCCTGCCGGTGATCTTCGCCGCGGGGATGACCCTGCTGGACACGATCGATGGTTCGTTCATGAACTTCGCCTACGGCTGGGCGTTCTCCCAGCCAGTCCGCAAGGTCTACTACAACCTGACCGTCACAGGTTTGTCGGTCGCGGCGGCGCTGATCATCGGCACCGCCCAGCTGCTGGGCCTGTTTGCCGTGCAGTTCGGCTGGCACGGAACATTCTGGGACTGGGTGTCCGGACTGGACCTCAATGTCATGGGCTTCGTAATCGTCGGGCTTTTCGTGCTGACCTGGCTGGTTGCGGTACTGGTGTGGCGGCTGGGCCGCATCGAGGAGAGGTGGGCGGTTCAACCGGAGCGCTGATCCGTCACGGCAGCCCTTCCGGCGCCAAGGGGAACCCGGCGTGGTTGGTTGACGCCATTCGCGCGCCGGGGCTAGCGTCGAAAGACTGCTCAGTTTTCCAGTTCAGGAGGAGTTTTGGCGCCTCGACCGCCTGTGGTCAGCCCGGCGGCCGGACCATCGGTGCTCGACGTGCCGGACCTTCCGGCGCTGAGTGAATACCTGGGCTCGCTGGACGTCGTCGAGCGCACCGCGGCGATTGCCCGGATGGCCGCGATGAGCGACGTCGAACTGCGCAGCCTCGGCGTCAGCGAACCGCAACACAACGAATACGACTACGACGTCGAGGTCAGCGGCGAGATGCCGGCCGACCTGGCCGGAACGCTCTACCGCAACGGACCCGGCCGGTGGCAAGACCACACCGGCCGACCACTGCACCACCTCTTCGACGGTGACGGGATGATTTCGGCCTTCACCATCGGGGGCGGCAAGGTTCACTACCGCAACCGCTACGTGCGCACCCAGCACTACCGCGGCAGGTCCGGCACCCGTCACATGGGGACCGATGCGGCCGGCGGCTTCCTGGCCAACATCGGCAGGCTGCCCACCAACCTTGCCAACACCAACGTCGTCGAACACGCCGGCCACCTGTATGCCCTCTGGGAGGGTGGGCCACCCTATGAACTGGATCCGGCCACCCTGGAGACCAAGGGTGTGCGCCGCTTCGGCGGCGAATTACGTTGGATCGGTTCGTATTCGGCGCATCCGTGCTTCTGTCCGAGCAGCGGAGACATGTTCAACTTCGGTGTCGAATTCATCCCGAACCCGCATTTGCGGGTGTATCGCACCGACCGGCAGGGCAAACTGAAGCACTACCGCTCGGTGTCGCTGCCGTACGTGGCCATGGTGCACGACTTCGCGATCACCGAGCGCTATCTGGTGTTTCTCGTCTCACCGATCATCCCCGACGGAGTCTCTATCGCATTGGGGCTCAAGTCATTCGGGGACGGCATGAAGTACCACCCCGAACGCGGCAGCTCGTTCGTGCTGATCCCGCGCGACGGCGGCAAGATCCGGCGGATCGAGTACGACGCGGTCCTGCAGTTCCACCTCAGCAATGCCTTTGACGACCGAGGTGACGTGGTCCTCGACGTGATCACCTACCACGGCGGCGAATTGCTGGAATGCGTCGCCCGGTTCCGGACCAGCCCGCTGACGAAAGCCACCTCCGAATTCACCCGGTTCCGGATCACCCCGTGCGACAAGGTGATCCGGGAGCAACTCAGCGACCGGTCCTGCGAGTTCCCGCGGCACCACCCCGACCGCGAAGGCCGCCCGCACCGCTATTCCTACTTCAACACCCGCCACCAACTCGAGACGATGTTCGACGAGATCACCAAACTCGACCTCGCCGGCAACACCGAAACCAGCTACCCGGCCCAGACCCCCGGGAACAGCTTCTGCGAACCGGTGTTCGCCCCGCGGCCCGGTGCCACCGACGAGGACGACGGCTGGCTGCTGTCGGTCGAGTATCAGGCCGACACCCACACGTCCCGACTGATCGTCCTGGACGCCCGAGACCTCGCCGGGGGCCCGGTCGCCACGGCGCCGTTGACCCACCACCTCCCGCAGGGCTTCCACGGCAGCTTCGTCAGCCGCTGATCTCCCGGGCCAGCCACCGGTCCAACTCGGCATAGGCGCTCGCCCGTGGGGCCGGCATCGACAGGAACACGTCGTGTTTGGCGTCGGGCACCGGCACGATCGTCTGGCGGTTCCCGATACAACCCGCCCACCGGGCGATGTGGGTCACGTCGAGCACCGCGTCCCCGCGCTGCATCTCCTCGGTGCCGACGGTCTCACCGACGCTGTGATCGGAGCGCAGCACCAGATTGGGCACGCCCACGTCGAGCCCACGGTGCAGACGGGCCTGGCCGCGTCGGACCGCGTGAATCCACCCCGCCGTGATCGGAAACCCGCCCACCGGCTTCCATTTCAGGTTGTAGTCGAAGTCGCCGTGATAGTCGCGATGCAGAGTCAGGCCGTAACCGCCGTTACCGGCGGCACGCACCACCCGGGTCTTGCCCACCCGGGACACCGCGCCCAACGCCCCGAAGGTCACCCGGGTGCGCAGGATCGCCGGACCGTGCAAGTCCAGAAACGGGCTGTTGAGTACCAGACCGGATAAACCCAGCGCAGCGGTGTCGCCGCGGCGGCGGACCCGGTCCAGCCACAGCGAGACCACCAGACCGCCGGTGGAGTGGCCGTACACGACGGTGTTGCGGCCCCCGGTAGCCGGACCGGCCGCACCCGAGGCGGCGGTGTCGGAGTTCACGACCGCCAGCGCCCACTCCAGGTCCCGGTCGTAGCGGGACAGGTCGGTGGTGAAGTGCGGGGTCTGGCCCGCACGCCACGACCGGCCGCACTTGTGCAGGTCCAGGCCGTAGACCCGGTAACCCCGGGCGGCGAAGAAATCCACCAGTTCGGTGTTGAAGAAGTAGTCGGTGAAACCGTGCACCGCGACAACCGCGTTGGCGTACGGGCCGGGGTCGGCCCGGGTGACCACCGTGGCGAACAGGTCACCCTCGCCGTCGGGATCGGGGCCCAGCGCCAGGGTGGTCTGGCGGTAACCGGCCAGGATGTCGTCGGACCAGTCGATACGCGCCGTCGCCACCGCACAAGATTAACGATCTGTGGCGCCGCGTACACCGCGGTCGCCGCGGGCTTAGCGCGGGATAACCTAGCTTCACCACCGCCCCATCTCCGGGGGCGGATCCTTCGGAAGGACGTACCCGTGGCTGACAACACCAAGTCCGACGCCAGGACCGACGTCGTCCTCGTCGGTGCCGGGATCATGAGCGCCACCCTCGGCGCCCTGCTGCGACTGGTCGAGCCGAACTGGTCGATCACCCTGGTCGAGCGCCTCGACGCCGCCGCCGCCGAGAGCAGCGACCCGTGGAACAACGCCGGCACCGGCCACTCGGCGCTGTGCGAACTCAACTACACCCCGGCCAAACCTGACGGCACCATCGACATCGCCAAGGCGATCAACGTCAACGAGCAGTTCCAGGTCACCCGCCAGTTCTGGGCATACGCGGTGGAGAACGGCATCCTGACCGACGTCCGCAGCTTCCTCAACCAGGTACCGCACGTCAGCTACGTCGCCGGCGCCGACAACGTCGACTACCTGCGTCGGCGGCACGAAACACTGGTTCGCAACCCGTTGTTCGCCTCGATGGAATTCATCGACGGCCCCGACGAGTTCGCCCGTCGGTTGCCGCTGATGTCGGTGGGCCGGGACTTCTCCGAGCCGGTCGGCCTGAACTGGACCGAAGCCGGCACTGACGTGGACTTCGGATCGCTGTCGCGCCAGCTGTTGGCCTTCGGCACCGAGCGGGGAATGAACACCTTGTTCGGCCATGAGGTCCGTGACCTCGACCAGCAGTCCGACGGCAGCTGGGCGGTCAAAGTGGTCAACCGGCGCACCGGCGAACGGCAACTGATCCGAAGCAAATTCGTGTTCATCGGCGCCGGCGGCGGTGCGCTTCCGCTGCTGCAGAAGGCCGGCATCAAAGAGGCCAAAGGCTTCGGCGGGTTCCCCGTCAGCGGCCAGTGGTTGCGCACCGACAAACCGAACCTGACCGGGGCCCACCACGCCAAGGTGTACGGATTGCCGCCGCTGGGCGCGCCGCCGATGTCGATGCCGCACCTGGACACCCGCGTCATCAGCGGCAAGGACTGGCTGCTGTTCGGGCCGTTCGCCGGCTGGTCGCCGAAGTTCCTCAAGGCCGGCAGCGTCACCGACCTGCCGCTGTCGGTCAAACCCGACAACCTGATGTCCATGATCGGCGTCGGCCTCACCGAGCTGCCGCTGGTGAAGTACCTCGTCGGGGAGTTGATGCAGTCCTTCGAGGGCCGCGTCGACACACTGCGCAAATTCGCGCCCACCGCCAAGAGCAACGACTGGGAGCTCGACATCGCCGGCCAGCGCGTCCAGGTGATCCGCCGGGACTCCAAGAAGATGGGCATCCTCGAGTTCGGCACCACGGTGCTGGCTGCCGCAGACGGATCCATCGCCGGACTGCTCGGTGCCTCCCCGGGCGCGTCCACCGCGGTGCCGGCCATGCTCGAGGTGATGCAGCGCTGCTTCCCGGAGGAGTACCGCGGTTGGGAGCCCACGATCAAGGAAATCGTGCCCTCGCTGGGCTCCAAACTCTCCGAGGAACCGCGGCTGTTCACCGAGATCTGGGACCACGGCAGCAAGGTGCTGGGCCTGCAGCGCCGCGCCCCGGGCCAGGCGGAACCCGCGGGAGTGGTGTGACGGCCGTCCCCATGCAGCGGGCCGGGGTCCGGTGAATCCGCCCTACCCGCTCAGCGCGATCGTCGGACACGACCGGCTGCGACTGGCGTTGCTGCTGTGCGCGGTGCGGCCGGAGATCGGCGGGGTGCTCATCCGCGGCGAGAAGGGCACCGCCAAGTCCACGGCGGTGCGGGCGCTGGCCGCGGTGCTCACCCAGGTTGATCCCGGAGCTGCACTGGTGGAACTTCCGATCGGCGCCACCGAGGACAGGGTGGTCGGCTCGCTGGATCTTCAGAAAGTGCTGCGCAACGGCGAACACGCCTTCTCACCTGGACTGCTGGCCCGGGCCGATGGCGGCGTGCTGTACGTCGACGAGGTCAACCTGCTGGCCGACCACCTCGTCGATGTCCTGCTTGATGCCGCCGCCATGGGTCGGGTGCACATCGAACGCGACGGGGTGTCGCACTCCCACGAGTCGCGATTCGTGCTGATCGGCACCATGAATCCCGAGGAGGGCGAGCTGCGCCCGCAGCTGCTGGACCGGTTCGGGCTGGCCGTGGACATCGCGGCCTCCCGCGACGTCACGGTGCGCAGCGCAGTGATCCGCGCCCGGCTGGATTACGAAGCCGACCCGTCCGGTTTCGCCGCCCGATACGCCGACGCCGACGCCGAATTGGCCCGGCGGGTCGCTGCCGCGCGGGATCTCGTCGACCGGGTCCGGCTCGATGACGTCGAGTTGCGCCGGATCGCGGCGCTGTGTGCCGCATTCGACGTCGACGGGATGCGCGCAGATCTGGTGGTGGCCCGCACCGCCGTGGCGCACGCGGCCTGGCGCGGAGCCGAAACGGTTGGCGAAGAGGACATCCGGGCGGCAGCGGAACTGGCCCTGCCACATCGCCGCCGCCGCGATCCCTTCGACGAGCCCGGCATTGATCCTGCTCAACTCGACGAGGCACTGTCCGCCAGCGCCGACGGCGGTAGTCCCGATGAGGATCCTCAACCACCGGGCGGTGGGCAGAACCCGGAGGATCCACCGGCGGAATCGCCTGCCCCGCAACGCAGTTCCGGTGCCAGCAGGCCGGCCGCTCCGCCTGCGCCCCCGTTCCGGACCCGCGCGCTGACGGTGCCCGGTATCGGGGAGGGGCATGCCGGCCGGCGCTCAGCAGCCCGTAACTCCGCCGGCGCGGCCGTGCGGGCAGCAGGCGTCGAGGAGGCCGGGCACGGTGTGCACATTTTCGGCACCGTGCTGTCCGCCGCCGAACGCCGCACCGGACCTGGTCCGCTGCGACCGGCCGCCGAGGACGTCCGCCGCGCGGTGCGGGTCGGACGGGAGGGCAACCTGGTGATCTTCGTCGTCGACGCCTCCGGGTCGATGGCGGCCCGGGACCGGATGGCCGCGGTCAGCGGTGCGGCGCTGTCGCTGCTGCGTGACGCCTATCAGCGCCGCGACAAGGTGGCGGTGATCACCTTCCGCGCCGATCGGGCCCGAGTCGTGTTGCCGCCCACAAACTCTGCGCACACTGCGGCCCGTAGGCTGGCCGGGCTGGACACCGGCGGCACCACTCCGCTGGCAGAGGGTCTGTTGGCGGCCCGCGACGTCGTCATCCGGGAACGGGCGCGCGACGCGGCCCGCCGGCCGCTGGTCGTTGTGCTCACCGACGGGCGGGCCACCGCCGGATCAGATCCGTTGCGCCGCAGCCGCCTCGCCGCGGAGTCCCTCGCTGCGGAGGGGGCGGCCGCGGTGGTGGTGGACTGTGAAACCTCCTATGTCAGGCTGGGTCTGGCCGTCGAACTCGCCGTTCGGTTGGGGGCGCCGGTGCTGCGCCTGGAGCATCTGCGCGCTGATTGTCTGGCGCAGGCCGTGCGCCGCGCGGCCTGAGAGAGGGGACTCCGCGATGCCACAGGGCCGGCCGGTGGCCGTACCCGACGACGGCCTGACCACCAGGGCGCGGCGCTCCGCGCCGGTGCTGGCGGTGCACACCGGCGCCGGGAAGGGAAAGTCCACGGCTGCCTTCGGTATGGCGCTGCGAGCCTGGAACGCCGGGATGGATATCGCGGTGTTCCAGTTCGTCAAGAGCGCCAAGTGGAAGGTCGGGGAGGAGTCCGCGTTCGCCCAACTCGGCCGACTGCACGCCGAGCAGGGAATCGGCGGCGCGGTGGAATGGCACAAGATGGGGGCGGGCTGGTCCTGGGTTCGCAAAGACGGCTCCGATGACGACCACGCCGCCACCGCCGCACAGGGCTGGGCTGAAATCGCACGCCGGATCGGCGAGCAACGCCACGACTTCTACGTCCTCGACGAGTTCACCTACCCGCTGAAGTGGGGCTGGGTCGACGTCGCGGAAGTCCTCGAGGTGCTGGGCACCCGGCCCGGCCGCCAGCATGTCGTCATCACCGGCCGGGATGCCCCCCAGCCGCTGCTGGATGCCGCCGACCTGGTGACCGAGATGAGCAAGGTCAAGCACCCGATGGACGCGGGCCGTAAGGGTCAGCGGGGCATCGAATGGTGAGGGCCGCACCCGCCGTCGCACCCGCCGTCGTGATTGCCGCGCCCACCTCAGGCAGTGGAAAGACCACCATCGCAACGGGTCTCATGGGGGCGTTGCGCCGGGCCGGCGACCGGGTCGCGCCGTTCAAGGTCGGCCCTGACTTCATCGACCCCGGCTACCACGCCCTGGCTGCCGGCCGGCCGGGGCGCAATCTGGACCCGGTCATGGTCGGCGAGGATCTGATCGGACCGCTGTACCGACACGGATCCGGCGGTGCCGACATCGCCGTGGTGGAGGGGGTGATGGGACTTTTCGACGGTCGCATCGAGGAACTCTTCCGGCTGCCGGCCCGCGGATCGACCGGGCAGGTGGCCGAGCTGTTGGGTGCGCCGGTGATCCTGGTCGTCGACGGCCGCGGACAGAGTCAGACCATCGCGGCGCTGCTGCATGGCTTTTCGACGGTTCGACCCGAGGTGCGCATCGGCGGGGTGATCCTCAACCGGGTCGGCTCGCCGCGCCACGAACAGGTACTCCGGCAGGCCTGCGAGTCGGTCGGGGTGCCGGTGTTCGGGGCGCTGCCGCGGTGCGAGGACTTGGCGGTCCCCTCCCGACACCTCGGGCTGGTCACCGCCACCGAGCACGGCGAGTCGGCCCGGGCGGCGGTGGCCGCGATGACCGACCTGGTCGCCCGGCATGTCGACGTCGCCGCCGTGCGAGCGGTGGCCCGCTCTGTTGCGCCGGGTCAGCCGTGGTCGCCGGAGCACGCGGTGGGGGAGCCAGTCGGGGGCGCCGGGTCCGCTCGCCCGGTGGTGGCGGTGGCGGCCGGTTGCGCTTTCACCTTCGGCTACACCGAGTACAACGAACTGTTGGAGGCGGCGGGCGCGCAGCTGGCGCCCTTCGACCCGCTGTCCGACACCTTGCCGGAAGGCTCAGGGGCGCTGGTGCTGCCGGGCGGTTTCCCCGAGCAGTACCCCGAAGCGCTGTCGGCCAACACCGAACTGCACCAGCAGATCCGGGTGCTGGCCGGCCGAGCCCCGATACACGCCGAGTGCGGCGGGCTGACGTACCTGATGTCGGATCTCGACGGGCATTCGATGTGCGGGGTGCTGGCCGGATCGGCGGTCTTCACCGATCGGCTCACCCTGGGTTATCGGGACGCGGTCGCCGCGGCGGATTCGGCTCTCTACTGCAGCGGTCAGCGGGTGACCGGTCATGAATTCCACCGCACCACAGTCGAATTCGCCGAGGCTGTCCAGCCCGCCTGGCTGCCGGCCGGCGAGGGGGTGATTCAGGGCGGCGTCCACGCCTCCTACCTGCACACCCATCCCGCTGCCCACCCCGAGTCGCTGCGCCGGTTCGTCGAACGGGCTGCGCAGTCATGGGCGACCATCCCACGCTTTAGGCTCGGCCGGTGACCGAGAACGCCTATCTGGTCGGCCTGCGACTGGCCGGCAAGAAGGTCGTCGTCGTCGGAGGCGGAACGGTGGCCCAGCGTCGGGTGCCGGTGCTGATCTCCCATGGTGCGCAGGTGCACGTCGTGGCGTTGGTCGCCACCCCGGCTGTTGAGGCCCTGGCGGAGCAGAAGCCGGGAATCACCCTCGACCTACGGGCCTACCGCGACGGCGATCTCGACGGTGCCTGGTACGCGATCGCGGCCACCGACAATCCGAGCGTCAACGCCGCGGTAGTGGCCGAAGCCGAACGGCGGCACATCTTCTGTGTCCGCGCCGACGCCGGCCGTGAGGGCAGCGCCGTCACGCCGGCCTCCTTCGACTACGAGGGTCTGCTGGTGGGGGTGCTCGCCAGCGGGGAGCACCGCCGCTCCGCCGCGGTGCGCTCAGCCATCAGGGAGGCCTTCCAGCAGGGCCGCATCGCCCCCGACATCGTGGCCAGCACCGCCTCCGACGTGGTGCCCGGTGGGGTTGCCCTGGTCGGTGGCGGACCCGGGGATCCGGAGTTGATCACCGTGCGCGGCCGACGGCTGCTGGCGCACGCCGACGTGGTGGTGGCCGACCGGCTGGCACCGCCGGAACTGCTGGCCGAACTTCCGCCGCAGGTCGAGATCATCGACGCCGCCAAGATCCCGTACGGCCGGGCGATGGCGCAGGAGGCCATCAACGCCGTGCTCATCGAGCGGGCGCGGGCCGGCCAGTTCGTGGTTCGACTCAAGGGCGGCGATCCGTTCGTCTTCGCCCGCGGATATGAGGAAGTCCTTGCCTGCGCCGAGGCTGGGATCCCGGTCACAGTCGTGCCCGGGGTGAGCAGCGCCATCGGGGTACCCGCAATGGTCGGTGTCCCGGTCACCCACCGGGCGGTCAACCACGAGTTCGTCGTGGTCAGCGGGCATTTGTCGCCGGACCACCCGGAGTCGCTGGTGAACTGGGATGCGCTGGCCAAGCTGACCGGCACCCTGGTGCTGCTGATGGCGGTCGAACGCATCGAACTGTTCGCCGAGGCCCTGATCGCCGGCGGACGGCCTGCGCAGACACCGGTCCTGGTGGTTCAGCACGGCACTACGGCAGCCGAGCGGACTCTCCGTGCCACCCTCTCTGACGTGCCCGAACGGATCCGAGCCGACGGTATCCGGCCGCCGGCAATCATCGTGATCGGCCCGGTGGCCGAATTCGAGACGTTATCGAGACTTTAAAGTCTTCTTAATTTTGGGGTATGGTTGGCCGCTATGACGGCTCTTGACGATGCCGAGCGCACGGCTCCCTTTCAACGGGCGGGCAGCGACGCAGGCCATCGGAATGCCGCCGGCGACCGGTCCGTTCCGGTCCGGCTGCCCGCGACGACCGACCATGGACCGGTCGCTGCCAGGACTGGCCGGGGCTGGCTGCCCTCGCCCCGGTTCCTCGCCGCGGTGGTCGCCATCGGCGGTATGCAGTTACTGGCCACCATGGACAGCACGATCGCGATCGTGGCGCTGCCGAAGATCCAGGCGGAACTCGGACTCTCCGACGCCGGCCGAAGCTGGGTGATCACCGCCTACGTCCTGACCTTCGGCGGCCTGATGCTGCTGGGCGGACGGCTCGGTGACACCATCGGCCGCAAGCGCACCTTCATCGTCGGCGTGACACTGTTCATCATCGCCTCGGTGCTGTGCGGAATTGCCTGGGACGAAACGACTCTGGTTGTCGCCCGGCTGCTACAGGGCGTCGGCGCGGCGATCGCCTCTCCGACCGGTCTGGCACTGGTCGCGACCACGTTCGCCAAGGGGCCGGCGCGCAACGCCGCGACCGCGGTGTTCGCCGCGATGACCGGCATCGGCTCGGTGATGGGTCTGGTGGTCGGCGGTGCGCTGGCCGAGGTGTCCTGGCGGCTGGCGTTCCTGGTGAACGTGCCGATCGGCCTGCTGGTGATCTACCTTGCGCACACCACCCTGCGGGAGACCAACCGTGAGCGGCTCAAGCTGGACGCGGCCGGAGCCCTGCTGGCGACGGTGGCGTGTACCGCCGCGGTGTTCGGCTTCACCCAGGCTCCGGAGAGTGGTTGGACGTCGCCGGCCTCGCTGGCTGCCGGCCTGACCGCGGTCCTGGCCTTGGTGGCGTTCATCGCCGTCGAGCGGACCGCCGTCAACCCGGTTGTGCCCTTCGCGCTGTTCCGCGACCGCAACCGGCTGGCCACCTTCTCGGCGATCTTCCTGGCCGGCGGGGTGATGTTCACCCTGACCGTGCTGATCGGCCTGTACGTGCAGGACATCTTGGGTTATAGCGCGCTGCGCGCCGGCATCGGCTTCATCCCGTTCGTGATCGCCCTCGGCATCGGTCTGGGTGTCTCGTCCCAACTGGTCTCGTTCTTCTCACCCCGGGTCCTGGTCATCGCCGGCGGCGTGCTGGTACTGGGCGCGATGATCTACGGTTCCACCCTCAACGCCGACATCCCGTACTTTCCGAACCTGGTCGGGCCCATCGTGATCGGCGGGCTCGGCATCGGCATGATCGTGGTGCCGCTGACCGTCTCGGCAATCGCCGGGGTGGGCACCGACCAGATCGGCCCGGTCACGGCCATCGCCCTGATGCTGCAGAGCCTCGGCGGCCCGGTCGTGCTGGCCATCATCCAAGCCGTCATCACCTCCCGCACCCTGTATCTGGGCGGCACCACCGGTCCAGTCAATCGGATGACCCCCGACCAGCTGCACGCCCTGGACCAGGGCTACTCCTACGGCATGCTCTGGGTTGCCGGTGTGGCCGTCATCGTCGGCGCGGTGGCGTTGTTCATCGGCTATACCGCTTCGCAGGTCGCGCATGCCCAGGAAGTCAAGGAAGCCCTCGACGCCGGGGACATCTAGCCCGGCCTGACGGCGCCTGGACAACTTCTTCAGGCTCAACCCTGAACCGGGCCCGCCTGCCCTAGGTAGGGTAGGCACCCATGGCTGGCGCGAGCGTTCCCGAACCGCCGGCCAGAACACTTTCCTCCAGCGTGCTGGGCATCGCGATCGTCGCGATCACCGGCATGCAACTGATGGCCACGCTGGACGGCACCATCGTCATCGTCGCCCTCCCGCGCATGCAGGCCGACCTCGACCTGTCCGACGCAGCCAAGAGCTGGGTGATCACCGCCTACGTGCTGACCTTCGGCGGGTTGCTGCTGCTCGGCGGCCGGGTGGGTGACGCCATCGGGCACAAACGGGCGTTCATCTCCGGTGTCGGGGTGTTCACCATCGCGTCGATGGCCTGTGGCCTGGCCACCGACGGGCCGCTGCTGATCGCCGCGCGCGCGGTTCAGGGCATGGGCGCAGCGGTGGCCGCCCCCACCGGTCTGGCGCTGATCGCCACCACCTACGCCCCCGGCCGTGCCCGAAACCAGGCCATTGCCATATCGGCGGCCATGCAGGGCCTCGGTTCGGTCTTGGGCCTGGTGGTCGGTGGTGCGCTAACCGTCATCTCCTGGCGGTTGGCCTTCCTGATCAACTTGCCGATCGGCGTGCTGATCGTCTGGATCGCCGTCACCCGCCTGGAGGAAACCCGCCACGAGCGGCTCAAGCTCGACATCACCGGCGCGCTGCTGGCCACCCTGGGCTGCACCGCGGCGGTGCTGGTGTTCACCCAGGGTCCCGCGCGCGGCTGGCTGGACCCGTGGGTGATCGCGGCGGGAGCGTCCGCGGTGCTGCTGTTCCTGGCCTTCTTCATGGTCGAACGTAAGGCCGATCATCCGCTGGTGCCGCTGTGGCTGTTCCGGGACCGCAACCGGGTGGCGACGTTCGTCTCGCTGTTCATGGCCGGCGGGGTGCTGCTGGCACTGACGGTGATGATCGGCCTGTACGTCCAGGACGTCCTGGGCTATTCCGCGCTGCAGGCCGGCGTCGGGTTCATCCCGTTCGCGCTCGCCCTGGGCCTCGGAAACGTGTGCACCGCACAACTGGCGCCCTACATCGCGCCGCGCTGGCTGATCATCGGCGGCGGCATCTTCGTGCTGGGCGCGATGATCTTCGGGTCCACGCTGACCCGGACCATCCCGTACTTCCCGGACTTGCTGCTGCCGATCCTCATCGGTGGCTTCGGCGTCGGCGTCATCTCGGTGGTTCTGCCGCTGTGCGCGCTGGCCAATGTCGGGCCGCGGGAGATCGGTCCGATCAGCGCCATCACCCTGATGGCCCAGAATCTCGGCGGCCCCATGGTGCTGGTGATCATCCAGGCCGTGCAGATATCCCGCACGCTGTATCTGGGCGGAACCACCGGCCCGGTCGCCGAGATGACGCCCGCCCAACTCGACGCCCTCGACGCCGGCTACACCTACTCGCTGCTGTGGATCGCGGCCGTCGCCGTCCTGGTCGGCGCCAGTGCCCTGTTCATCGGATACACCGCCAAGCAGATCGCCGCCGCGCAGCACACCCGCGAAGCCGTCGAGGCCGGCGAGCTGTAGCGGTCCCAGCCGGTCTGCGGTGGGTGGATAAGCTACTCCGCTGTGATCACTCGCATGTCGGAACTGTTCCTGCGCACTTTGCGCGACGACCCGGCCGACGCCGAGGTTCCCAGCCACAAGCTGCTGATCCGGGCGGGCTACGTCCGTCCGATCGGACCGGGCCTGTACAGCTGGCTGCCGCTTGGCCTTCGGGTGCTGCGCAAGGTCGAGAACATCGTGCGCGAGGAGATGCTCGCCATCGGCGGGCAGGAGATCCTCTTTCCGGCTCTGCTGCCGCGCGCACCCTACGAGACCACCAACCGCTGGACCGAGTACGGCGACGGCGTCTTCCGGCTCAAGGACCGCCGGATGAACGACTACCTGCTGGGCCCGACCCACGAGGAGTTGTTCACCCTGACCGTCAAGGGGGAGTGCAATTCCTACAAAGACTTCCCGGTGTTGCTCTTCCAGATCCAGGCCAAGTACCGCGACGAGGCCCGCCCGCGGGCCGGCATCCTGCGCGGCCGGGAGTTCGTCATGAAGGACTCCTACTCCTTCGACGTCAGCGACGACGGCCTGCGCAAGGTCTATCTCGCCCACCGGGACGCCTATCAGAAGATGTTCTCCCGGATGGCGATTCGCTACGTGATCGTCTCGGCGGTGTCCGGCGCGATGGGCGGCAGCGCCTCCGAGGAGTTCCTCGCCGAGAGCGATGTCGGCGAGGACACCTTCGTGCGCTGCCTCGAATCGGGCTATGCCGCCAATGTCGAGGCGGTCACCACCGCCACCCCCGCCCCGCTGCCGACCGATCACCTGTCCGATCCGGTGGTGCATGACACCGGGGACACGCCCACCATCACCTCGCTGGTGGAGTGGGCCAACGGGGCGGGCTTGGCGCAGTTCGCCGGCCGCGCGGTCACCGGGGCCGACACCCTGAAGAATGTCCTGCTGAAAGTCCGTGTCCCCGGAGGGGATTGGGAACTGCTGGGTATCGGCGTCCCGGGTGATCGTGAGGTCGACGACAAGCGACTCGGAGCAGCGCTGGACCCGGCTGAGTACACGCTGCTCGACGACGCGGACTTCGCCCGGCACCCATTCCTGCAGAAGGGGTATATCGGGCCGAAAGCGCTCTTGGGCAACGGGGTTCGCTACCTGGTCGACCCTCGGGTGGCGACGGGGACGTCGTGGATCACCGGCGCCGATGAAACCGGCAAGCATGTCGTCGGCCTCGTGGTGGGACGCGATTTCACCCCGGACGGGGTGATCGAGGCCGCCGAGGTCCGGGACGGCGATCCCTCACCGGACGGCGCCGGGCCGCTGGTCAGCGCCCGCGGGATCGAGATCGGTCACATCTTCCAACTGGGGCGCAAGTACACCGACGCCTTCTCCGTCGACGTGCTCGGCGAGGACGGCAAGCCGGTCCGGCTGACCATGGGGTCCTACGGCATCGGAGTGTCCCGTCTGGTGGCGGTGATCGCCGAGCAGCACCACGATGAACTGGGGCTGCGCTGGCCGGCGTCGTTGTCGCCATTCGACATTCACGTCGTGATCGCCAATAAAGATCCCGAAGCGCGGGCCGGCGCCGAGGATCTTGCCGCTGAGTTGGACCGCCGGGGCATCGAGGTACTGCTCGACGACCGGACGGTCTCGCCGGGGGTCAAGTTCAAAGACGCTGAACTGCTGGGCGTGCCCCGGATCGTGGTGGTGGGCCGTGGCTGGGGCGACGGGACCGCGGAATTGCGCGACCGATTCAGCGGCCAGACCCGCGAGATCGCCGTCCACAGTGCGGCCGAGGAGATCTCCGCGGCGCTGGCCGAGAACTAAGCGCTACTCGGACCCGCCGGGGAACGCCTCGGTCACCGGCCAACCGCCCTGCACCACCCGCCAGCGCGCCGCCAGCACCGCGCACTGGGTCAGTGCGGTGCCGGCGAAGGCACGGTCCTGCTCGGCGGTGTCCCCCGAGGTCTGCTCCAGCACGGCCCGCCAAGCCACCGCGCAGTCGCTTTCCATCCGGATGGCCAGTGTGGCGGCGGCGGCGGGACTGTCCACCGCCATCGGCAACTGGTAGCCCACCGCCGGCATCGGCACCGTGATCGAGCGCCCGGTCATCAGAGTCACCGCAGCCTCACGCCGGTCCCGATGTTCGGCTACCGATTCGGAGACCAATTTGTTGTCGTCGGGCATGACGTGTGCCGACACGAGGCCGTACCCGTAGATCGCGGCATGCTCGGCAGCCACCGCGTCGAACCAGGCACCGGGTCCGGCCTCGCTGGGGCGGTCCGGGTCGGGGGTGACTTCGGCCGACGACGATGACTCATCGGGCGAGGGGGTAGGGGAGGGGGACGTCACCGTTGCTTCCTCTCGGTCATGAGGGCCACCGTGAACGCCGCCGTACACGACGCGGCGATCGAGCCCAGCAGTCCGGCCCGGTAGCCCGAAAGTGAGGGCACCAGTTCGGCGGCGCTATCGGCGGACTTGCGCAGTGCTCCCACGACGTCGGCGACTGTCGGCGGCGGGGCGGGCTTGTCCGACGGGACGGGGGTCGCCGAGGTGGCGGTGGTGGTTTCGGTCGGTATGGGCTCGCCGGCCGCGCGCGCCAACTCCTCAACCAGAGCGTCGGCGTGCCGGGCCCGCTGGGCCGCAACCTCGCGAAGGGCAGCCGCCGTCGGGGGCGGAGCGGCCTTGGCGGCCTCGGTGGCCAGTTCGCTGTCTTGGCGGGCGGCTTGCAGTTGCGCCTCCAGTGGGTCGGGTCCCGGCGGCCGGGACGGCCCGCAACCGACGGGGGCGCTGCCGACGAGGGCGAGCGCCAAAAGTCCACGTCCACTGTTGGCGAGCATGCGACGGCGGCTGAGTACGGGCACCGGAGCGGGGCCGGATTCGGGGTCGAGCACGCCAACATCCTGCCATTGCCTCCCCAATCGCTGGCGTATCGTTGGTAGCCGGCCAGAACAATTCAAGATGAGGAGCTCGCCGTGACGCAGCGGACCCAGAGTTCTTCCCCGGGATTGCCCACGCCGGAGCAGGTGAGCGCGTTGCTGTCTGACGAGTTCGCCCGATTCGGCTACGAGATCGACGACGTACTGTTCGACGTACATGCCAAACCCCCGCGCATCCGCGTCATCGCTGATGGGGACACCCCGCTGGACCTCGAGGCGGTCGCCGAGCTGTCCCGCCGCGCCTCGGCGCTGCTTGACACCGTTGACACCGGCCAGGCCCCGTACACGCTGGAGGTCAGTTCGCCGGGCGTGGACCGGCCACTAACGGCCGCGAAGCACTTCCGCCGGGCCCGAGGCCGCCGCGTCGAGGTCTCTTTGAATGACGGCACCGATCTGACCGGCAGGCTCGGTCCCACCGCCGATGGTGTCGTCCAGATCGTGGTGCGCCGCGGCCGGGACTTCGAGGTCCGCCGGCTGCCGCTGACCGATATCCGCAAAGCCGTTGTCCAAGTGGAGTTCTCCCCGCCAAGCGCCCAGGAACTCGAACTGGTCGGCGGCGCTCATCCGAAGGAGTCCGGGGCATGAACATCGACATGGGAGCACTGCACGCGATCGAGGTCGACCGTGGGATTTCGGTCGAGGAGTTGGTGGACACCATCAAGACAGCGCTGTTGACCGCCTACCGCCACACCGAGGGCCACCAACCCGACGCCCGCATCGACATCGACCGCAAGAGCGGCGCGGTGCAGGTGATGGCCCGCGAGACCGACGACGACGGCAACGTGATCAGCGAATGGGACGACACTCCCGAGGGTTTCGGACGGGTTGCGGCCACCACCGCGCGCCAGGTCATGCTGCAGCGGTTCCGCGACGCCGAGAATGAGCGGGTCTACGGCGAGTTCTCCGCCCGGGAGGGCGACATCGTCGCCGGGGTGGTGCAACGCGACGCCCGGGAGAACGCGCGGGGCAACGTGGTGGTGCGACTGGGCAGCGAGAGCAAGGGCTCCGACGGAATGATCCGGCCCGCTGAGCAGGTGCCCGGCGAATCGTATGGGCACGGCGACCGGCTGCGCTGCTACGTCGTCGGCGTGACCCGTGGCATGCGGGAGCCGCGCATCGAACTCTCGCGCACCCACCCCAACCTGGTCCGGAAACTGTTCTCCCTGGAGGTGCCCGAGATCGCCGAGGGCTCGGTGGAGATCGTCGCGGTGGCCCGTGAGGCCGGGCACCGCTCCAAGATCGCGGTGCGGGCTAAGCCCGGCGGTCTCAACACCGGGCTTAATGCGAAGGGCGCCTGCATCGGGCCGATGGGCCAGCGGGTTCGCAATGTGATGAGCGAACTGTCCGGGGAGAAGATCGACATCATCGACTACGACGAAGACCCTGCCCGGTTCGTCGGGAACGCGCTGTCCCCGGCCAAGGTGGTCTCGGTTCAGGTGGTCGATGCCGCCGCCCGGGCGGCCCGGGTGATCGTGCCGGACTTCCAACTGTCGCTGGCGATCGGCAAAGAAGGCCAGAACGCGCGGTTGGCCGCCCGGCTGACCGGCTGGCGCATCGACATCCGCAGCGACGCCGCCGCCCCGGACACCCCGGCGG
>CAXNJA010000004.1:0-52050 GCA_964202555.1 Mycobacterium sp.
CCGTCCAGGCTGGTGAAGAAAGCGTTCACGTCGGGGTGGGTGAACAGATAACCGGTCATCGCGGTGGCCACCTGCGCCTCCACAGCTGTGACGTCAGCGGCTGTGCAACCGGGGCCGTCGTAGGCCACCGCGGGCGCGGCCAGACCGAGAAGGACGCCGCCGGCGCCGAGAACTGACGCAGCCGTACGGCGCGCTAGCGATGCGAATGTCATGAGGCTCCCTGGGTCGTTGGTCGCACATCATCCTAGGTCAGGAACGTGCCGTCCTCCACTCGCGGGGGCGTGCCCGACTCGGTAGGCTTACTGACAATCGACGTAAGGACAAAGATGACCCGGACACGACAGTTTCTAGCCCTCCTCGCCGGCGGCATCGGCACGGCCGCCGCACTGTTCGGCGCGCCGACCGCAGTCGCTGCTCCGGACGGGGGCGGCGGCCCCAATAATCCTCTGCTGCCGGGATGCGAAGTGGAGAGCGGCGGCTACGCCGTCGGCGGAGAGAGCGAGGACTGCGCGAGTGCGGGCAACTCCCAGCTCACCGCCATACCGAACGACCTCGGCGTCATGGGTGCGATGGCCGACGAAGGCGGGGGTTTTGGTTTTGGAATGGGCTACTGAGCGCGCTAAACGCTCGGCGGCATATGAACCTGATCTGACGCCTCGGAACTGGCTGCCGCGTCGGGAAGATCCTGCGTAGCGCAGGCCGACCGAGCGGTTCCCGGAGCCATTACACTCTGCTGCATCATGTGGTGTCCGAGCGCCTCACTGTCGGTGTGGACCAACGCCTGGTTGGCGGGCCACGCCGCACCTGACGATGTTCTGGATGCGCTAAGCGAGTGGGCGCCAGCTCATTCGGTCACCGCCTACGACGCGGTGGCAGCGGGCCGCACCGGGTTGCCGTGGCCGGACCTGGACGGAACGGGCGCGATGTCACTGCTGCAGACCGTCCGCAAAGCGACCGGGTCCCGCACTGCCCAGGGATGGGCGGAGCCGCCCTCGCTGGCTCTCGCGCAGCCCGTTCCCGGCGATGTCCGGGGACTGGCGGCCGGGAGTCAATTCCAGGCCGATGCGATAGATGCCGGAGAAGCAGTCCTCATCCGCGCCGCCGACGGCACGGCGGTCGGCTTGGTGCCCACCTTCGAGTTCGACGACGCCGACGAGCCCGCCGACCCCGACGACGGCCCGCCGCTACCCCGCACCACGCTGTTGTGGTCGGTCTACTCGCTACCGGAATTCAGCGTGGCCGACAACATCGAACTCGGCGAGGCCGAATACGCATTGCGCTCAGCGGTCCGGTCAGCCGCCGAAGCACTCGACGGCCTGGCCCTCGACGCCGGAAGCGAGGATCCGCGTGCCCTTGTCGAGGAAATCCTGCAGGCGGACCGTCATCACCGCCTGCCCGACCATGCACCGCCACGAGCCGTGCGGGTGCTGTCCACCGCGGCCCACGTCGACGCCATCATCACGGTAAGTTGCGGGGTCGCCCCGATCGCCCCCCACAGCGTGTCGGAGATGCGGATCGCCGACGCCGCGCTGCGCCCACTGTCCGCGGTCGTTCGAGCGGCGCGGGCGGCGGCGATCAGCGCGATCCTGAACTCGGCCTGGCGCTAGCGGCCGCGGCGGCACTGGCCTCACACTCGGCGGTGCAGAACCGGCCGTTGACGCTGGACCCGTAGCCCGGCGGAGGAGCAGCGGAGCGGATCCGACCATCAGCCGAAACCGGTTCCGGCCCAACCACTCTGGAGGCTTCCCGCCCTTGTCGCACCTCGTCGAGCAGGTCGAGCGCCAGTCGGGCGAACCGCGACTGGGCGTTGGGCGTGGTGGCCCGCGCCAGTGCGACGCCGAGATCGGCGGCCTGTTCGGCCAATTCGCTGTCCAGATCCCAGATGACCTCGATGTGGTCGGCGACAAACCCCACCGGACACACCACCACTGCCTTCACGCCGGACTCCGCCAGCACGGCAAGGTGATCGCCGACATCGGGTTCCAGCCACGGAACCTGCGGCGGTCCGGAGCGCGACTGCCAGACCACGTCGTAGTCGTCAAAGCCCGCGGCCGCGGCGATCAGGCTTGCGCTGTACCCGACCTGCCGCGGATACAGGCTGGGTCCGCAGCGGTCCACTGCGCGCAGCGGAATCGAATGGGCGGTGAACACCAGTCGGGCCTGGGCGCGCAACTCCTCGGGGAGTTTGGCAACAGCGTCGACGACCCCGTCGGCGAACATCTCGATCAACAACGGGTGATCGAAATACTGTCGCAGTTTCTGCAGTTCCGGGGCGTCGTCACCGACCGCGCCGCGGGCCCGGGCGATATCCTCCTGGTACTGGGTGCACCCGGAATACCCGCCCCAGGCCGAGGTGCTGAAGACCGCCGCCCGGCGGATGCCGTCGGCCTGCATCTGGGCCACGGTGTCCTCGATGAACGGGTGCCAGTTGCGGTTGCCGAAGTAGACCGGCAGGTTCTCGCCGCGATCGCCGAGTTCGGCGCGGATGGCGTCGATGAGTTCGCGGTTGATCCGGTTGATCGGCGAAATCCCGCCGAAGTGCAGGTAGTGCTCGGCCACCGATTCCAGCCGTTCGCGCGGGATACCGCGTCCGCGGGTGACGTTCTCCAGGAACGGCATCACCTGCTCAGGACCTTCCGGACCGCCGAAGGACAACAGCAGCAGCGCGTCGAAATCCTCAGTCATCACAGCCCTTTACAGCAACTGGGTGCTGGCGCCGCCGTCGGCGTAGATCACCGTTCCGGTGGTGGCCGGCAACCAATCGGAGACCAATGCGCACACCGTTTTAGCGACGGCGGTGGGGTCCTTCATATCCCAGCCCAGCGGGGCGCGCTGGTCCCAGCCCTCCTCCAGCATCCCCATCTCATCCTTGAACTGATCACCGAGCGCACCGCCCATGATCGCGCTCATCGCCAGGGTCCGAATGGGGCCGGCAGCAACGAGATTCGAGCGGACACCGACCTTGCCTGCCTCACGCGCCACGAAGCGGTTGACCGATTCCAACGCGCTCTTGGCGACCGTCATCCAGTTGTAGGCAGGCATGGCGCGGGTGGGATCGAAGTCCATCCCGACGATGCCGCCGCCCGGGTTCATGATCGGTAGCACGGCTTTGGCCAGGGATGCGTAGGAAAACGCCGAGATCTGGATGCCCTTGGCCACGTCCTCGTAGGGTGCGTCGAAAAAGGGGTTGATGCCCATGCCACTGGGCGGCATGTAACCGATCGAGTGCACCACGCCGTCAAGCTTGTTGCCCGCCCCGATCACCTCGGTGACCCGGTCGGCGAGGCTGTCGAGATCATCGGCGTTCTGGACGTCGAGTTCGAGCAAGGGGGCCGGCTTGGGTAACCGGTCGATGATCCGCTGGATCAGGCGCATCCGGTCGAATCCGGTGCAGACGATCTCCGCACCGGCCTCCTGGGCGACGCGGGCGATGTGGAACGCGATCGAGGAGTCGGTGATGATCCCCGTCACGAGAACCCGCTTGCCCTCCAGAATCCCTGCCATACAAGTCCTTTCCTAAATGTGGCCGGTCTAAAACGTGGCCGGCCGCGGTGCGCGTCCGCCTTGAGGTCAGTGGCCCATACCCATGCCGCCGTCGACCGGAATGACCGCGCCGGCGATGTAACCCGCGTCATCCGAGGCAAGGAAACTGACCGCCCCGGCGACATCCTCGGCGGTGCCGATCCGCTTGGCCGGGATGAATTCCAGGGCACCCTTGGCAACCCTCTCGTCCATCGCGCGGGTCATATCGGTGTCGATCAGTCCCGGGGCCACCACGTTGGCCGTGACCCCCGCCTTTGCCATTTCGCGGGAGATCGAGCGGGCCATGCCGATCAAGCCGGCCTTGGAAGCCGCATAGTTGGATTGGTTGCCGATGCCCCACATGCCCGAGACCGAACCGACGAAGATCATTCGGCCGAACCGGTTCTTCTGCATGCTGCGGGCTGCCCGCTGAGCCACCCGGAAGGCCCCGGTGAGGTTGGCGTCGATGACTTTCTCGAAGCGCTCCTCGGTCATCCGGATCATGAAGGCGTCCGCGGTGATGCCGGCGTTGGACACCAACACCTCAACCGGCCCCTGATGCTGCTCGACCTCGGTAAAGGCCCGGTCGACCGCCTCGTTGTCGGTGATGTCGCACTCGACGCCGAACAAGCCGTCGGGGGCTCCGGAGCCGCGGTGAGTCACCGCCACCTTGTGGCCATCGGCCGCCAATCGCCGCGCGATGGCCAGCCCGATCCCCCGGTTTCCGCCGGTGACCAGCACCGAACGTGAGACGAACGAGGGTTTGCCGCCAGGTGTTCCGGCGGCCGCATCGGGGACGGCGGTCTCGGTCATGCCCGTCAACTTAGTGCCTGCACTTGGCGGCACCGAAATCAACCCGCCGTGGCCTTAACCCGGTAGTCGCCGGTTGATCAGCAGCGCGGCCAACGCGGCCAGGGCCAGCAGCAGGGAGCCGAGCCGGAGCCAGCCCACGCTGGCGTCACCCTTGACGGTCTCGTAGCCGATCTGATCCTGCAGCTCGGTGAAGACCTCTTTGAGCTGCTCGAGTGTCGAAGCGGTGTAGGCGCTGCCGTCGGACAACTCGGCGATCTTCTTGAGCATCTCATCGTCGACCGGTACCGGCTGGCGCTGATCGTTGATCTCCACGTAGCCATACGGGGTGCCGAACGACACGGTCGAGACCGGCACTCCCTGATCCTTGGCAGTCCGCGCCGCGGTGAAGGCACCCTTGGGGTTGTCCGGGTTGGACGGCACTGTCTCCTTGCCATCGGACATCAGCACGATCCGGCCGGGCGGACGCTCGCCGTCCTCTCCCCCGCCGATCACCGCACCGACCGTCGCTATCGCCTGCAGGGCGGTGAAGATGCCCTCGCCGGTGGCGGTGCGGTCGGCCAGTTGCAGCTTGTCCAGGGCGATTTTGGTGGCCTCGCGATTGGTGGTGGGTGACACCAGCACGGTCGCGGTACCGGCGAAGGAGATCAAGCCCAGGTTGATACCGGGGGTGAGCTGGTCGGCGAACTGCTTGGCGGCCACCTGGGCGGCAGCTAAACGGCTGGGTTCGACGTCGGTGGCCCGCATGGACTGCGACACGTCGATCACCAGCATCACCACGGCACGGTTGCGCGGGGTCCGGACGTCGTTCTGCGGACCGGCCATGGCGATGGTGAACATCACCAGCGAACTGATCAGCAGGATCGCCGGCAGGTGTCGCCACCGGTTGGGCCGTTGCGGGGCAACCCTTTCCAGCAGTTCCATGTTGGCGAACCGCAGGATGCGCTGCTTGCGTGACCGCTGGACCACGACGTAGAGCGCTACCAGCGCGGCGGCGACGATCAGGAACAGGAAGAACCAGGGGTGGGCGAAGTCGGTCAGCGCCATCGGCCCCAGTAGCGGCAACCTCACTGGGAGCCCGCCATTGCCCCGCGTCGGCGCGAGGCGACGAAGCGCACGATGTCGGCGATCCAGTCGCGGTCGGTGCGCAGCGTCATCAGTGGCGCCCCGCATCGGCGCAGGGTGCGCGCCACCTCGTCGTGATGGATGGCCGCCGCCCGGGCGAAGTCGTCTCGCAGTTGCTCGTCGATGGTGAACTCGCGGGTCACGCCGGACTCGGTGTCCTGCAGGATGACGTCCCCGACGGCGGGCAGTTCGACGTCGCGGGGATCGAGAACCTCGATCCCAAGCACCTCATGGCGGGCTGAGATCGCTCGCAGCGGCCGCATCCAGTTGATCGGTCCGAGGAAGTCACTGATCACCACGGCCATCCCGCGACGGCGCTCAGGGCGGCGCAGCGCGTCGATGGCAACCGCCAGATCGCCCCGCACCCCGAGCGGGGCCTGCGGCGAGGTCGCGATAGCGCGCAACAGGGTCTGCTCGTGCTGGCGGCCGGACCGGGCGGGTACCCGGATGATCTGATCGCCGTTGGCGATCAGCGCACCGATCCGATTGCCTCCTCCGCTGTTGAGGTAGGTGATCGCCGCGGCTGCACCCACGGCAAGGTCGCGCTTCTCGCAGCCGGTGGTGCCGAAGTCCAGGCTGGCCGACATGTCGACGACCAGCCAGGTTTCCAGTTCCCGGTCTGCGACCATCTGCCGCACATGCGGGTGGGTGGTGCGGGCGGTCACCGACCAGTCCATCCGTCGCACGTCGTCGCCGGGTTGGTACATCCGCGAATCCCCGGGCTCGGAACCGGGCCCCGGGATCAGACCAAGATGATTGCCCTGCAGTACGCCGTCGAGTTTGCGCTTGACCGTGAGTTCCAGGGTGCGCAGCGCAGCCGACAGTTTGGCGTCACCGATTCCGCCGCGGCCGAAGGACGGCGGGTGGATGGGCTGGGCCTGATCGGCGGACTGTCCGGCAGACGTCGGCTCGCTCACCGGCCGTTAGCGCCGGCCGCGGGAGAGACAGCCGAGCCGGCCGGCGGCGCCGAATAGCCTTGCTGCGGAACCGCATTCACCTGGGGCATCCCCACAGTCTGCAGGATCCTGCCGATCACCGTCTCGGCTTTCACATCGTCGGCCAGCGCGTCGTAGGTCAGCACCAACCGGTGGCGCAGAACGTCGGGAATCACCTCAATCACGTCCTGGGGCACGACATAATCGCGGCCCCGGACCAGAGCCAGTGCGCGGGCCGCGGCGATGATTCCCAGCGAGGCGCGGGGCGAGGCCCCGTAGGCGATCCAGGCCTTGACGTCGGGCATCCCGAACTGCTCGGGCCGGCGGGTGGCGGTGACGACCCGAACGACGTAGTCGACCAGGGCATGGTGGACGAAGTTGTTGGCGGCGACGTTCTGTAGGCGAAGCAGGTCACCGGTTTCCAGCACCTGCTTGGGCTCCGGCGGGGTGACCCCCATCCGGTAGATGATCTCGCGCTCCTCCTCCGGGGAGGGGTAGTCGACGTTGATCTTGAACAGGAACCGGTCGCGTTGAGCCTCGGGCAGGGGGTAGACGCCCTCGTTCTCGATCGGGTTCTGGGTGGCCATCACCAAGAACGGCTTGGGCAGCGGGTAGGTCTGGCCGCCGATGGAGATCTTGCGCTCGGCCATCACCTCGAGCAGTGCGGACTGGACCTTGGCCGGCGCCCGGTTGATCTCGTCGGCGAGCAGGAAGTTGACCACCACGGGACCTAGTTCGATATCGAACTCCTCACGGCCCTGGCGATAGATGCGGGTGCCGACGATGTCGGTGGGGACCAAGTCGGGGGTGAACTGGATCCGGGCGAAGGTGCCGCCGACGACCTTGGCGAAGGTCTCCACCGCCAGCGTCTTGGCCACGCCGGGAACGCCCTCGAGGAGCACGTGACCCTTGGCCAGCAGCCCGACCAGAATGCGCTCGACGAGTTGGTCCTGGCCGACGATGACTCGTTTGACCTCGAAGATGGCCCGTTCCAGGGTGTTCACCTCGCTGGCCAAACCGTTGCCACTCGAAACGGTCGCGGCGCCGGTCACGACAGCGGCAGTGCTCGAGCTTGCGTATCCTCCCGGACCCGCGAGCGACCCACCTGGTGACGTCATCGATTTCCTCCACAGCTTGTGGCCGGCACGTCAGTGCTGATTCGCCCGCGTGCCCGCTTCCATTCGGGCAGCAGGTGCCCGCAGACAACTATTCCAGGCGATCCGGAATCCGTCGACGGCGCGTCGCTGGCGCGTCGGCCCCGACCGCACCGGTGCTCCGGTCAGGTCTCGATGAAGCGGGTCACGTACGGCGTCATCCCGGCGGTGCGCACCGGGCCGACCGTCACCCCACCGGCCGCCGACGAGGACTCCAGCATCTGCCCGTTGCCCAGATAGATCGCCACGTGCTGGCTGCCGCCGGGGCCGTAGAAGATCAGGTCGCCGCGCTTGGCCTGCGACGGCGAGACCTGCCGGCCGGCGGTGTACTGCTCACCGGAGTATTTGGGAATCTGCACCCCGACACCGGCGAAGGCGTACCGCGTGAAGCCCGAACAGTCGTAGCCGACCTTGCCGGCGTCGTGGTCGACGCCCTCGCTGGGTCCATTGATCGCGCCGCCGCCCCAGGAATAGGGCACACCGCGCTGCGAGGCGCCGCGACGGATCACGTACTCGATGGCCTGCGGGCCACTCACCCGTCCCCCCGGCAGTGCCGTGGGACCGCCGCCGATGCCCAGACCGGCCAGGAACTTGCGGCCCAGATCCATGGTCGCCTCGGCGGCCTGCTGGGTGAAGGCCAGCGAGGCCTGCGCCACCGCGACCGGATCCCCGGGCGCACCGGAGCTGAGAATCTTGGGCAGGGTGGGATCCCACTCCTCGGCGTGCGCGGGTGACGCGAGGCCGATGGACAGCGACACCGCCGCCAACAGCGTCGCGACAGAGCGGACGACGCGGGTGGGCGCACGCATGGCTGCGCTCACCACTCGATGTAGCGGACGGCGAAGGGGGTCATGCCGCTGGTGCGCACCGGGGAGACTTTGACGAACGACCCGGTGTAAGGCGCCTCGATCATCTGGTTGTTACCCAGATAGATCGCGACGTGCTGGCTGCCGTTGGGCCCCCAGAAGAGAACGTCGCCGCGGCGCATCTGCGCCACCGGGATCTTGCGGCCCATGTTGTACTGCGAGCCCGAGTAGTGCGGCAGATTGATGCCCGCCCCGGCGAACGCGTAGAGCACCAAACCGGAGCAGTCGAACCCGACTGTGTTGGCCCCGCCGTCAATGCCGCGGCTCTTTCCGGCGGCGTTGCCGCCGCCCCAGGAGTAGGGCACCCCGATCTGCGACTGCGCCCGGCTGATGACGTGCTCGATCGCCCGGTTGCCGTAGACCAGCGGGATTCCGCCGTTGTTGGTGATCCCGGTGTCGGTGGGCTTGAGGATGCCCAGCTGCTGCAGGAACTTCTTACCCATCTGCTGAGTGGTCTGGAAGGAGTTCTGCGCGATACCCAGCACGGCGTTGATGATCTGAATCGGATCACCGGAGAGGAAGGCGCTGGGCACTGCGGGCAGGGTGAGATCCCACTCCGAGGGATCACCGTAGGGAACCGAGATGGCGGCAGCGCCCGGGGCGCGACGGTCCCAATCGCCGGGATTGACCGCACCGGCGGCTCCCGGCGCCGGAGCGGCTGCCTCGACCATCGGCGCCGCGACCTGCGGCGCGGGGCCCTGCTGAGCGGGGGCCTGCGGGGCGGCAGGGCCGGCCTGGCTTGCGACGGCCGGAGCAGCCGCGGCCGCAACCCGCGCTGCTTGCAGCTTCTGCTGGGCGACCTTGCGCTCGGCGGCAAGCCGGTCTATCTCGACCTGCTGCTCCCGGAAGGTCTGCTGGACCCGCGTCAGCGCAGCCACCGCGGCGTCCTGGCTGGTCTGGGCCCCCATGACCGCCTGGTCGGCCTTCGTCTTGGCGTCCCGCGCCGCGGCGTCGGAGTTGACGGCCGTGGTCTGGGCCTGGCGCAGTCCTGCCATGACCTCCTGGGAGCTCAGCGCCAGTGTCTGCCCGGCTGTGGCGGTGGCGATGATCTCGTCCGGCGTTTGTGCCAGAACCAGCGAGGAGGACGGGCCGTTGACGTAGGTGGCGGCGGCGAAAGTGTCGAACCGCTTCTGCGCCTGGATGATGGCTGCGTCGGCGTCCTTGACCGCCTGCTTGCTGGTATCGACCTGCTGCCGGGCGAGTGCAGCGGCGTCGCGGGCCGCCTGGACCTCCACGATCGCCTTGTTGACGCTCTCCTGCTCGAGTTGGACTCGGGCACCGACGTCCTCAAGGCGTTGGTTGGCTTCGGCGACGTCGGCGACCAGCGCGGCGAGGCTGTTGGGCTCCGGCGCGGGCTCGGCCTGCGCCAGACCCGGCACGGAGAGGGCAAGGGCGACGGTGAGGGTCAGCGGACACACCGCCCGGGTGGCGCGCACGGCGCGCGAACCGCTGGAAGGTCTCATTCGACTCGGACTCCTACTTGGCTACGAATAGTCACGCCTGTAACACCTGTCACTTTTGCCACGCTAATAACAATGGCTCCAGGTGAACCGTACGTCACGTCTGTCGCAGAGGAAACCGGCGCAGAAAATTACAATGTTGTATTTCCGCAGGTGTGACCGAATAGCAATCTTAGGGATTTGCCATACAAGGGTCGCTGCTCAGCGAAATCGCAGCGCGGACCTACTTTTGGTGTGCGGTGCGGGGTGCGGTGCCGGGTGCGGTTTGGGCCGCGCTGGTGCGCCTTGCCCACCGCCGTAAAAAGCCGGTCGCGGCAGCTGCCGCGGCGACTGCGAAAACAACGAAGATTGTGAATGCCGTCCAGTCGAATATCGGTGTTTTCAACTGGTCGACGAAATTCTGCGCAGCCTGCACGGGAGTATCGGCCAATTTGGCGACGTCCTGTCCGGCCTCGAGCAGCACCCGGTCGTAAGTGGTGCTGTAAGTCCCCGCCCATCCAGGACTGAGCACCAGCACCGTCGAGCCGGGACTGTCCTGACCCACCGCAGTGGCGATGTCGCGCAGCGGTGTGTCGATGACCGGACTCTCCTGCATGACGACCACCTTCACGTCGACGCCACGGTCCCGGGCATCGGTGACCACTTGCTGCAGGCCGGCGACGTCAGCGGCCGGGGCGGCCACGCCGTCCTTGGCGACATCGGCCTTGACCGCAGACATGCACTGGTCGATGGGGGTCGACAGCGGCATTCCGACTGCGGTGCAGACCTCCATGGGAATGAACGCGGGCATGCCCGGGGACAGGATCGGCGACAAGTTCGGGGTCAAGCCGGGCGACAGTACAGCGGGCAGGAAAGTGGGTAGGAAAGTGGGCACAGGCAGGGAGCTCACGGGCCAGACGGTACCGCGGTCGGCCCGCGGGGGCTGCAGCACGCGCCGGTGGGAGACCAGACTGGGAGCAGCGGGGGTCGGCCATCTCGGTTCGCCGACCCCGCCGTTAGTATTCGACCAGCCGAAAACACACGCCGGGAGTTGATGTGAACAGCGCAAGTTCTTTGAATTCATTTGGGGCCCGCGACACCCTCAAGGTCGGGACCAACAGTTACGAGATCTTCCGCCTCGACGCGGTGCCCGGCACCGAGAAACTGCCCTACAGCCTCAAGGTGCTCGCCGAGAACCTGCTGCGCACCGAGGACGGCGCCAACATCACCGGCGACCACATCAACGCCATCGCCAACTGGGACCCCTCGGCCCAGCCGAGCATCGAGATCCAGTTCACCCCCGCCCGCGTACTGATGCAGGACTTCACCGGCGTGCCCTGCATCGTCGACCTGGCCACCATGCGCGAGGCGGTCACGGCCCTCGGCGGCGACCCGGAGAAGGTCAACCCGCTCTCCCCCGCCGAGATGGTGATCGACCACTCGGTGATCCTCGACTTCTTCGGCAACGCGGGAGCCTACGAACGCAACGTCGAACTCGAATATCAGCGCAACGGCGAGCGCTATCAGTTCCTGCGCTGGGGCCAGGGAGCGTTCGACGACTTCAAGGTGGTCCCCCCGGGAACGGGCATCGTGCACCAGGTCAACATTGAACACCTGGCCCGCGTCGTGATGACGCGCAACGGGGTCGCCTACCCGGACACCTGTGTCGGCACCGACAGCCACACCACGATGGAGAACGGCCTCGGCGTGCTGGGCTGGGGTGTGGGCGGCATCGAGGCCGAGGCCGCCATGCTGGGGCAGCCCGTGTCGATGCTCATCCCCCGCGTCGTCGGCTTCAAACTGACCGGTGAGATCAAGCCGGGCGTCACCGCCACCGACGTCGTGCTGACCGTCACCGACATGCTCCGCAAGCACGGCGTGGTCGGCAAGTTCGTCGAGTTCTACGGCAAGGGTGTCGCCGAGGTGCCGCTGGCCAACCGGGCCACGCTGGGCAACATGAGCCCCGAATTCGGTTCCACCGCAGCGATGTTCCCGATCGATGAGGTCACCATCGACTACCTGCGGCTGACCGGCCGCACCGAGGAGCAGGTCGCGCTGGTCGAGGCCTACGCCAAGACCCAAGGTATGTGGCACGACGCGGATCGCGAGCCGGTGTTCTCCGAGTACATGGAGCTCGACCTGTCGACCGTGGTCCCGTCCATCGCCGGCCCGAAGCGTCCGCAGGACCGCATCGAGCTGACCGACGCCAAGAACGCCTTCCGCAAGGACATCCACAACTACGTCGAGGAGAACCACCCGACGCCGCACACCAAGCTCGACGAGGCCGACGAGGAGTCCTTCCCGGCCAGCGACCCGGCAGCGCTGTCCTTCGCCGACAACGGCGCGCACGACATGCGGCCGTCGGCGGCCAACGGCTCGCACGGCCGGCCGAGCAAGCCGATCACCGTTCGCTCGGCCGAGCGCGGCGAGTTCGTCCTCGACCACGGCGCGGTTGTGGTCGCCGGGATCACCTCGTGCACCAACACCTCCAACCCGTCGGTCATGCTCGGCGCGGCCCTACTGGCCAAGAAGGCCGTCGAGAAGGGGCTGACCAGCCAGCCCTGGGTCAAGACGAACATGGCTCCCGGCTCACAGGTCGTCACCGACTACTACGAGAGGGCCGGCCTGTGGCCGTACCTGGAGAAGCTGGGCTACTACCTCGGCGGCTACGGATGCACCACCTGCATCGGCAACACCGGCCCGCTCTCGCCGGAGATCTCGAAGGCGATCAACGACAACGACCTGTCGGTGACCGCGGTGCTGTCGGGCAACCGTAACTTCGAGGGCCGCATCTCCCCTGACGTGAAGATGAATTACCTCGCGTCGCCGCCGCTGGTGATCGCCTACGGCATCGCCGGCACCATGGACTTCGATTTCGAATCCGATCCGCTCGGCAAGGATTCGGACGGCAACGATGTGTTCCTCAAGGACATCTGGCCGACGCAGAAGGAGATCGACGACACCATCGCGTCGTCGATCGACCGGAAGATGTTCGTCGACAGCTATGCCGATGTGTTCAAGGGCGACGAGCGCTGGCGCAACCTGCCCACACCCTCGGGCAACACCTTCGCCTGGGATCCGAAGTCGACCTACGTGCGCAAGCCTCCGTACTTCGACGGAATGCCCGCCGAGCCCCAACCTGTCAAGAACATCACGGGCGCGAGAGTTCTTGCTCTGCTTGGAGATTCGGTGACCACCGACCACATCTCCCCGGCCGGCGCGATCAAGAAGGGCACCCCGGCCGCGCAGTACCTGGAGGCCAACGGTGTGCAGCCCGCCGACTTCAACTCACTGGGATCGCGGCGCGGCAACCACGAGGTGATGATCCGCGGCACCTTCGCCAACATCCGCCTGCGCAACCAGTTGCTGGATGACGTGTCGGGTGGCTACACCCGCGACTTCAGCCAACCCGGCGGCCCGCAGGCCTTCATCTACGACGCGGCGCAGAACTATGCGGCGGCCAACACCCCGTTGGTGGTGCTCGGCGGCAAGGAGTACGGGTCCGGCTCGTCGCGCGACTGGGCCGCCAAGGGCACCAGTCTGCTGGGCGTGCGGGCGGTGATCACGGAATCCTTCGAGCGGATCCACCGGTCCAACCTGATCGGCATGGGCGTGATTCCGCTGCAGTTCCCGCCCGGCGAGTCCGCGGCGTCGTTGAAACTGGACGGCACCGAGGTGTTCGACATCACCGGCATCGAGGATCTCAATGCCGGCAAGACCCCGAAGACGGTGCACGTCAAGGCCACCAAGACAGATGGTTCGGCGGTGGAGTTCGACGCGGTGGTCCGCATCGACACCCCCGGTGAAGCCGACTACTACCGCAACGGCGGCATCCTGCAGTACGTGCTGCGCAACATGCTCCGGGCGGGCACGTCCGCCTAGCGCGCCAGCCAACTTCGGCGCGGTAATCGTCGTTCAGCGAGGATTACCGCGCCGAAGTTCAGGCCAGTTCGATGAGGCCTGCGTAGTCCTCAGACCAGTGATCCTCGGTGCCGTCGGGCAGCAGTACCACCCGCTGGGGCTCCAGCGCCTCGGCCGCCCCGGGATCGTGGGTGACCAGCACCACTGCACCGAGGTAGCTGCGCAGCGCGTCGAGCACCTGCTCGCGGGACGCCGGGTCGAGGTTGTTGGTGGGCTCGTCGAGCAGCAGCACGTTGGCGGTCGAGGCCACCAGCCCGGCCAGCGCCAGCCGGGTCTTCTCGCCGCCGGACAGCGTTCCGGCCGCCTGGTCCAGCTGCGGACCGGTGAACATGAAGGCTCCCAGCAGGCTCCGCAACTCCTGCTCGCCGGTGTCCGGCGCGGCGTGACGGATGTTCTCCCACACCGTCGCGCGTGAGTCCAGGGTGTCGTGCTCCTGGGCGAAATAACCGATCTTGCAGCCATGTCCGGGTTCGAGTTGCCCGGCATCGGGTTGTTCGGCCCCAGCAAGGACGCGCAGCAGGGTTGTCTTGCCGGCTCCGTTGAGACCCAGAATGACGACCCGCGATCCGCGGTCGATCGCAAGGTCGACGCCGGTGAACACCTCCAGCGACCCGTAGTTCTTGGTCAGGCCGCTGGCCATCAGTGGGGTTTTCCCGCAAGGCGCCGGCGTCGGGAATCGGATTCTGGCGACCTTGTCGGCCACCCGCTCGGCGTCGAGTTCCGAGATCATTCGCTCGGCGCGACGCAGCATGTTTTGTGCCGCAACAGCTTTGGTGGCCTTGGCGCCCATCTTCGCGGCCTGGGTGCGCAACGCCGACGCTTTTTTCTCGGCATTGGCGCGTTCACGTCGGCGGCGTTGTTCGTCGGTGGCCCGGGCGTCGAGGTACTTCTGCCAGCCCATGTTGTACACATCGGCCTCGCCGCGGACGGCGTCGAGGAACCAGACCCGGTTGACGACATCGGCCAGCAGGCCCACATCGTGACTGATGATCACCAGGCCGCCGCTGTAGACCTTCAGGAAGTCGCGCAGCCAGCCGATCGAGTCGGCGTCGAGGTGGTTGGTCGGCTCGTCGAGCAGCAGCGTGGTGGCCGATCCAGCGCCACTCTCGCTGGCGGCGAACAGGATTCGCGCCAGCTCGACGCGCCTGCGCTGGCCGCCGGACAGGGTGCGCAGGGGCTGAGTGAGTACCCGGTCCGGCAGTCCGAGGCTGGCGCAGATCCGGCCGGCTTCGCTCTCTGCGGCGTAGCCGCCGAGTGCGGCGAAGCGCTCCTCCAGTTGCCCGTACCGGCGGATGGCTTTGTCGCGCGCATCGTCGTCGACGACTTCGGCCATCAGCACCTGCTGCTTCTCCAGATCCGCGAGCAGGGTGTCGAGGCCGCGCGCGGACAGCACGCGATCGCGGGCCAGGACTTCCAGGTCCCCCTCCCGCGGGTCCTGCGGCAGATACCCGACCTCGCTGGTGCGCGTGACGGTGCCGGCGTACGGCTCACCCTCGCCGGCCAGGATCCGCATGGTGGTGGTCTTTCCGGCGCCGTTGCGGCCCACCAGACCGATGCGATCGCCGGGTTGAATCCGAAGCGCGGGACCCTCGGCGAGCAGCAGCGTGCGCGCCCCGGCGCGGACCTCCAGGTCCGTTGCGGTGATCACGCTCGTTGCGTCTCCTTTTGCCTCCGGAGGGGGCTACTTCTTCTCGTCGGTGAAGACCGGGGCGCGCTGCTCGGCGCGCGCAGCAACCGCCTCTTCGAAGTTGGCGGTGAGCAGGCGCACGTAGAGCTGCCCGAGGCCCTCGGCCTGCATGTGCCCCTCCAGGGTACTGGCGTCCAGTCCGGTCCATAACGTCCGCTTGGTCAGTTCAACGCCGGGCCGGGAGAACGCCGCGATCCGCTCGGCCATCTCCAAGCAGGTCGGCAGCAGATCGGCGGCGGGTACCTGCCGCGATACCAGACCGATCCGTTCGGCCTCAGCGGCGTCGACGTCGCGGCCGGTCAGCATGATCTCGAAGGCCCGGGAGCTGCCGATGGCGCGCGGCAACAGATAGGAAAGCCCCAGTTCACTGGCCGTCAGACCATTGTTGATGCCGGCGGCCCGGAAGTATGCCGCGTCGGCGGCCACCCGGATGTCGGCAGCCAGTGCCAGGCACAGCCCGCCGCCGATGGCCGCGCCGTTGACCGCGGCGATGATCGGCTGGTGCAGCCGGCGCATCGCCAGGATGACCTCGTCGAGGATCTCCATCGACCGCAGCGCGTAGGTGGGACGGGTTAGGCCCTGCACATGTGGCACGGATCCGGCCGACTTGTGGTCGGCCCCCGATGAGAAGCCACGTCCGGACCCGGTGAGCACAACGACTCGTATGTCGTTGTCATGATTCAGTTCCGCCAGCACGTCTTGCAGGGGAACCATGACGTCGAACGCCATGGAGTTCATCCGCTCCGGCCGGTTGAGCGTGACCAGTGCAACATGCGGTCGTGGACGGTCGACGAGGACAAAGGGGCCTAAGCCGGACTGACTCACCGTTGCACGCTATCGCGTGCGAACGTCCTTCAGAGATCCGTGTGGTCGGTGGACTGCTCGGCGGTCGCGTTGTCGAGGTCGAACTCCCGCACCTGCGTGATGAGGTCGTCCAGGGCGGCCGGTGGAAGCGCCCCGGCCGCGTTGAACACCAGGTGGCCCTTTTTGAACGCCATCAGCGTCGGGATGGCCCGAATTCCGGCGTCCGCGGCCAACTGCTCCTGCGCCTCGGTGTCGACCTTGGCGAACACTATGTCGGGGTTGGCCTCGGAGGCTTTGGTGAAGGTCGGCGCGAAAGCGCGGCACGGACCGCACCAGGACGCCCAGAAGTCGACCAGCACGATGTCGTTGCCGGCGATGGTGTCGTTGAAGTCCTGCGTAGTCAGGTCACGGGTAGCCATGCAACCGGCAACGTCGGTGCGCTCTGATCTGTTCCCGGGGTGGGGACAACCGGCGACGGACTCCCCGGGGCCGCGGTTGACGCGGTCTAAACCGTGAACCCCAGCGCGCGTAACTGCTCGCGGCCGTCGTCGGTGATCTTGTCCGGCCCCCACGGCGGGTTCCACACCCAGTTGATCCTGATCTCGGTGACCAGGCCCGTCCCGACCAGGGCGCCGCGGGTCTGATCCTCGATCACGTCGGTGAGCGGGCATGCCGCCGAGGTCAGCGTCATGTCGATGACGGCGACGGTGCCGGAGTCCACCTGCTCGACGTTAAGTCCGTAGACAAGACCGAGGTCGACGACGTTGATGCCCAACTCGGGGTCGACGACGTCGTGCATGGCCTCCTCGAGGTCGGCAAGCAGTTCATCCGAGGCGGTTTCGGTCATCGTTTCTCCTCAGCGGTGTGGATCTTCAGTGTTGTGGATGTGGATGTTTAGTGGATGCCCGCGCCACGGCGTCTTTGAACGCCAGCCAGCCCAGCAGCGCGCATTTCACCCGCGCGGGGTATTTCGACACCCCGGCGAAGGCGATGCCGTCGCCGATCAACTCCTCGTCGCCCGGGATGGTGCCCCGCGAGGTGATCATCTCGTTGAACGCCTCCACGATCTTCAGCGCATCACCGACCGACTGGCCGATCACCTGCTCGGTCAGCACCGAGGTGGCGGCCTGGCTGATCGAACACCCCTGACCGTCGTAGGACACGTCGGTGACCCGCTCGCGGTCCTCGGATAACGCCACCCGAAGGGTCACCTCGTCCCCGCAGGTGGGGTTGACGTGGTGCACCTCGGCGGAGAAGGGTTCCCGCAGGCCGCGGTGATGCGGGCGCTTGTAGTGGTCCAGGATGACGTCCTGGTAGATCTGCTCCAGTCTCATCGGCGACGGTCCCCGAAAAAGTCGATCGCCCGGCGCACCCCGGCGATGAGTCGGTCCACCTCGTCGAGGGTGTTGTAAACCGCGAACGAAGCCCTGACCGTGGCGGCCACGCCCAGGCGGCGGTGCAGGGGCGCGGCGCAGTGGTGGCCGACCCGCACCGCCACACCGTCGTCGTCGAGAACCTGGCCGACGTCGTGGGCGTGCACTCCGTCCACGACGAAGGCGACCGGGGACCGGCGGACCGCCGGATCGGCCGGCCCGATGACCCGCACCTCCGGAATCTCGGCCAGGCCTGCGAGTGTCGCGGCGCCCAGTCGATGCTCGTGCGCTTCGACGGCGGACATCCCAATGTCATCGAGATACCTTGCGGCTGCGGCTAATCCAACCACCTGCGAGATCATCTGGGTGCCGGCCTCGAAGCGCTGCGGCGGCGGCGCGTAGGTGGCCGATTCCATGGTCACCGTCTCGATCATGGACCCGCCGGTCAGGAACGGCGGCAACGCCGCGAGCAGTCCCGAACGCCCGTACAGCGCGCCGATCCCCGTCGGCCCGAGCATCTTGTGGCCGGAGAACGCGGCGAAATCGACGTCGAGCGAAGGGAGGTCGACGGGCTGGTGGGGCACCGACTGGCATGCGTCCAGCACCGTCAGCGCACCCACCGATTTGGCGCGGGCGACCAGTTCGGCCACTGGCCCCCCGGTGCCGGTCACATTCGAATGATGGGTGAACGCAATCACTGTGACGCGCTCGTCGAGGGTCAGCGAGTCCAGATCCAGCTGGCCGTCGTCGGTGACGCCGTACCAACGCAGGGTGGCCCCGGTGCGGCGGGCGAGTTCCTGCCACGGAATCAGGTTGGCGTGATGCTCGAGTTCGGTGGTGACAATCACATCGCCGGGGCCCACGCAGTGTTCGGATCGGCTATCGCCGAGCACGTAGGACACCAGGTTGAGCGCCTCGGTGGCGTTCTTGGTGAAGACCACTTCCGCGGGGGCCGCGCCGACGAAGGCGGCGATGTCGGCCCGGCCCTGTTCGAAGAAGTCGGTGGCTTCCTCCATGAGCTGATGCGCCCCCCGGTGCACCGCCCCGTTGGACGTGGTCAGAAAGTGCCGCTCGGCGTCGAGCACCGCCAGCGGCTTCTGCGACGTGGCCCCGGAATCCAGGTAGGCGAGCCGCTGGCCGCCTCGCATAACTCGGCCCAGGATCGGGAAGTCAGCTCTGATCCGGTCGATATCGAGGTCGAGGCCGACTGTCGCAGTCACCGATCCGCCTAGGACGGCGTCGCGGCGCGGGTGAACCGCACGTAGCCGTTCTCCTCAAGCTCATCGGCCAGTTCCGGACCACCCGACTCGACGATCCGGCCGTCGACGAAGACGTGCACGAACTGCGGATGGATGTAGCGCAGAATCCGGGTGTAGTGGGTGATGAGCAGCACGCCGCCGTGCTCGCCCTCAGCGAAGCGGTTGACGCCGTCGCTGACGACGCGCAGCGCGTCGACGTCCAGGCCGGAGTCGGTCTCGTCGAGGATGGCGATTTTCGGCTTGAGCAGACCCAGTTGCAGGATTTCGTGGCGCTTCTTCTCCCCACCGGAGAATCCTTCATTGACGCTGCGTTCGGCGAACTGCGGGTCGATCTCCAGATCGCTCATCGCCGCCTTGACCTCTTTCACCCAGCTGCGCAGCTTGGGGGCCTCGCCGCGCACGGCGGTCACCGCGGTGCGCAAGAAGTTCGTCATCGACACCCCGGGCACCTCCACCGGGTACTGCATGGCCAGGAAAAGGCCGGCGCGGGCACGCTCATCGACGCTCATCTCCAGAACGTCGCGCCCGTCGAGGGTGATCGATCCGGAGGTGACGGTGTACTTGGGGTGCCCGGCGATGGCATAGGACAGCGTCGACTTGCCGGATCCGTTCGGGCCCATCACCGCGTGGGTCTCCCCTGACCTGACGGTCAGGTTGACGCCCTTGAGGATCTCCTTCTCGACGCCCTCCGGGGTGGTGATGCAGACGTGCAGGTCGGTGATCTCCAACGTTGACGTGTTCGGGGTGCTCATGAGTCCGTTCTCGATTCGATGATGGCCAGTTCGTGTTCGATGGCGTCGGTCAGTCGGTCCCGGATCTCCGGGAGCGCGATCTTGGAAATGATTTCGCCGAAGAATCCGCGGACCACCAGGCGGCGAGCCTGCTCCTCGGGGATTCCGCGGGCTTGCAGATAGAACATCTGCTCGTCGTCGAACCGGCCGGTCGCGCTGGCATGCCCGGCGCCGACGATCTCACCGGTCTCGATCTCCAAATTGGGCACCGAGTCGGCGCGGGCGCCGTCAGTCAGCACCAGATTCCGGTTGATCTCGAAGGTGTCGGTCCCGGTGGCCTCGGCGCGGATCAGGACGTCACCCACCCAGACGGTGTGCGCGTCGGGTTTGTTGGAGTCCGGATCCCCTTGCAGGGCACCTTTGTAGAGCACGTTCGAACGGCAGTTGGGTTGGCTGTGATCGACCAATAGCCGGGATTCCAGGTGCTGGCCGGTATCGGCGAAATACAGGCCGAGCAGTTCGGCGTCGCCGCCCGGCCCGTCGTAGCGGACCGTGGCGGCCATCCGAACCACCTCGCCACCGAGAGTGACCGCCACGTGACGCAGCACAGCATCCCTGCCGAGCCGGGCGTGTTGGGCACTGAGGTGCACCATGTCGGCAGCCCAGTCGGCGATCCACACCACCGTAAGGCGAGCGGCGTCGGCGACAACAAACTCGATGTTGTCGGCGTAGGTACCGCTGCCGCGCAGGTCGATGACGGCGGTGACGTCGGCGAGTTCTTCCACCCGCAGCTGAAGGTGGCCGTAAGCGGTGGCACCCACACCGGGACCGGTGATCGCGATCTCCACCGGCGTCTCGATGTGCGCGCCGCGGCCCACCGTCACCACCGTGGCGGTGGCGAAGGACGAGAACGCTTGAGCGGCAACCCGATCCGACGGCACTCCGCCCTGGCCGAGTCGCGTGTCGTCGCGGGCGACGTTCTCCACCGTCACACCGGCCTGCTCGGACACCGTGATCCGGGCCTGCCCGGTGGCGGCTGCGGTGCCGTCGTGCAGTCCGCGAAGCCGCTTGAGCGGGGTGAACCGCCACAATTCGTCACGACCGCCGGGGACCTCGAATGCGGCCACGTCGAAGGAACTGAACTGCTCGCCTTTGTTGATGGCGGCTGTGGTTGAGCCCGTCACTAGCCGACCGCGCCTTCCATCTGCAGCTCGATGAGCCGGTTCAGTTCCAGCGCGTACTCCATCGGCAGTTCCCGGGCGATCGGCTCGACGAATCCGCGCACCACCATCGCCATCGCCTCATCCTCGGTCAGCCCTCGGCTCATGAGGTAGAACAACTGGTCTTCGCTGACCTTCGACACGGTGGCCTCGTGCCCCATCGTGACGTCATCCTCGCGGATGTCGACGTAGGGGTAGGTGTCGCTTCGGCTGATCGTGTCGACCAGCAGCGCATCGCATTTCACGCTCGAACGCGATCCGTGGGCCCCCTTGTTCACCTGGACCAGCCCACGGTAGGAGGCTCGGCCGCCGCCGCGGGCCACCGACTTGGAAACGATGTTGCTCGACGTGTTGGGAGCCAGGTGCAGCATCTTGGCGCCGGTGTCCTGGTGCTGGCCCTCACCGGCGAACGCCACCGAGAGCACCTCACCCTTGGCGTGCTCACCGGTCATCCAGACCGCCGGGTACTTCATGGTGACCTTGGAACCGATGTTGCCGTCGACCCACTCCATGGTGGCGCCGGCCTCGGCCCGGGCCCGCTTGGTGACCAGGTTGTAGACGTTGTTCGACCAGTTCTGGATCGTCGTATACCGAACCCGCGCATTGGGTTTGACGATGATCTCCACCACCGCCGAGTGCAGCGAGTCGCTCTTGTAGATCGGCGCGGTGCAACCCTCCACGTAGTGGACGTAGGAACCTTCGTCGGCGATGATCAGGGTCCGCTCGAACTGGCCCATGTTCTCGGTGTTGATCCGGAAGTAGGCCTGCAGCGGAATGTCGACGTGTACGCCGGGCGGCACGTAGATGAACGACCCACCCGACCACACCGCGGTGTTGAGCGCGGAGAACTTGTTGTCACCGGCCGGGATCACCGTGCCGAAGTACTGCCGGAACAACTCGGGCTGCTCACGCAACGCGGTATCGGTATCCAGGAACAACACCCCCTGGGCCTCGAGGTCCTCCCGGATCGAGTGGTAGACAACCTCGGATTCGTACTGAGCCGCTACACCCGATACCAGGCGTTGCTTCTCGGCCTCAGGGATACCCAACCGGTCGTAGGTGTTCTTGATGTCCTCGGGAAGTTCTTCCCACGTGGTCGCCTGCTTCTCGCTGGAGCGCACGAAATACTTGATGTTGTCGAAGTCGATGCCGTCGAGATCCGAGCCCCAGTTCGGCATCGGCTTCTTGTAGAACGTCCGCAATGCCTTGAGTCGGACGTCGAGCATCCACTCCGGCTCGCTCTTCTTCGCCGAGATGTCGCGCACCACGGCCTCGGAGATCCCGCGTTGGGCACTGGCGCCGGCCACGTCGGTGTCCGACCAGCCGTAACCGTAATTACCGAGGGAGGCAATGGTCTCTTCCTGGCTCAGTGGCAGGACCTCGGGTGCAGTTGTCATGCCGGTGCTCCTTGTTTGTTGTCGGATGCCGAAGCGGCGGGGGTGAGCCGCAGATGCAGCGGTATGTGGGTGGTGCAGGCGCAGTCGCCGTTGGCGATGGAGGCCAGTTGCTGGACATGAGTTCCGAGCACCTCGGAGATGGCTTGCTGTTCGGCCTCGCAGAGCTCCGGAAACTCCTCGGCCACATGCGAAACCGGGCAGTGGTGCTGGCAGATCTGGATCCCCTTGACCGGTCCGCCCACCCGGGTGGTGGTGGTGGCGTATCCGGCCCGGGTCAGCGCTTCGGCCACCCGGTCGGCCGCATCCTCGACCGCGCTGTCGTCATCCGATCCGGCTGGCGCCACTCCGTCGAGGATGGTGTCGATCCGGCGGCGGGCGAAGGTCCGCACCGCCTGCTCGCCGCCGATCTCCCGCAGTTGGCGCATGGCCGCCGAGGCCAGGTCGTCGTAGGCGTGCTCGAGTTTGGCCCGCCCGGCTGCGGTGAGCCGGTAGCGCTTGGCCGGACGACCCCGGCCGACATGCTGCCAGGCCGCTGCCGGCTGGGACTCCGCGTCCCCGCCGTCGACCAGGACGTCGAGGTGGCGGCGGACACCGGCGGCGGAGATACCGAGTTTGCGCCCGAGATCTGCGACGGTGATCGGCCCCGATTCCAGCAGCAGGCGCACGATTTCCTGCCGGGTCTGGCCGTCCTGCGCCGAGACCCCGGATACCGGCGACTCTTCGGGCAGCATTTTCACAACAACAGTGTTACGGAATTACACGGCACGGTCTAGCAAGGACAGCCTTACCTATTCCACCACCCGGGATCGGCGCTCGCGGCTGGTCAGAACGCTACGCACCGGACGGTTAGAGTTCAGTTGTGGCTGGCCGCCGGCACTCCTTGTACTCGTCCATCGCCAGCTGGCATGGCGAAGAGCGGACCGAGGGCTCACCGCTCAATGCGGCCGAACTGCGCGCCATGCACCGGACCCGTCTGTTCGGCGCCACGGGCACCGTCTTGATGGGTATCGGGGCGTTGGGGGCCGGCGCCCGACCGGTGGTGCAGGACCCGACTTTCGGGGTGCGGCTGCTCAATCTGCCGTCCCGCATTCAGACCGTCTCGCTGACCATGACGACCACCGGCGCGGTGATGATGGCGCTGGCCTGGCTGATGCTCGGCCGCTTCGTTCTCGGCCCGCGCCGGATGTCGCGCAGCCAGCTGGACCGGACGCTGCTGGTGTGGATGGTTCCGCTGCTGATCGCACCGCCGATGTACAGCAAGGACGTCTACTCCTACCTGGCCCAGAGCCAGATCGCCCGGATCGGGCTGAACCCCTACCAGGTCGGACCTGCGCCGGGCCTTGGACTCGATCACGTATTCACGCTGTCGGTTCCGAGTCTGTGGCGGGAGACCCCGGCTCCGTACGGGCCGCTGTTCCTCTGGATCGGTCGCGGGATCTCCAAGCTGACCGATGAGAACATCGTCGGCGCCGTGCTGTGCCACCGGCTCGTCGTACTGGTCGGGGTCGGTCTGATCGTCTGGGCCACACCGCGATTGGCGCGCCGCTGCGGCGTCGCGGAGGTCGCCGCGTTGTGGCTCGGCGCCGCCAACCCGCTGCTCTTGATGCATCTGGTGGCGGGTATCCACAATGAGGCCCTGATGCTCGGGCTGATGCTGACCGGCACCGAGCTCGCGTTGCGCGCCATCGACGGCCCAGCCCCGCTGCTACCCCGGCCGATACGTCGGCCACGATCCGGTGGGCAGTGGGCGCAATGGGCGCCGCCGGCCATGCTGCTGGCCGGCATCGTGCTCATCACGATGTCCTCCCAGGTCAAACTCCCAGGCCTGCTGGCGCTGGGGTTCGTCGCGATGGCGCTGGCCCACCGGTGGGGCGGCACGGTCAAGGCGTTCCTGGCGGCCGGCGTGTTGACCGTGTCGGTGTCACTTGCCGTGATGGCCCTGATCGGGTGGGCCAGTGGCCTGGGCTTCGGCTGGCTGTTCACCCTCGGCACCGCCAATGTCGTCCGCAGCTGGATGTCGCCGCCCACTCTGCTGGCCCTGGCCACCGGGCAGGTCGGCATCCTGCTCGGGCTCGGCGACCACACCACCGCGGTGCTCTCCCTGACCCGCGCGATGGGCGTCATGATCATCGCCATCCTGGTCAGCTGGCTGCTGCTGGCCGTGCTGCGCGGGCGGCTACATCCGGTCGGCGGTCTGGGCGTCGCGCTGGGCGCCACCGTGCTGCTGTTCCCCGTCGTCCAGCCGTGGTACCTGCTGTGGGCCATCATCCCGCTGGCGGCCTGGGTGACCCGGCCCGGATTCCGCATCGCCACCATCGCCGTCACCCTCATCGTGGGGATCTTCGGGCCCACCGCCAACGGCGATCGCTTTGCCCTGTTCCAGATCCTCGATGCCACCATGGCCAGCGCGCTGATCGTGCTGCTGCTGATCTGGTTGACCCGTAACCGGTTGCCGTGGCGCTACGTACCCGGCACCGATGAGGTGTTCAGCGGACAGGACCTGCTCAGGGCCCCGGATCGTGGTCCGGATCGTGCTCAGGTTCCGGCGCCGAGCCAACCACCGGCGTCGACCCCCGCACCCGACGCCTACGCTGATTCCCCGTGAGTCCCCGCTCCCCTGACCCCGTTCGGTTGCGCGGGGTGTCGAAGCGCTACGGATCAGTCGTGGCGGTGTCGGATCTGGACCTCGACGTGGCCCACGCCGAGGTGCTCGCACTGCTCGGCCCCAACGGCGCCGGGAAGACCACGACGGTGGAGATGTGCGAGGGCTTCGTGAAGCCCGACGCCGGCAGCATCCAGGTGCTCGGCTTGGACCCCGTCGCCGACAACGCCGCGGTCCGCGCCCGGATCGGCGTGATGCTGCAGGGCGGCGGCGGCTACCCGGCCGCCCGCGCCGGGGAGATGCTGAATCTGGTGGCCTCCTACTCGGCCAAGCCGTTGGACCCCGCCTGGCTGCTGGACACCCTCGGCCTCACCGACGCCGCACGCACCACCTACCGCCGGCTTTCCGGCGGCCAGCAGCAGCGCCTGGCGTTGGCGTGCGCGATCGTCGGCCGCCCCGAGTTGGTGTTCCTCGACGAGCCGACCTCCGGCATGGATGCGCATGCCCGCGTCGTGGTCTGGGAACTCATCGACGCGCTGCGCCGAGACGGGGTGACGGTGGTACTGACCACCCACCAACTCAAAGAAGCCGAGGAACTGGCCGACCGGATCGTCATCATCGATCACGGCTCGACCATCGCGTCGGGAACGCCGGCGGAGTTGATGCGAAGCGGCGCCGAGGACCAACTGCGGTTCTCCGCACCGCGCAAGCTCGACCTGTCCCTGCTGCTATCGGCGTTGCCCGAGGGATACCGCGCCCGGGAGCAATCCCCCGGCGAATACCTGGTGGAGGGCAGCATCGACCCGCAGGTGCTGGCCACGGTGACGGCGTGGGGTGCCCGGCTGAACATCCTGGCCACCGATATGCGCGTCGAACAACGCAGCCTCGAGGACGTGTTCCTCGAACTCACCGGTAAGGACTTGCGGTCATGACCGAATTGTTTCCCGCCGGAACCTTCACCCCCGACCCGCGGCCGAACAGCGTGGGCAGGATGCTCACCGCCCAGTACGCCCTGGACCTGAAACTGTTGCTGCGCAACGGCGAACAGTTACTGCTGACCATGTTCATCCCGATCACCCTGCTGATCGGTCTCACGCTGCTGCCACTGGGGTCCTTCGGCGAACCCCGGGTGGCGGTGTTCATCCCGGCGATCATGGCGCTGGCGGTGATCTCCACCGCCTTCACCGGGCAAGCCATCGCCGTGGCGTTCGACCGCCGCTACGGCGCGCTCAAGCGACTCGGCGCCACCGCCCTGCCGGTGTGGGCCATCATCGCCGGCAAGGTGCTGGCGGTGGTGACGGTCGTGTTCCTGCAGGCGATGCTGCTGGGCGGGATCGCCCTGGCGTTGGGCTGGCGCCCACCGGTCGCCGGCCTGTTGCTCGGTGCGGTGATCATCGCCGTGGGCACCGCCACCTTCGTGGCCATGGGTCTGCTGCTGGGCGGCACACTGCGCGCCGAGATCGTCCTCGCGGTGGCCAATCTGCTGTGGTTCGTCTTCGCCGGCCTGGGTGCGCTCACGGTCGCGACCGGCCTGCAGACCGGCACCGTCCCCGAGGCGCTGTCGTGGGTGGCCAGGCTCACACCGTCGGGGGCGTTGACCGAAGCGCTCTCGCAGGCGGTCAGTCCGTCGGGGTCGGTCACGCTGGACTGGTTCGGCCTTGCGGTGCTGGCGATTTGGGGTGCGGTCTGCGCAGCCGCAGCCTTGCGCTGGTTCCGGTTCACCTGATCGCTAGGATCATTCAGGTGGGCGTACGCCGGATTTTCCTGAGACTGGTAGACCTGCTTCCGATGCCGAGCCTGCGCACCCAGCGCATCATCGCCGCCGTCGGCCTGCTCAGTCAGGCACTGATCTCGGTCACCGGGTCCATCGTTCGGGTCACCGCCTCCGGCCTGGGCTGCCCGACCTGGCCGCAGTGCTTCCCGGGGAGTTTCACCCCGGTCCCGCACGCCGAGGTCCCGGGCATCCATCAAGCCGTCGAATTCGGCAACCGCCTGTTGACCTTCGTGGTGGTGGCCACCGCGATCGCGGTGGTCCTGGCGGTCACCCGCGCCAGACGCCGACGCGAGGTGCGCCGCTACGCCTGGCTGATGCCGGCCTCCACGGTTCTGCAGGCGGTGATCGGTGGCATCACCGTGCTCACCGGACTGCTGTGGTGGACGGTGGCGATCCACCTGCTGGTGTCGATGGCGATGGTCTGGGTGGCCACCCTGCTCTTCATCAAAATCGGTGAGCCCGACGACGGCGTCCGCACCGAGCAGGTACCAAGGCCGCTGCGGCAGTTGACCGCCCTGAGCGCGGTGGCGCTGACCGCAACCCTGGTGACCGGAACCCTGGTCACCGGTGCCGGCCCGCACGCCGGCGATAAAAGCCTGGAGCGACCGGTCCCGCGCCTGCAGGTGGAGATCGTCACCCTGGTCCACACCCACGCCAACCTGCTGGTCGGCTATCTCAGTCTGCTGATCGGCCTGGGAGCGGGCCTGCTGGCGGTCCGGGCACCACATCTTGTCCGGAAGCGGCTGATGGTGCTGGTCGGCCTGGTCGCAGCCCAGGGACTACTCGGGCTGGTTCAGTACCACAACGGTATTCCGGCGGTCCTGGTTGCGCTGCATGTGGCGGGAGCGGCGGCCTGCACGGCGGCCACCGCGGCGCTATGGGCGTCGATGCGACAGCGGACCGAGCCCGAGCCGATCGCAGGCCGCCTCGACCTGCAGCGCGAAGCTGCGCTGCCGTAGCAGGCGGGTGGACTCGTCGAGTTGGCGCCAGCCCAGTGACGGTTCGATCAACTCAAGTTCCAGCAGCACCGCCTCCCCGCCGGCACCGCCGATGAGATCCACTCGGGCATAAAGAAGTTCGTTGCGGGGCATGCCGAGCCGCGCGGCAGCGGCGTCGAGGACCGCATGACCGAGATCCCACAGTTCGAAGTCGGGGTCTGCCGGCGCCAGCGTCTCTTGGGCGTAGGTCCCGGACTCGTCCAGGGGGGGCTCACCGCCCGCCGGCGGCAGTATCGCCGCCTTGGTGAACGCGTGCGACTGCTCCCCGCCCAGGAACACCAGCGCGGTCTCACCGTCCTCGACACGCGAGTCGTAGGGCTGCACCAGGACGCTGCGGCCGGCCTCCAGCAGCACACCGGCGTGCGCCGCGGCCGACGCCGGGTCGGCGAACCACAGCGTGTCGATAGATCCCGCGCCGATGGCCGGTTTGACCACCATCTCGCCGGCCGGCAACGAAACCGACCCGCCGGGTTCGATGAACGACGACGGCACGGTGGGGATGCCCGCGGCGGCGAGGTCGGCCAGATAATGCTTGTCGCTGTTCCACGCGACCGCGGCCGGTGCGTTGAGCAGATTGGACACCCGCCGGGTCCAGGCCAGGAACTCCTCGCGACGTTCGACGTAGTCCCACGCCGCCCGCAGAATCACCAGGTCGGCGTCCTCGGTCTGCGGGTCGTCCCAGGACATCCAGCGGGCATGCAAACCGCGCTGACGCAGCGCGGCGACCAGTCCGGCGTCGTCGCCGTCGCCGCCGGGGAGTTGCGGGCACGAGGCCAACACGATGCGCGGATGGAAGATATTCGGGCGGGCTAACTTCATCGGGCGCTCACAGCGGCGATGATAGTGACATGCACGCTGTTGAAGTCGCCGAGACAGGCGGCCCGGAGGTTCTGCGTTACGTCGAGCGGCCGATGCCCTCCCCCGGCCCGCGTGAGGTCCTGATCCAGGCCGACGCCATCGGTGTGAACTACATCGACACCTACTTCCGATCCGGGCAGTACCCACGGGAGGTGCCGTTCATCGTTGGCCAGGAGGTGTGCGGCACGGTCGCCGCGATCGGCGCCGACGTTGCGGTGATCAACATCGGCGACCGCGTGGTGACCGCCAACGCCGCGGGCGGCTATGCCGAATACTCTGTTGCACCAGCCGATTTCGTGGCCTATGTACCCGACACCGTACAGTCCGACGCGATCGCCTCAGCGCTGCTGAAAGGAATGACTGCGCACTATCTGATCAAATCGGTGTACCAGGTGCAGGCCCGGGACTGGCTACTGGTGCATGCCGGCGCAGGCGGGGTGGGGCTGATCCTGACCCAGTGGGCGACCAGTCTGGGTGCGCGGGTCATCACCACGGCATCGAACCCGGAGAAGGCCGAACTGTCCCGGCAGGCCGGGGCGGTGGAGGTACTCGAGTACCCCGAGGACGCCGGCGAGTTCGCCGACCGGGTGCGTGCACTGACCGACGGCCGGGGGGTGGCCGCTGTCTACGACGGCGTCGGCAAGTCGACATTCGACGCCAGCCTGGCCAGCCTGGCGGTCCGGGGCACCCTGGCGTTGTTCGGCGCCTCCAGTGGTGCGGTGCCGCCGGTGGACCCGCAACGACTCAACGCCGCAGGTTCGGTTTACCTGACCCGCCCCAACCTGGCCCACTTCATCCGGACCCCGGACGAATTCGCCTGGCGCGCCGGGGAACTGATGGACGCCATCGCCGACGGCTCGATTCAGGTCACCGTGGGCGGGCATTACCCGCTGGCTGAGGCTGCGCGTGCCCATGAGGACCTGCAGGGCCGCCGGACCACCGGATCAATCGTGTTACTGCCCTAACCGGCGACCGGTCACCCCTGCTCGCGCAGATTGTCAGCCGAACAGCAGCGGGAGCGGGATGACCGAGTCCACCGCCAACGCGCAGAAAATTGCGGCCAGGTAGTTGTTCGAGTGCAGGAACAGCCGCAGCGGCTTGACCGCCTCACCGCGCAGCACGCCGGCGTGCAACCGGTGCGCCAGGCTCAGGAACCACGCCCCGGCCAGCACCGCCACCGACGCGTACAGCCAACCCGCCGCCGGAATCAACGCCAGCGTGGCCGCCACCGTCAGCCAGGTGTAGATGATGATCTGGCGGGTGACCTGACGCTCGGTGGCCACCACCGGCAGCATCGGCACTCCGGCGGCTTCATAGTCCTCTTTGTATTTCATGGCCAGCGCCCAGGTGTGCGGCGGCGTCCAGAAGAAGATGATCGCGAACATCACCAGGGCCTGCCAGCCGATGGTGCCGGTCACCGCGGACCAGCCGATCATCACCGGCATGCAGCCCGCCGCGCCGCCCCACACCACGTTCTGTGAGGTCCGCCGCTTGAGCAGCAGGGTGTACACCAGCACATAGAACGCGATGGTCGCCGCGGCCAGATGCGCAGAGAGCAGGTTGGTGGTCCACCACAACCAGAAGAACGAGCCCACCGACAGCGCCATCCCGAACACGAAGGCATGGCTGCGCGGCACCGTCGCCCGCGCCAGTGGCCGCCCGGCGGTGCGCTTCATCACCTTGTCGATGTCGGCGTCGGCAACACAGTTGAGGGTGTTGGCGCCACCGGCGGCCAGCATCCCGCCGAAGAGCGTGTTGAGGATCAGCACCAGGTCGACCTGGCCCCGGGAGGCCAGCAGCATGGCCGGGATGGTGGTGACCAGCAGCAGTTCCACCACGCGAGGCTTGGTCAGGGCCAGATAGCCCAAGACGGCGGTGCGGAACCGGCTCGGAGCAGGCCGGACTGGGGCTCCGGCGGCCTCACCGGCGAGGCGGGTTTCGCGCATTCTCACGCGGTCAACTCCTTCACGGACGGCCCCTTCACGGACGGCCGTGGCCACCCTGCGGGCCGCCCCAGCGTCTACTACAGAGGATGGTAGACCGCCGCGCTGCCGATTTGGTACTTCAGGGCGGATTCCCCGCACTAGGGTGTGCAGCAGCAGCGGGTTGCCCGACCGATTAGACGTCCCAGGAGCGGCTTTCGTGACCACCCTTGAGCAGATCTCCGAGCTGACCCAGCCCCGTCACCCTGACGACTGGACAGATCTGGACACCCGCGCCGTCGACACCGCGCGGGTGCTGGCAGCCGACGCCGTCCAGAAGGTGGGCAACGGCCATCCCGGTACGGCGATGAGCCTGGCGCCGGCGGCCTACACCCTGTTCCAGCGCGTCATGCGGCACGACCCCAGCGACACTCACTGGCTCGGCCGGGATCGCTTCGTGCTGTCCTGCGGCCACTCCAGCCTGACGCTCTACCTGCAGCTGTACCTGGGCGGGTTCGGCCTGGAACTGTCCGATATCGAGTCGCTGCGTACCTGGGGATCCAAAACCCCGGGCCATCCGGAGTTCCGGCACACCAAGGGGGTGGAGATCACCACCGGGCCGCTGGGCCAGGGCCTGGCCTCGGCGGTCGGGATGGCGATGGCCGCACGCTACGAGCGCGGCCTGTTCGACCCCGACGCGCCCGCCGGCGCCAGCCCGTTCGATCACTACATCTACGTCATCGCCTCCGACGGCGACATGCAGGAGGGCGTCACCAGCGAGGCCTGCTCGCTGGCGGGCACCCAGCAACTGGGCAACCTCATCGTGATCTGGGACGACAACGAGATCTCGATCGAGCACAACACCCGGATCGCCTTCACCGAGGACACCCCGGCGCGCTACGAGGCCTACGGCTGGCACGTTCAGGTCGTGGAGGGCGGCGAGAACGTCGCCGGCATAGAGGCGGCGATCGAGGCGGCCAAGAAAGTCACCGACAAGCCGTCGTTCATTGCGCTGCGGACCATCATCGGCTTCCCGGCGCCCACCAAGATGAACACCGGCGGCGTGCACGGATCGGCGTTGGGCGCCGATGAGGTGGCCGCCACCAAGAAGGTGCTCGGTTTCGATCCGGATAAGAGTTTCGACGTGGCCGACGAGGTGATCGCGCACACCCGCAAGTTGGTGGACCGCGGCAGGGCGGCGCACCAGAAGTGGCAGGGCGACTTCGACGCGTGGGCCCAGCGCGAACCGGAGCGCAAGGCACTGCTGGACCGACTGCTGGCCGGTACCCTGCCCGAGGGCTGGGACGCCGATCTGCCTTACTGGGAACCCGGATCCAAGCCGGTGGCCACCCGCGCGGCGTCCGGCGAAGTCCTCTCTGCGGTGGGGCCGAAACTGCCCGAATTGTGGGGCGGTTCAGCCGATCTGGCCGGCAGCAACAACACCACCATGAAGGGCGCACAATCTTTCGGGCCGCCCTCGATCGCCACCCACGACTGGGACGCCACCTGGTACGGCCGCACGCTGCACTTCGGCATCCGCGAGCACGCCATGGGCGCAATCCTGTCCGGGATCGTTCTGCATGGCCCCACCCGCGCCTACGGGGGAACGTTCCTGCAGTTCGCCGACTACATGCGCGGTGCGGTGCGCCTGGCCGCGCTGATGGACATCGACCCCATCTACGTCTGGACCCACGATTCGATCGGGCTGGGTGAGGACGGCCCCACCCACCAGCCGATCGAGCACCTGGCTGCGCTGCGGGCGATCCCGAGGCTGTCGGTGGTGCGACCGGCTGATCCCAACGAGACGGCCTACGCGTGGCGGACCATCCTGGAACGCGGGGCGGCCAGCGGCCCGATCGGACTGATCCTGACCCGCCAGAACGTCCCGGTTCTGGAGGGCACCAGTCGCGACGGCGTCGCCCGAGGCGGCTACGTGCTCGGCGGCGGTGATCCGAAGGACGCCGACGTCATCATCATCGCGACCGGCTCGGAGGTTCAGCTGGCCGTCGAGGCGGCAAAGACCCTCAACACCAAGGACATTCGGACCTACGTCGTCTCCATGCCGTGCGTCGAGTGGTTCGAGGCCCAGCCGCAGGAGTACCGGGACAGCGTGCTGCCCCCGGACGTGTCGGCCCGCGTCGCGGTCGAAGCCGGCGTCTCGCAGAGCTGGTACAAGTACGTCGGCGACACCGGGGAGATCATCTCGATCGAGCGCTACGGCGAGTCAGCCGACGACAAGACCCTGTTCCGCGAGTTCGGGTTCACCCCTGAAGCGATCGTCGCCGCCGCCGAGCGGGCTTTCGACAACTAGCAACCACATCCAGCGCTAACCACGAGGAGATCTCATGGCCCAGAATCCGAACCTTGCGGCACTGTCCGCGGCGGGCGTCTCCGTTTGGCTCGACGACCTCTCCCGCGACCGGCTCCGGTCGGGCAACCTGCAGCAGCTGATCGACACCCGCAGCATCGTCGGCGTCACCACCAATCCTTCGATCTTCCAAGCGGCGCTGTCCAAGGGCACCGCCTACGACGCACAAGTGGCCGAACTGGCCGAGCGGGGCGCCGACGTCGACGCCGTGATCCGAACGGCCACCACCGACGACGTGCGCGAAGCCTGCGACGTGTTGCGCCCGCAGTGGAACAACTCCAACGGCGTCGACGGACGGGTGTCCATCGAAGTCGACCCGCGGCTGGCCCACGACACCGACAAGACGGTTCTGCAGGCCATCGAGTTGTGGAAGATCGTCGACCGGCCCAACCTGCTGATCAAGATCCCGGCGACCAAGGCCGGCCTGCCTGCGATCACCGCGGTGATCGCGGAGGGCATCTCGGTCAACGTGACGCTGATCTTCTCCGTCGAACGCCACCGCGAAGTCATGGACGCCTACCTCGCCGGCCTGGAAGCCGCCCGGGCCGCCGGTCATGATCTGAACAACATTCACTCGGTGGCCTCGTTCTTCGTCTCCAGGGTGGACACCGAGATCGACGCGCGGCTGGAGAAAATCGGCACCAAAGAGGCACTCGAACTGCGCGGGAAGGCCGGGGTGGCCAACGCCCGTCTGGCCTACGCCGCCTATGACGAGGTCTTCGGTTCGGGTGGACGCTGGACAGCGCTGGCCGAGGCGGGCGCCTGGGTGCAGCGGCCGTTGTGGGCGTCGACCGGGGTGAAGAACCCGGACTACTCCGACACGCTCTACGTCACCGAACTGGTCGCCCCGGACACGGTGAACACCATGCCCGAGAAGACCTTGGACGCCGTCGCCGACCACGGCCGGGTCCACGGCGACACCATCGAGGGCACCGCAGCCGAATCGCAAGCGGTCTTCGACAACCTCGCAGCCGTCGGTGTCGACCTCACCGACGTCTTCCGCCACCTCGAGGAGGACGGCGTGCAGAAGTTTGAGAAGTCCTGGGAGGAACTGCTCGAGGCCACCCAGTCCCAGTTGGACGCCCAGAAGTGAGCCTGGCCCCATGAGTTCCGATGCCCAGCTGACACCGGCCGCCGGCCCGCCGGGGTGGCATAACCCGTTGCGCGACAAGCGCGACAAGCGGATGCCGCGCATCGCCGGACCGTGCAGTGTGGTCATCTTCGGTGTGACCGGCGACCTGTCACGCAAGAAGCTCATACCGGCCATCTACGACCTGGCCAACCGGGGCCTGCTGCCGCCGTCGTTCGCCCTGGTGGGCTTTGCCCGCCGTGACTGGGTGGACGAGGACTTCGGGAAGATCGTCTACGAGGCGGTCAAGAAGCACGCGCGCACCCCGTTCCGCCAGGAGGTCTGGGACCGGCTGGCCGACGGAATCCGTTTCGTGCAAGGCAGTTTCGACGATGACGCGTCGTTCAACCGGCTGGCTGAAGCACTCGACAAGCTCGACATCGAACGCGGCACCGGCGGCAATCATGCCTTTTACCTGTCGATCCCGCCGAACGCCTTCCCGGTCGTCTGCGCGCAGCTGAAGAAATCCGGGCTCGCCGATCCGCAGGACGGCCATTGGAGCCGGGTGGTGATCGAGAAGCCGTTCGGCCAGGACCTGCACAGCGCCCAGGAACTCAACAAAGTCGTCAACAGCGTCTTTCCCGAGGAGTCGGTGTTCCGCATCGACCACTACCTCGGCAAGGAAACAGTGCAGAACATCATGGCGCTGCGCTTCGCCAACGAACTGTTCGAGCCCACCTGGAACAGTCACTACATCGACAGTGTGCAGATCACCATGGCCGAAGACATCGGCCTCGGCGGGCGGGCCGGCTACTACGACGGTATCGGCGCGGCCCGCGACGTCATCCAGAACCATCTGCTGCAGTTGCTTGCGCTGACCGCGATGGAAGAGCCGGTCAACTTCGGCCCCGACGAGGTCAAAGCCGAGAAGATCAAGGTGCTCTCCGCCACTCGACTGGCGCAGCCGCTCGACTTGACCAGTTCGCGGGGGCAGTACGTCAGCGGATGGCAGGGCGGGGAGAAAGTGGTCGGCCTGCTCGACGAGGAAGGGTTCTCGGCGACCTCGAACACGGAGACCTTCGCTGCCATCACCCTCGACGTCGACACCCGGCGCTGGGCGGGTGTGCCGTTCTATCTGCGGACCGGGAAACGCCTCGGGCGGCGGGTCACGGAGATCGCGTTGATATTCAAGCGGGCGCCGCACCTTCCGTTCGACACCACCATGACCGAGGAACTCGGGCAGAACGCCCTGGTGATCCGCGTGCAACCGGACGAGGGCATCACGATCCGGTTCGGCTCAAAGGTGCCCGGCAGCACCATGGAGGTCCGCGACGTCAATATGGACTTCTCCTACGGCTCAGCCTTCGCCGAGGACTCCCCCGAGGCTTATGAGCGGCTGATCCTCGACGTGCTGCTGGGTGAACCATCGCTGTTCCCGGTCAACGCCGAAGTGGAATTGTCCTGGGAGATCCTCGACCCGGTGCTTGAGTACTGGGCTTCGGGCGGAAACCCCGATCCGTACGACTCCGGGTCGTGGGGGCCGGATTCGGCGTTCGAGATGCTGCAGCGGTCCGGTCGGGAATGGAGGCGGCCCTAGCCATGATTGTCGATCTTCCCGAGACCACCACCAACGAGATCAACAAGCGCATCACCTCGCTGCGCGAGGAGGGTGGCGCCATCACCCTGGGACGGGTGATGACCCTGGTCGTGGCACCCGACACCGAGGCGATTCTGGAAGATGCGATCGAGGCGGCGGTCGGCGCCAGCCGCGAGCACCCCTGCCGCATCATCGTGGTGGTGCCCATCGACCGGCTTGCCGGCGAGGCACGACTGGACGGTCAACTGCGGGTCGGCGGCGACGCCGGCGCCGGCGAGGTGGTGGTGCTGAAAACCTCCGGCCCACTGGCAAACCACGCCAGCAGTGTGGTGCTGCCTTTCCTGCTTCCCGACACCCCGGTCGTCGCCTGGTGGCCCGGTACGGCTCCGGAGGTTCCGGCCCAGGATCCGCTGGGGCGGTTGGCCATTCGCCGGATCACCGACGCCACCCGGACCGAGAACCCGCTTGCCGTGCTGCGCAGCCGGATTAAGGGCTATGCCCAGGGCGACACCGATCTGGCCTGGAGCCGAATCACCTATTGGCGGGCGCTGCTGGCCTCGGCGCTGGACCAGCCGCCCTACGAGCCGATCACCGGCGCCGTGGTGTCCGGGCTGGCAGACGAACCGGCGCTGGACATATTGGCCGGCTGGCTGGCCAGCCGTATCGACGGTCCGGTGCGCCGAGAGGTGGGGGAGCTCAAGGTGGAGTTGACCCAACCCACCCAGATCATCACCCTGAGTCGGCCCCAGCAAGGATCCACCGCAACGCTGAGCCGCACCGGCCGGCCCGACGCCCAACTTCCGCTGGCGCGGCGGGAAACCCGCGAGTGCCTCGCCGAGGACATGCGCCGACTGGATGCCGACGAGGTCTATCGTGAGGCGCTGGCCGGCTTGGAGAAGGTGCTGTACCCCGGTGCCGGGCCAGCCTGACCGTGGCTGAATCGGCCGGGGCGCCCGGCGTGTTCGTCGACACCTACCCCGACACCGACGCCGTGGTGAGGGCCGCCGGTGATCGACTTGCCGAGGCGATCGCCGCCGCGATCAGCGAGCGGGGTCGGGCCATGGTGGTGCTGACCGGCGGCGGCACCGGCATCGGGCTGCTCAAGGTGCTCGGCCACCATCCGGTGGACTGGGCGCGGGTGCATCTGTTCTGGGGTGACGACCGTTACGTCCCGCACGACGATGACGAGCGCAACGAGAAGCAGGCCCGCGAAGCGTTGCTGGATCACGTCGACATCCCGGCTGCCAACATCCATCCGATGCCAGCCGCCGACGGCGAGTTCGGCGAGGACATCGACGCGGCCGCCCGGTCCTACGCGACGGTACTGTCCGATGTCGCCGGAGTAGGTTCAGAGGCAACGGCTTTCGACATCCACCTGCTCGGCATGGGTGGTGAGGGGCATATCAATTCGCTGTTCCCGCACACCCCCGCGGTCCGCGAGGCGGACCGGATGGTGGTGGCGGTGACGGACTCCCCCAAACCGCCTCCGCTGCGGATCACCCTGACCCTGCCCGCAGTTCGCCGGTCCCGGCAAGTGTGGCTGGTGGTGTCCGGCGAGGCCAAGGCCGACGCGGTGGCCGCGGCCGTCGCCGGTGCCGACCCCGACGATTGGCCGGCGGCCGGAGCGCGCGGGATCGAGAAGACTCTTTGGCTTCTTGATTCCGCGGCGGCGAGCAAACTGTCAGACTGACGGCCATGGACGAGAAGATGCGGCCCCGCTCCCCTGCCGAGCGAATCAGGACGCTGGCCCAGGCGGCGCTCAACGCCGATGAGACCGTCGATCAGATGGACCACATCCTCGATGACTCGAAGTGAACCTGGTCGGTCTCAACAAGGCGGTCGGGACCATGGAAGCCTCGCTGGAGTACTTCAACCAGACGCTGCACCGACTCAACGAGAGCCTCGAGCAGTTGGAGTCAATGATGGGTCGGGTTCAGCTAGCCGCTGTTACGCAGGGCCGACGCCAAACCGCTCATGGTCAGCAGAATGCCGAGCTGTATCCGGTCGTCGCTCTCGCCGGACCGGTAACGCCGCAGCAACTCCACCTGCAGGTGGTTGAGCGGTTCGAGGTAGGGGAACCGATTGAACACTGAGCGGGCCAGCGCCGGGTTGTCGGCCAGCAAGTCGTCCTGCTCGGTGATCATTTTGTGCATCGCGATGGTCCGCTCATGTTCGTCGCGGATCTTGCCGAACACCCGAGCACGCAGCGACTCGTCGGCCACCAGTTCGGCGTAGCGCGCCGCCAGCCCCATATCGGACTTCGCCAGCACCTGAGCCATATTCGACAGCACGGTGCGGAAGAACGGCCAGCGGCGGTAGAGATCGCGCAGAATCTCGACGCGGCCCTCGTCACGGCCCTCGTCATCGCCGACCCACTGCTGCACAGCAGTGCCGGTGCCGTACCACCCGGGCAGCATCACCCGGCACTGACTCCAGGCGAGCACCCACGGGATGGCACGCAGATCTGAAATGGATGTGGTGGCTTTGCGCATCGCCGGGCGACTGCCGATGTTGAGGGCCCCGATCTCGCTGACCGGGGTGGACTGTTCGAAGTATTCGACGAAACCGTCCGTCTGGTGAACCAATTCGGCGTAGGCGCGCTGCGCCAAGGCGGCCAGTTCGTCGAGCACCGCGTAGGCGGGCCCGGCCGTCTCGTCGAGGCCCTCGACGTCGAGGAGGGTGGATTCCAGGGTTGCCGCGATCAGGCTCTCGAGGTTGCGGTGTGCGATGCGCGGTTCGGCGTATTTGGCGGCGATCACCTCGCCCTGTTCGGTGAGCCGCAGCGACCCGTTCACCGCACCTGGCGGTTGGGCCAGAATCGCGTCATAGCTGGGACCGCCGCCGCGGCCGATGGTGCCACCGCGACCGTGGAAGAGCCGCAACCGGATCCCGGTGCGCCGGGCGGCGCCCACCAGGTCCAGTTCGGCCCGGTAGAGCGCCCAGTTGGCGGCCAGATAGCCGCCGTCCTTGTTGGAATCGGAGTAGCCGAGCATGACCTCTTGGGTGTCGCCCCGGGCCGCCACCATGGCGCGATAGATCGGGACGCCCAGGGCGGCCTGCAGGATCGACGAGCCGTTCTGCAGGTCCTCGATCGTCTCGAAGAGAGGCACGATGCCCACCGGGGCGTAAGGCTGCTCCCGGGCCAGGTCCAGTAGACCGGCCTCCTTCAGCAGCAGCGCCGCCTCGAGCAGGTCCGACACCGATTGGCACATCGAGATGATGTAGGTGGGCACCGCCTCGGCACCCATCGTGGCCACCGCGTGGGCGGCGGCGGCGACGATATCGAGTTCTTTGCGGGCCAGATCAGACAGGTCGGCGTCATCGCGGATCAGTGGCCGTCGGGTGGACAACTCCGCCGCCAGCACCTGCACCCGTTGCGCTTCGGGCAGTGCTGCGTAGTCCGGATGCACCCCGGCCCAGGCCAGCAGTTCGGCGACCACCTGCTGATGCATCTCGGAGTTCTGCCGCATGTCCAGGCCGCACAGGTGGAACCCGAAGGCCTCCAACGCATCCCGTAGCCGGACCAGCCGATCGTCGGCCAGCAGCGCACTGCCGTGCTCCCGCAGCGAGGCGTCGATGACACCCAGGTCGTCCTGCATCTCCGCCGGTGCCGCGTAGCCCGCCAGTCCGAGGTCCAGGTGATGTTCGGGCATCCGGTCGAGCACCGCCCGGGCCGTCGCGGTCAGCCGGGCGCGCACCACCCGGACCGCGCGCCGGTACGGTTCGTCGGCGCGGGCCTCGTCGGTGCACGGTCGGCCGAGTTCGGTCAACGCTTCGTTCACCGGAACCAGCCGAACCGACATGGACAGTTCCTGCTCGAGGCGGTGGAGTTCGTCGAGGTAGTGCGCCAGCGCGGTGTAGGCCGCGCTGGCGGTCGCCAGGTGCACCACCTCGGCGGTGACATTGGGATTGCCGTCGCGGTCACCGCCGATCCACGATCCTGGCCGCAGAATCGGGCGCTGCAACAACGGGGCGGCAGGCCAACGGGTACGCAGAGCGTCCCGCACCGAGGCATTGACCTTCGGGACCACCTCGAAGAACGAGGCCGGGTAGTAGCGCAACCCCGACTCAATCTCGTCGTGAACCTTCAACCGGGACAACCGGATCAGCGCGGTCTGCCAGAGGGTGAGGATCTGGCGGCGTAACTCGGCCTCGATGGGGCGGCCATCATCGGTGTCGCTGTGGCCGTGCAGCCGCAGCCGCATCAGCGCGGTGATCCGGTTCTGAGTGTCGAAGATGGTTCGGCGCCGGGTCTCAGTCGGGTGCGCGGTGATCACCGGGGATACCAGCGCTCCGGCCAGCTTGTCGGCGACGTCGGCGGCGGACAGCCCTGCCGCGTCCAGCTTGCGGTAGGTGGCCGCCAGGGTGCTGTCCCGCGGCGCCTCGCCGGCGGCGAGGTGTATGTCCCGGCGCCGCTCCCGGTGAATGTCCTCGGCCACATTGGCCAGCAGCGCGAACGTGCTGAACGCGCGGATCACCGGGATGGCCTGGTCGATGTCGATGCCGTCGAACAGCCTCGCCAACTGCGCCCGGTCGATCTCGGAGCGGCGCACCCGGAAGGACTCCACCCGGGCCCGCTCGACGAGGTCGAACACCTGCTCACCGTTCTGCTCGCGCACGGTGTCGCCGAGCATGGCGCCGAGCAGCCGAATGTCCTGGCGCATCGGCTCGGTGGCCTCGCGTCCCACCCGGGTCCGGTGGACCTCACCGATCGGCTCCAGCGCAGCGTCAGTCATGGGTTAAGTATCAGGGGCGCGATGTGGGTTCGCCGGATCTGGGAGCCGGTTGGCGGACCGACGGTTTCCCGCGGCTGTCGCCGAACGGCGCTACGAGAATTTGATCATCAGACCGATGCCGACGATCGCGACGACCCAGATGCCGGTGACGAACAGCGTCAGCCGGTCGAGGTTCTTCTCGACGATCGTGGAACCGGACAGGCTGGACTGCACACCACCGCCGAACAGCGTGGAAAGGCCACCGCCCTTGGCCCGGTGCAGCAGCACCAACAGCACGACCAGGACGCTGGTGACGATCAGCATTATCTGCAGCGCGCGCATCATGGCGGCGAGCCTACCGGGTCGAGCCCACGATCACGGCCCCAGGGTCGCTGTCGGCGGCGCTCAGGGCAGCGGCCCACCTGCGGCGATCGCCGACAGGATGGCGAACTGCTCGCCGTCCAGCGAGGCCCCACCGACCAGGCCGCCGTCGACATCCTGCTGGGCGATGAGTTCCCCGACGTTCTTGGCGTTCATCGAGCCGCCGTAGAGCACCCGCACCCCCTCGGCGACCTGGGGTGATGTCAGTTCGGCCAGTTTGGCGCGGATCGCGCCGCACACCTCCTGGGCGTCGCCGGCGCTGGCCACCCGGCCGGTGCCGATGGCCCAGACCGGCTCGTAGGCGATCACCACCTGGGCCAGTTGCTCCTGGGTGAGCCCGGCCAGCGAACCCTCCAACTGGGCGAGGTTGTAAGCCACATGCTCGCCGGCCTCTCGCACATCAAGGTGCTCACCGATACACACGATCGGGATGAGCCCGTGCCGGAACGCCGCGGCGGCTTTGGCGGCGACGCATCCGTCATCCTCATGGTGGTAGGTCCGCCGCTCGGAATGGCCGACCACCGCGAACGTGCATCCCAACTTGGCCAGGAAGGCCCCACTGATCTCGCCGGTGTAGGCGCCGGAGTCGTGCTGCGAGAGATCCTGGGCGCCGTAGGTCAACCGCAGCTTGTCGCCGTCGACCAACGTCTGCACGCTACGCAGGTCGGTGAACGGCGGGATGACCGTGACGTCGACCTTGTCGAAGTACTTCTCCGGCAGCGCGAAGGCGATCTTCTGAACCAGGGCGATGGCCTCGAAGTGGTTGAGGTTCATCTTCCAGTTGCCCGCGATCAGCGGTTTACGGGACATGCGCAAGTCCTAACTGAGAATCTCGATGCCCGGGAGCGTCTTGCCCTCGAGGTATTCCAGCGACGCCCCACCTCCGGTGGAGATGTGGGAGAAGCCGTTCTCAGCGAGGCCGAGTTGACGTACCGCGGCGGCTGAGTCGCCGCCGCCGACAACGCTGAAGGCACCCTTGGCGGTGGCGCCGATGATCGCCTCCGCGACACCCTTGGTGCCTGCGGCGAACGCCGGGAATTCGAAAACACCCATCGGCCCGTTCCAGAAGATGGTGCGGGCGTTGGACAGCAGAGCGGTGAACCGGGCCACCGACTCCGGTCCGATGTCCAGCCCCATCTTCGCAGCCGGAATATCTTTCACCGCAACGGTTTCCGGTGCCGAATCGGCCTTGAACTCCGAGGCGACGACGACGTCGACCGGCAGGTGGATGACATCGCCGTATTCCTCCAGCAGCCGCCGACAGGTGTCGATCATCTCCTCCTGGAGTAGCGAGGTACCCACCGTCAGGCCCTGCGCGGCCAGGAAGGTGAAGCACATCCCGCCGCCGATGATCAGGCTGTCGGCCTTGCCGGCGAGGTTTTCGATGACCGCCAGTTTGTCGGAGACCTTCGAGCCGCCGAGCACCACCGCATAGGGCCGCTCACCGGCCTTCGCCAACTGTCCGAGCACCTTGACTTCGGCGGCCACCAGGGTGCCGGCGTAGCGGGGCAGGAGTTTGGCTACGTCGTAGACGGAGGCCTGCTTGCGGTGCACCACACCGAAACCGTCGGAGACAAAGGCTCCGTCGGTCCCGACGAGTTCGGCCAGGCCCGCGGCCAGCGCTTGGCGTTCGGCGTCGTCCTTGCTGGTCTCCCGCGGGTCGAAGCGGATGTTCTCCAGCAGCAGGACGTCACCGTCGGTCAGTCCCTCAGCCCGGGCCAGGGCGTCGGTGCCCACCACATCCCCGGCCAACTGGACGTGCCGGCCCAGCTTCTCAGCGAGCACCTTGGCCACCGGGGCCAGTGAGTACTTCGGCTCCGGCCCGCCTTTCGGCCGGCCCAGGTGGGCGGTGACGATGACCTTCGCCCCGGCATCGGAAAGCGCCTTGAGGGTGGGTACCGACGCGTCGATACGGCCGGTGTCGGTGACGGCGCCGTTCTCATCGAGGGGCACGTTGAGGTCGCAGCGCACCAGGACACCGCGCCCCTCGACGCCCTCGGCGAGCAGATCGGCGAGATTCTTGACCGCCATCAGCTAGAGCGACTTGCCGACCAGGCCGATGAGGTCGACGAGCCGGTTGGAGTAGCCCCACTCGTTGTCGTACCAGGACACCACCTTGGCCTGATTGCCGAGAACCTTGGTGAGCAGCGAATCGAAGATCGAACTGTGCGGGTCGGTGACGATGTCGCTGGAGACGATCGGGACGTCGTAGTACTTCAGGATGCCCTTCATCGGACCCTCGGCCGCGGCCTTGAGTGCGGCATTGATCTCCTCGGCGGTTGCGGTCTTCTTCAACTCCACGGTGAGGTCGGTCACCGAGCCGGTGGGGATCGGCACCCGTAGCGCGTAACCGTCGAGCTTGCCCTTCAACTCCGGCAGCACCAGCCCGATGGCTTTGGCGGCGCCGGTCGAGGTCGGCACGATGTTCAGCGCGGCGGCACGGGCCCGGCGCAGATCCTTGTGCGGGGCGTCCTGGAGGTTCTGGTCCTGGGTGTAGGCGTGGATCGTGGTCATCAGACCCTGAGTGATACCGAACTCGTCGTTGACCACTTTGGCAAGCGGCCCAAGGCAGTTCGTGGTGCAGGAGGCATTCGAGATGATGTTCTGGCTACCGTCGTACTTGTCGTCGTTGACGCCCATGACGATGGTGATGTCCTCACCGGAGGCCGGAGCGGAGATGATCACCTTTTTGGCGCCGGCCTCCAGATGACCCTTGGCCTTGGCGGCGTCGGTGAACAGGCCGGTGGATTCGATGACGACGTCGACGCCGAGGTCACCCCACCCGAGGGCCGCGGGACCCTCCCGGTTGGCCATCGCCTTGACCTTCTCGCCACCGATGACGATGTTGTCGCCCTCGACCGAGACGTCCTTGGGCAGCCGGCCGAGGATCGAGTCGAACTTCAGCAGGTGGGCCAGCGTATTGATGTCGGTCAGGTCGTTGACCGCCACAATCTCGATGTTCGTGGCCTTGCCCTCGGCCTGCTGGGTTTCCAGCGCTCGGTAGAAATTGCGTCCGATGCGTCCGAAACCGTTTACGCCAACCCGGATCGTCACGTGTGTTTCCCTCCACTCGCTGCTGATTGCACGGTCAGCCTAGTAGTGCGACCACCTGCCCGCGCCGGAATGCCGGGGTATCGCCAATTCTTCGAGGAACCGGCGTAATTGAATTCAAACGGGCTTCGCGTACCGTCGAAGCATGGCACTTCCACTATCGGTGGACCTCGACCTCACCCGGATGCGGGAACGGCTCGGCGAAGGGTTGTTCGCCATGGTCGCGGGCCCGGAAGGCCCGCAGAAGCGGGAGCGGATCCACGGTGCCGCCGGGCCGCGCTGGTTCGCCCCCGACCGGCCAATCCGCGAGGTGCACGGCGACGCGTCGATGTTCGTCGGTGGACTTCGGGCCCTGCTATTGCAGTCGTTGCATCCGCTGGCGATGGCGGGGGTGGCCGAGCACTCCGATTACCGCGGCGACCCGTGGGGCCGGCTGCAGCGCACCAGTACCTTCCTGGCGGTCACCACCTTCGGTACCGCCGGCGACGCCCAGCGGGCGGTTGACAAGGTTCGCGGCATCCACCGCCGGGTGCACGGCGTCGCCCGGGATGGTCGGCCCTATCGTGCCGATGACCCGCACCTGCTGGAATGGGTGCACATCGCCGAGGTCGACAGCTTCCTGCTGGCCCACCGGCTCTACGGCGCCAAGCCGCTCGACCAATCCGGACGCGACGCTTACGTGTCCGACACCGCCCGGGTCGCCAGCGCGCTGGGCGTGGTGGACCCGCCGCAGACCGAGGCCGAACTGCGGGAGCGCATTGAGGCGTTCCGCCCGGAACTGCGCAGTACCGAGGCCGCCCGGGATGCCGCCCGCTTCCTGCTGATCACTCCACCACTGCCGCTGCTGGCGCGCGGTCCCTACGGCGTGATCGCGGCGACCTCGGTGTCGATGCTGCCGTCATGGGCCCGGCTTCCACTGCGGCTGCCCTACTTTCCGCCGGTCGAGGCGACCGCGATCCGGGCCGCCGGCCGGGTATTGGTCGGGGGTATCCGCTGGGCGATGTCGGCGCACCCGCCGCCCGAACCGGCAGCCGGTTAACCGCGACGCAACTCAGGCGTCGTCGAGGAGGTCCGGAGTGACCGCCGATTCGGTGTCGGGAATGCCGTCCTGCTTGGCTTTGCGGTCGGCCATCGAGAGCAGTCGGCGAATCCTTCCGGCGACGGCATCCTTGGTCATCGGGGGCTCGGCGAGCCGACCCAGTTCCTCCAGCGAAGCCTGCCGGTGCTCGACCCGCAGCCGCCCGGCCGCGGAGAGATGCTCTGGCACCGTGTCGCCCAGGATCTCCAGCGCGCGGGCCACCCTGGCTGCGGCGGCAACGGCCGCCCGCGCTGAGCGGCGCAGGTTGGCGTCGTCGAAGTTGGCCAGCCGGTTGGCGGTGGCACGCACCTCTCGGCGCATCCGCCGCTCTTCCCACACCAACCGGGTGTCCTGCGCGCCCATCCGGGTGAGCAGCATGCCGATGGCGTCGCCGTCCCGGACCACGACGCGGTCGGTACCGCGCACCTCGCGGGCCTTGGCGCTCACCCCCAGCCGGCGGGCCGCGCCGACCAGAGCCAGCGCCGCCTCCGGACCCGGGCAGCTCACTTCCAGGGCTGAGGACCGGCCCGGCTCGGTCAGCGATCCGTGCGCCAGGAACGCACCGCGCCAGGCCGACTCGGCGTCGGCGACGCTGCCGCCGACCACCTGCGCCGGCAGACCCCGCACCGGCCGGCCGCGCATGTCCAGCAGACCGGTCTGCCGCGCCAGCGCCTCACCGTCCTTGGCCACCCGCAACAGGTAGCGGGTGCTCTTGCGAAGGCCACTGGCGGACAACACATGCACCACCGAGCTGTAGCCGTAGAGGTCGTGGATGTCCTTGCGCAGCCGCCGGGCGATGCTGCCCATATCAAGCTCGGCCTCGATCACCACCCGACCTGCCACGATGTGCAGCCCGCCGGCGAACCTCAACAGCGACGCCACCTCAGCTCGTCGGGCGTTCACCGAGTTGACGACGAGACGACTCAACTCGTCCTTCACCTCAGCTGTCATCGCCACAGGTCGCCACCTCTCGGTCCTTCTCGTAGCTGGCCGCCGCGGTCCTGAGTGGGCGACAGCGGGGCGGCAGCGGGGATGACGGTGGTCGTCGCGGGATCGGTTCCCCGAGATCGCACAGTCTCCAGCGCCGCGGCCAACTTTGCCGGGTCATGTAAAGGTGTACCAGGTCGGGAAACGTCAGCAAACGAAACTGAGGCTTCCACCATCGCCGCGGTACGGCGCAACTGATCGCGTTCCCGCTGCGATGGCACCCGACCAGCATCGACGATGATGTCGTCCACGGTGAACCCCGGGGCATGTTGAGCGAGCACATGCACATGCCGTTCAGCCGAGAAGCCCGCGGTCTCGCCGGGTTCGGCAGCCAGGTTCAGCACCAGGGCACGGCGGGCCGGGGTGACTTTGAGGGCTGCCAACAGCCCGGGTACCAGGACATGCGGAATGACGCTGGTGAACCACGAACCCGGTCCCAGGACAACCAGATCGGCGTGCATCACCGCGTCCACCGCCTGGCGGGTGGCAGGCGGATCACCGGGCAGCAGGCGGACACGGCGCACCTTCCCCGGTGTGGTGGCCACCGCCACCTGCCCGCGAATCACCCGGCTCATCCGCGGATCACTCTCCAACCCGGCGACGTCGGCCTCGATCTGCAGGGCGAGCGGACACATCGGCAGCACCCGGCCCTTGACCCCGAGAATCCTGCCGAGTTCATCGAGGGCGGCAACCGGATCGGCGAGCACCTCGTCGAGCCCGGCCAGCATGAGATTGCCGATCGGATGACCGGCCAACGCCCCGCTGCCACCGAAGCGGTGCTGGATGATGGTGGCCCACAGCCGGCCGTGCGGGCTGTCGGAAGCCAAGGCGGCCAACGCCATTCGCAGATCGCCGGGCGGAACGATGTCCAGCTCGGAACGTAGCCGACCCGACGAGCCGCCATCGTCGGCCACGGTGACCACAGCGGTCACATGCGGGGTGAGCCGACGCGCCGCAGACAGCGTCGCGTACAGACCGTGACCGCCGCCGAGCGCGACGATGCGGGCGCTTCCGCCCTCCCCGGGCATGCTCATTCGCGCCCCAGATCACGGTGCAGCACCCGGACGGTGAGCTGCCGGTTCTCGGTGAGCAGCCCCGCCAGCGCTTCGGCGATGGCGACGCTGCGATGCTTGCCCCCGGTGCATCCGATCGCCACCGTCATGTACCGCTTTCCCTCGCGCAGGTAACCGTCGGCCACCAACTTCAGCAGCTGATGGTAGGTCTGCAGGAATTCCGTCGCTCCGGGCTGGGTCAGAACGTAGTCGCGCACCGCCGGCGACTGCCCGGTCTGCGGCCGCAATTCGTCCACCCAGTGCGGGTTGGGCAGGAACCGGACGTCCATGACCATGTCGGCGTCCATCGGTAAGCCGTATTTGAAGCCGAAGGACTCCACGGTGACGGCGGTCTGCGCGACTGTCTCACCGCCGAAGGCGTTTTCGATGCCGGCCCGCAGCGACGGCACCGACAGCGCGGAGGTGTCGATGATCAGGTCTGCGCCCGCGCGGACCGGTGCGAGCATCGCCCGCTCGGCTGCGATGCCCTCAGCCAGCGTCTGGTTTCCCTGTAGCGGGTGGCTGCGACGGTTGTTCTCGTAGCGGCGAACCAGGATCTCGTCGGAGGCCTCCATGAACAACACCCGGGGGGTGATGTTGCGGTCCGCGAGGTCCTTGCGGACCGCGTCGAGGTCGCCGGTGAATCCCCGGGACCGAACGTCCATCACGACCGCCAGTTGGGTGATGCGTGAGCCGGCCGCCAGGCCGAGATCGACCATCCGAGCGATCAGTTCGGGCGGCAGGTTGTCGGCGACGTACCAGCCCAGGTCCTCGAGGACCTTTGCGGCTGTGCCGCGGCCTGCGCCGGACAGGCCGGTCACCAGCACCACGTCGATGTCCGAGGCGTCGGCGGCCCGCACGTCATCAGCTGAGCCGGGGGCTGTCATCGGTTGGCCTGTCATAGAAACGTCGGTCATAGCGCCTGCTGAACATCATTGTCCACTGGGTCATCCGCGGCATCGAAACCGGCCGGATTCGGTTCGGTATCCGATGTGTGCGCTGCGCCGAGCGCCTCGAGTACCGCGGCCGCTGTCGTGGCGCCGATACCGGGGACCTCGGTGATCTCTGCGATGCTGGCCTGACGCAGTTTGGCCACCGACCCGAAGTGGGCGACGAGTGCCTTGCGTCGGGCCTGCCCCAAGCCCCGAACCGCGTCCAGTGCCGAGGCGGTCATTCGCTTGGACCGCTTGCTGCGGTGGTAGGAGATGGCGAATCGGTGCGCTTCGTCGCGCACCCGTTGCAGCAGATACAGCCCTTCGCTGTTGCGGGGCAGGATCACCGGGTCCGGTTCGCCCGGGACCCACACCTCCTCGAGTCGCTTGGCCAGCCCGATCACCGCGACGTCGGTGACGCCGAGTTCATCGAGCACGGTTTGGGCCGCATTCACCTGCGGCACACCACCGTCGACGACGAAGAGGTTGGGCGGATAGGCGAAACGGCGCTTGCCGGCTTCGACCGGTTCGCCGTCGTCGTTCGCGTCGCGGACGTGCCGCAGGAACCGTCGCCGAGTCACCTCGGCGATCGAGGCGACGTCATCGGAACGGCCTTCCCCTGCGGCCTCCCGGATTGCGAAGTGCCGGTAGTCGGACTTGCGCGGCAGGCCGTCTTCGAATACCACCAGCGAGCCCACCACGTCGGTGCCCTGGACGTGGCTGATGTCCACGCACTCGATGCGCAGGGGCGCCTCCGCCAAACCCAGTGATTCCTGGATGTTCTGCAGCGCCGCTGATCTGGCGGTGAAGTCCCCGGCCCGTTTGAGTTTGTGCTGCTGGAGCGCTTCGCGGGCGTTGCGGTGCACCGTCTCGGCCAGTGCCCGCTTGTCGCCGCGGCGCGGGACCCGCAGTGCGACTCGCGATCCCCGCAGCGCGGACAGCCACGCAGCCAGCTGTTCGGCGTTGGGCGGAAGGCACGGCACCAATACTTCCTTGGGCACCGGGTTGCTGGATTCGTCTGCGGCGCCGCTTAATTCGGCTCCGGGCGGGCCGCTTGATTCGGCTCCGGGCGGGCCGCCCAATTCAGCTTCAGCGCCGTAGAACTGGGCCAGGAACTGCTCCACCAGCGCGGCCTCGCTGGACTCCCCCGGATCGCCGGGCTTCTCGACGATCCATCCGCGCTGCCCACGCACTCGGCCGCCCCGGACGTGGAACACCTGGACCGCTGCTTCCAGGTCGTCGTCGGCGAAGGCGACGACATCGGCGTCGGTGCCGTCGCCCAGTACGACGGCTTGTTTCTCCAGTGCACGCTTGAGCGCACCGAGGTCGTCACGCAGCCGTGCGGCCCGCTCGAAGTCGAGTTGGTCGGCCGCGGCGGTCATCTGCCGTTCCAGATCACGGGCGAACCGGTCTGTCTTGCCGGACAAAAAGTCGCAGAAGTCATCGACGATCTCACGATGCCGTTGTGCGTCCACTCTGCCCACGCACGGCGCCGCACATTTGTCGATGTAGCCGAGCAGGCAGGGGCGCTCGATCTGGCTGTGCCGCTTGAACACTCCTGCCGAGCAGGTGCGGGCCGGGAATACCCGGGTCAACAGATCGAGGGTCTCGCGGATCGCCCAGGCATGGGAGTACGGGCCGAAATAGCGCACCCCCTTGCGGCGCGGGCCGCGGTAAACCATCAGCCTCGGAAACTCCTCGTTGAGGGTCACCGCGAGCATCGGATAGGACTTGTCGTCGCGGTAGCGGACGTTGAACCGCGGATCGAACTCCTTGATCCAGTTGTACTCGAGTTGCAGCGCCTCCACCTCGGTAGTCACCACGGTCCATTCGACTTTGGCCGCTGTGGTGACCATCTGACGGGTCCGGGGATGCAGACCGGCCACGTCGGCGAAGTATGACGTCAGCCGACTGCGCAGGTTCTTGGCTTTGCCCACATAGATGACCCGGCCGTGGGGATCGGAGAACCGGTAGACACCCGGCCCGGTCGGGATGGATCCCGGCGCGGGGCGGTACGTCGCGGGATCGGGCACCTTCCCAGGTTAGTACCGGGCGCCACCCCGTCGACCGTGCGTGTCGGTCCGCCGACACACCGATAGGCCGTGCGGTTTACGCACCCTCGTGGTTGGGCTCTGAGCCCCGATAGCGGTCCATCAGTTCACGCAGAGTGTCCATCGCAGCCACCGCACGATCCCCGTCGGCGGACTGAATGGCCAGGACCGGCACGTACTCGTAGGCCTCCAACTCCACCCGTGGCCAGCGCTTGCCCCGCGGGAAGTAGATGTCCACCACCTCCGACCATGGAATCAGTCTGTCTTCGAGCACATTTCGCACAGCAAGTCCGGCCGGGCCGACCCGCAACCGCGGCCGGGTCAGGACGGCAACGATCGCCGCAGCCAACAGGACTGCCACTCCACCCCAGGCGATCTGATCGGCGGTACGCATGATCGCTCCGGAGGACCGGTCGTTGAGCGCCGAGAGCACAATCCCCGACACCGCGATCAGCCCAGCTACCGCGATCGCCGCCCGTGGGACCACCCGAGGCCGGAATTCGGCGTCCCACACCTCAGTCGTGCGCGGGGGGGTCATCCGCGAAGGTGCCGCAGCGTCAACGCGGTGGACAGGGCCGCCGCGGTGGCTTGGGCGCCCTTGTCCTCCGCCGAATCGGGCAGACCGGCCCGATCCAGGGCCTGCTGCTCGTTCTCAGTGGTGAGCACACCGTTGGCGACCGGGGTGGAGGCATCCAGCGAGACCCGGGTCAGACCTTGAGTGACCGCATCGCAGACATAGTCGAAATGCGGTGTCTCGCCACGGATCACCACGCCGAGGGCCACCACCGCATCGTGAGTACGGGCCAATTCCTGAGCCATCACCGGGATCTCGATCGCCCCGTGCACCCGGACCACGGTGGGCGCAGAGACACCGCTGTTTTGCGCCACCCGGCACGCCCCGTCCAGCAGTGCGTCACAGATCTGCGGATGCCAGGTACTGGCGACGATGGCCAGGCGGAGATCGGAGGCATCCATTTCGGGCACGTCCGGGATGCCCGATCCTCGGCTCATCGGCCGGCCTTGCGCGCGGCGTTCACAGCGCGCCGCCCAGGTCGCCGGGTAACCCGACTGCGTCGCCGAGGTCGAGGTCTTCCAGGCCGGCCAGGTCGTGGCCCATCCGGTCACGTTTGGTCTTGAGGTAGCGGATGTTCTCGGCGTTGGCGCGCACCGGCAACGGCACCCGTTCGACGACCTGCAGTCCGTAGCCGTCCAGTCCGACCCGTTTCGCCGGGTTGTTGGTCAGCAACCGCATGGTCCGCACACCCAGGTCGACCAGGATCTGCGCGCCGATCCCGTAGTCGCGGGCATCGGCGGGCAGGCCGAGTTCGAGGTTGGCGTCGACGGTGTCGGCACCGGCGTCCTGCAACTGGTAGGCCTGCAGTTTATGCATCAGACCGATGCCACGGCCTTCGTGCCCGCGCATGTAGAGCACCACCCCGCGGCCCTCCCGGGCGACCATCTCCATCGCGGCGTCCAATTGCGGGCCGCAGTCGCACCGACGGGATCCGAATACGTCGCCGGTCAGGCATTCGGAGTGCACCCGGACCAGCACATCGCGGCCGTCGCGCTCCGGCCCCGCGATGTCGCCGCGAACCAGTGCGACATGCTCGACCTGGTCGTAGATGTTGGTGTAGCCGACCGCGCGGAATTCGCCGTGCCGGGTCGGAATCCGGGCCTCAGCGATGCGTTCGACATGTTTTTCATGCTTGCGCCGGTATTCGATGAGGTCGGCGATGGAAATCAACGCCAGCCCGTGTTCGTCGGCGAAGATCCGCAGCTCGTCGGTCTGGGCCATCGCGCCCTCGTCCTTCTGGCTGACGATCTCGCAGATCGTGCCGGCCGGTTGCAGGCCGGCCATCCGGGACAGGTCCACGGCGGCCTCGGTGTGACCGGGGCGGCGCAGCACACCGCCGTCCTTGGCGCGCAACGGCACCACGTGTCCGGGTTTGGTGAAGTCGTCGATGCCACTGGACGGGTCGGCCAGCAGTCGCATCGTGGTGGCCCGGTCTGATGCGGAGATTCCCGTCCCCACACCCACTCTGGCGTCGACGGTGACGGTGTAGGCGGTTCCATGCTTGTCCTGATTCACCGCATACATGGGCAGCAGTCCGAGCCGGTCGCAGATCGCGCCCTCCAACGGGACACACAGATAGCCCGAGGTGTAGCGGACCATGAAGGCCACCAGTTCGGGGGTGGCTTTCTCGGCGGCGAAGATGAGGTCGCCCTCGTTCTCGCGGTCCTCGTCGTCGATGACGACGACGGCCCGACCCGCTGCGATGTCGGCAACCGCCCGTTCGACGGTGTCCAGCCTCGTCATCGTGTGCCGCCTGTCCTGATCTAGTTGCACTCAGTATGAACCACGCCGCGGTGGC